>JBOGED010000195.1:0-66730 GCA_050743625.1 Egibacteraceae bacterium | reverse complement strand
CCGAGCCGATCGACACGCCAGGTTGCGAGAGTCTCCTAAGAGACGTTCGTCGGGTTTCCGCCAGGAATCGGAATAATTCCCAAGAGCGCGTCCCCCGTGCTGCTGAAGCTGGAACCGAGGGTCAACTCGTGCAGTGTCCCAATCTCTTCCACCATTGGCACTTCATATTCTGCCGCCATATCGTCATCCTGCCGTTCCATGGTATTTACGATCTCGCGTGCCAAGCCCACAATGAGTATTCTAACTGATCAGACGGGGATTGCGTTCCAATGATTTTCAGGTGGGCGGGAATTCATGGCCTCTGATCCATCGTGTCCGCTTGGTGTATACGGCCTACGGCTGGCTGGCGTGCCTGGCGCTTCTCGCCTCCTCGGCCCAGTGGCGGCCGGAGCGCCGGTTCTTACGGTTGAGCGGTGCGTCGACCCTTTGATGGCGTTGCATGCCAGCCTGAACGACAATCGCGCTCAGCTTCCGCTCCAGGGGGGCGGCTGGGTGGTCGTCGACCGAAGCGCGCTTCATGCGCGGTTCGCGCTGCCTGCGGCAGCACCGGACGAGCACATGGTGCACCCCTTCTTGTCCGGTGCATCCGCCGTGGTCAACCGGTGGTTGGGCCGTGAGGCCTTCCACGGGGGCGCGTTCCTCACGGGCGGTGGCGCCTGGGTGATCCTGGGGCAGAAGGAGGGGGGCAAGAGCTCGACCCTCGCCTACCTGGCGCGACGAGGGGCACAGATCCTCGCCGACGACCTCGTCGTGCTCGACGATCTGACGGTGCTCCCTGGCCCGGCGTGCATCGACCTTCGCCGCGAGGCAGCCACTCGTCTCGGCGCCGGGGAGCCACTGGGGGTGGTCGGGGCGAGGCGGCGATGGCGCGTGCTCCTGCCTCCGGCGCGGGGTCCGGCGCCGCTGGCGGGTTGGATCCTCGCGACGTGGGGACCTCCGAAGATTGCCTTGCTGCCACCGGCGAAACGGCTATCGGCCCTCCTGCCCCATACGGCGATCCTCGTGCATCCACGCGTCCGGCCCGAGCGGCTGCTGAAGCTTGCCGCCCTCCCGTGCTACACCTTCCGCCGGCCCCCGGCCTGGGAGGCCATCGAGCCGGCCGTCCGCTGCCTCCTCGATGTCGTGGGACCGTTGCGCGAGCCAGGCCGACTGCAAGAGGGTGAGCGTTCGCGCGTCGAACCCGCGCTCGCCGGACCACTCGCGGCGGAGCGCCTCCACGTCGACGAGCCGGTCGTCCACGCCGGCGCCGGTCCAGTCCGCGACGAACGCTCGTGAGTGCCGGTTGAAGAAGACCGAGTTGAAGCTGGCCTTGCTCGACCGCGCGCACAGGGCTGGCGGTAACAAGTCGCCGAACAACCGCGACATAGCCAGTGTCCTGCCCTCGAACCCCACCAGGCGAAACTGCCGGGCCGCCGCGGCCAGGAACCGTCCGTCCATGAGCGGGTGCGCGACGGACACGCCGAAATCGGCCGCCATGATCGCCAGGCTCTCCTCTGCGAGGAGCCGGTACCGACTTGGCCACCACCGGTGCCGCAGCCACGCGTCCCAACGCCACGGGTCCGCCGCGACGTCCGTGCCCGACTCATCCATGAGGGCCCGCGCCGCCTCCGGTCGCAGCCAACTGCCGGCTGGCTCCGCGGTGCGGCGGTGGCGGAGAACCGCGATCCGCAGCCAACGGGGAGAGAGCGCATGACCGACACGAAGCACGTCACGCGGTCGTGGTCGGACCCGACCGGTCAGGACCTGCGCGACGCGCGACCACCTGTGTGGGCTCATCACCTCGTCCCCGCCGGCACCGGTCAACACCGTTCCCCCATGGCCGACCTCGAAGATAGGAGCGTGGAAGTGAGCGTTCGGCGGCCAGAGAACCCCGTGCGCGAGCAGGACTCCGCGAGCATACGGGCCCAGCGCGTCGACCTCGTCGTCGAGCTCCAAGCGGATCCAGTCGTCAAGTCCGAGGTGGCCGACGACGGCCTCCTGCCAGGTCGCCTCGTGCGTCTGGGCGCAGCGAGCGAACCGCAGCGTAACCGGCACCGGCGGCGCGGCCCCGAGCCGGCGCGACAGGTGGGTGGCGAGCGCCAAGATGGCGGACGAGTCCCGCCCGCCAGAGAAGCTCACCATGACCGGCGGGCGGGCGAGCGCCTCGGCGACCACCCGCTCCAAGACGGCTCGCGCAGAGTCCTCGCCGGCCTCCCGTAGCGGCGGCTTGGCAGCCTCGACGCCGAACACCATGCAGGTGGCGACTTCTAACGGGGTGAGAGCGCGTGCTCCCACGGCACCGTTCCCTTGTCCGCACGCCCACTCAACATCTGGGTCACGGCCTCTCGATGCACGCGGTCGCTCCCTCGTACATTGTGTGGGACTGGAACATGATGAAAACCCTCGCCAACCCGACGCGACGACGAAACAGCGCCGGCCCGGGATTGTCATCACCGATTACCTCGACATACCCTTGCAAGCCCACGAGAATTGAGCTGGATCGACAACCCGCCGACCGATAATTAACACCGGCTAACGATGAGTGTAAGGGGACAGACTTCTCCCGGTCAACGGGCACTTGGGACTCGAGCAACAATAAGGTGCTGCCCGCCTCAGGCGCGTATCGCCTGTCCGCGCAGGTCGCCCTTTCTTTTCACAACGACCGGGGGTACCCTAAACGTGTTCCGGGCGGGAGCGGGCAAAGCCGAAAGGGACGCAATTGAGCATCGACGCCTCCACGGTCGTTACTACAACGTCAAGAACCTTCGGATGATCCCGGCGCTGCAAGATGCTGCGTGAACGCTTCACGGAAGGGCGTGACCAGACCGCGACCGCGACCGCAGGGACTTCGGTGGACGCGGGGACGGGTTGATGCGCGGGCACGGCGACCTCGCCAAGCGGATCAGCCTCTTGATCCGTGATCTCCTCACCGTCGACATCCCTACCCCGGACACCGACCTGATCGACACCGGGGTGCTCGACTCGATCGCTGTGGTGTCGCTCATCGTGGGCCTGGAAGAGGCGTACGGACACGAGCTGCCGCTGGACGGTTTCGACGTGGAGTACTTCCGGACTCCCGGGCGCATCGCGGACTACCTGGTCTCCCTTGGCGAGATCAACGAGGCCATGCCGAGCGAGGGACGGCCACGCCTCCGCGACGTTCCTTCCTAGTGAGAAGCGGAGAGATCAAGATGGCCCTTGGGCTACAGCGAACGGAATGCCCGCTGTCCACCTCCGAACAATCCGCTCCGGAGGCCGCGCTGCGCGACGCGCTCGCGCGTTTCTCGGCAGGTGTCACGATCGTCACCACTATGGACGCCGAAGGGCGGCCGTGGGGTTTCACCGCTTGCGCCTTCACCGCGGTGTCGCTGCAGCCACCGCTCGTGCTCGTGTGCCTCGATCGCGGTGCGGCGTGCGCCTCCTCATTTACGACTTCTGACCGGTTCGCAGTGAATGTCCTGCGGCCAACGCACAAGCGGACCGCGCTCACCTTCGCGACGAAAGGTGCGGACAAGTTCGGCTCGGGCGAGTTCATCCGCAGTCCGTGGGGGCTCCCTATTCTTCCCGATGCGCTCGCGGTGATCGAAAGCCGGATCGAGGAACGACTTGCTGGAGGCGACCACATAATCCTCCTCGGACACGTCCAGCGTTGCAGGACCTCCGAGGGTGAACCGATCGTCTACTACAACCGCGCCTTTCACCGGCTTACGGGCCTGTGACTCGACCGCGGTGCCGGCTGGTCTCAGCCGGCACACCCGCCGACACGGCGTGCTGGCACGCCGGTGACGACGGCGCCTGGGGGTACGTCCCGGGTGACGACCGCTCCCGCCCCGACAAACGCGCCCTCATGGACCGTGCGGCCTTGCAGGACGATCGCGCCGCTGCCGACGGTGACCCCGCGTTCCAGCCGCACGTTGCCTGAGATATTGGCGCCGGGAAAGACCGCCACGTAGTCGTCGAGGATCGCGTCATGACCCACCGTCGCGTTGTACTGGACCTGGCAGTGGGCGCCGACCGTGATGCTCGACGAGACATGCGCTCCGCCGAGCACGATACAGCCCGGCCCGAGCGTCGTCTCCGGCCCGACGATCGCCCACGGGTGGACGACGGTACGCGGTCGCAAGCCCCGGGCTTTGAGCAGGACCGCGAGCCGGCCGCGCGCCACGGGGTCGGCCAGCCCGACGACGAACCGTCCACCTTCAGCGTCCCCCGGAAGGAGGACTGGTAAGCCGCGGACGATCTCCCCCGCGCGTCCGTCGTCGAGAAAGGCAGTCGCCACGTCGCCCAGGGCAATAAGCGCATCGAGCACCTCGCGCCCCAACCCGCCCGCACCCGCAATGTAGAGGCTCATGGGACCAATGCTCCTGCACTGAGATAAGAACCGGCTACATGTCGCCCGTTTTACCAGATTTGCCACCTTAAGAGCGACAGCGTCAGCCGGCCTAATCCCAATACTGCTGCCTTAGAGGTCACGCGGGGGATACGGGTACGGTCATCAGCACGCGCCAGTGCCCGGTCACACTGCAGGATTCCTCCGTATACAGAGGAATCCTGCAGGTTACGCGCGTGCTCGAAGGAACAAGGGCGCAGCCTTCCCGGCACACGGCCAGCGCCGCCTGTCACCCGCGCGACTTCTTAAGTAACCTGGCATTGGGCCTAATCCTGATGCACAGTACGGCGAAGTGCTCCACCCGACTGGGGTGTTTATCCCCAAAGTGGCTCGCACCGTCCTCGTCGATCGTACGACACCAGGCCGAGCACGACGACGGCGTCCGTGACGTCGCGTTCGCGGTGACGTCGAAGAGGCGTTCCGCATCGCCGTGGAGCGCGGCGCACGACCCGCTCGCGAGCCCGAGATCCGCGAAGGCTCGCCCGGCAAGATCATCGTCGCTGCGATCGAGGCGTACGGCGATACCGTCCACAGCCTCGTCGACGCCTCGCACTGGACCGGCGTGTTCCTGTCCGGCTTCCGTCCGTTGCCCGATCAGGTCGTGACGCCGGTCCGGCTTGAGACGATCGACCACGTTGTCGCCAACGTAGAGCAGGGACGCATGGACGACTGGGTCGCGTTCTACGCCAGCGTCATGGGCTTCACACAGCTCGTCCACTACGACGACAAGACCATCTCGATCGAGTACTCCGCCCTGATGAGCAAGGTCGGAGTGGGACGGCGGAACCCGCCAAAGGCCGGCGCAAGTCCCAGATCGAGGAGTACCTCGACGCGTACCGCTCCCCCGGCGTCCAACATCTGGGGGTCCATTGCAGAACTTGTAGGTCGTCATTGAGGTCATTTCCTCTGCGGGGACGGCCGCAAACAGATCTCAGCACGCCCGATGGTGCCGGCGGTGGCCCGGCGGAACACCACCGGCGGTGCGATGCCCGGGCAGACACACCGTCGGCCGGGCAGGCGTCCCCACCTTCGGTGGGCTCGCTCTCAAAGATGTTGGCCAGGGCTTCCTCGCCTCTGGGGATGGTGTGTGACGTGGCTTGTCCGTGTACGCGTCGCGCGTTCACAGGCTTGTGGCCAGGTAGGAAACCGCGGCGTCGTTGCTTTTGTTCGGATAGTTGAACAAACGCAACGACGCTGCGGGATTGGCCTGTGTACCTCCGTCCCGCTCTCGCCGGCCAGTCCTGTCTGGCCTTTCACCAGCGGTTTTCCTCCCGCTAACCCGTCCGTCGACCTACAACTTCTACAGGAGGGCCACATCTAGCGCTGTTGACAAACCAACCGTCTTCTTCGAGATCATCGCGAACGCCACGGCTCTCCTGGCTTCGGCGAAGGCAACTTCAAAGCGCGCTTCGCGGCGATCGAGAGAGAACAGGCCCTCCGCGGCAATCTATAGCTGCCGGCGTCGGCGGAGCTCGGCGAGCCGACCCCCGGCCAGCTGCCTCAAGCCGAGGTGAGGGCGGTCCCAACGGGCGACAAGGCGCTTCCCGATGACACAGATGAGCAGGCCTTGGGCAAGCCAGAACGCGAGCGAGAGCTCCCCGCGCACGCCAGAGGATGGCTCGTTGAGCACGCCCCACTGAGCGCGAGAAGCGAGCCCGCCGAGGGTGGCTCCGTCATCCACGGGTCCCGCATCAGGCACAGGTGGCGCCAGCGCATCCTGATCCTCTCCGAACAAGAGGTCGAACAACGCGGGGTTCAGCAACGGCGGAGGGCCTTCGGAGATCTCCGGCGCGGCGGGCGGATCCCCGCCCACGTCGATCGGTGCTCCATCGCCCGCCGCTGGCTCGCGCTCCACAGGAGCTACGCTCGGGGCAGCCGCGCCCGCTGGCATGGGGTTCGGGGCGGTAGACACCGACGGCTGCCGAGCCTCAGGCGGCGGCGGGGCAGGCGGCGGACTGGACGGCGCGTACGACCCACCGCCGTCACCCGACGACCCACCGCCGTCACCCGACGACCCCCCGCCGTCACCCGACGACACCACACTTTCGCCAGGGGATCCGGGCCCGCCGACCGAGTACTCGACCTTACGCTCGACCTCGCCGGACGGGAGCTTGAATATGTCGTCTAAGCCCGCGCCTGGGCCGCCTGGGTTTGTGCCCCCATCCCCGGCTGGGCCATCTGTGCCCCCGTCCCCGGCTGGGTCAACTGTGCCCCCATCCCCGTCTTGACCGTTTGAGCCGTCGACCTGTGGCGACTCCGAGTCCTGTGCCCAGCTCAGAGTGGAACGCATCGCCCCTCCGGCGAGCAGGACCGCCAGGATCAACGTGACGACTCGACCCAGTGCGCGACCGTAGCCAGGACGCCCGCACGTTTCGGAAGCCCTCCACCTGTCCATGCAATCCCTCCCGCTGCCCGCATAGCCCGCCCTGGCCCGCGCCGTAGACCTCCAGCTTGCCCTAACCAGCGGCCAAGCGGTAGCCCCCAGCGATCTATACTGGTGTTGGGCAGCGGGCAAAGCTGGCAAGCGACAAGAGAGCCGAGTGTCGGCCGATCAGCGGCATCGCCAGGATTCCAGGATCCGTCACACAGTTGCGACGGATCCTCGGGTACGGCGCCGACCGGACCTCGTCACGGCGGGCACCGGCGTGGCGCTGCTGACCGCCCTCGTGCTGTGGATTCAGGTGTCCACCGCGATCTCGGGCGGCCGGAGCGGGCCGGCGAGCCTGCTCGTCGCCGCCGCCGGTGTGACGTTCGCCCTGGCTCGGCTGATCACGCGCCGGTGCCGGTGGGCGGTGCCGGCCGTGGTGACGGCGTGCGCGGCGGGACTGCTCCTGCTACCCGACGCGATCCACGAGCGGTTCTTGGGCTACGCCAACGCCGCCTGTGCCTTCCAGGTGCTTGGCGCGGCGGCCGCGTTGATGCTGGCAGCCCGGCAGCGGCACGTCGCGGTACGCGCGGTGGCCTTCCTGATGGCCGCGGGGTCTGCCGCCGCCGTGGTGGCGAGCGATTGCCGGGCGGCGGCGGTTGGCATGGCACTCGTCGGGCTCGCGTGGCTCGGGCAACGCCGGGTGGGGAACGGCCGAACGGCGATCTTGGGGGGCGTATCGCTGGTCGTGCTCGCGCTGGTGATCTCCACGACCATGGGGGCGTTGTCGCTCGGCGCCCGCGGGACCTCGTCCCGTGAAACACGCCTCGTCGATGCGACCTTCTCGGCGGTGCGCGTGGAGCTGTGGCACGACGCGCTCGCGATGGTGCACGCCAAGCCATTGACCGGAGTCGGTCCAGGCCGGTTCGCCGAGCTGAGCCCGACCGCCAGGCTCGACGACGATTGGCGGTGGGCCCACCATGAGCTCCTGCAGCTCGCCGCTGAGACGGGTCTGGTCGGCCTGGCGCTCGGCATCGCCGTGGCGGCGTGGGTGTTCGCCCGGCTCTGGTGCAGCCGGCACGACGTGGGGGCGGTCATCGCCGCGGCGGCGATAGCCGCGCTGCTCACGAACGCAACGGTCGATTACGTACTGCACTTTCCCGCGGTGACGCTGGCCGCCGCCGCGCTGGCCGCCGCTGGCGTGTCGCAGACGCGACGGTCTGCATTGTCCTCTTGACCTGCAGGTATCGCATGAGCATCATGCGGCCAGCAAGTAAGAGTGAGTCCTCGTTCCCCCATTTGGGGGATCACTGACCAGAGGGGCGGATCCGGCGAGATCCGTATGCGGGTGGAGTGACGGACGAAGTAGGCGGGCGCATGAGGTCGGGAGTCTTGGTAGTCGGCTTGAACCGTCTGGCGACGGTCCTTCTTTCCAGTGACCGAGTATGGCGTGCGCTGATACGAGGGCGTTCCCGGCCCTCGAGGGCGGCGCAAGGTGTCAGCCTCCTCGCCTTTCACCACATCGAAGGCGCGACGGAGGGCGAGTTCGCCCGCCAGATCAGCCTGTTGCGCGATCACGACGTAGTCAGCCTCGACGCCGCGCTCGATGGGCTGGCCAGGGGCGACCGCACGCATCGGGTCGTGCTCACATTCGACGGCGGCTCCACGGGCGTCTATCGCCATGCCTGGCCGCTGTTGGAGGCGCGGAGGTTGCCGTTCACCGTCTATCTGGTCACGGCGCAGGCCAACGGCCAGCCGCATCTGGGCGGCTCTGCGGCCCCGGCGCTCGGGCCGCTTCTGACGTGGGATCAGGCCAAGGAGCTGTCTGACTCAGGTCTTTGCACGATCGGCAACTCCGCGGGTTCCCACGGTCATCCCGAGCGATTCACGCCCGACCAGCTGGACCTTGGCGCCGAGGAGATCGAGCGCCATGTGGGAGTCGCCCCGGCGCACTTCGCGTATCCATGGAGCGTCCCCGCCCGCGGGATCGAGGCGGCGCTGCGGATGAGGTTCCGCTCGGCCGCCACCGGCAGGGTCGGCCGCAACCTGCCCGGTGACGACCCGATCCAGCTCAAGCGCATCCCCGTGCGCGAGACCGACCCGCTCGATGCCGTCGCCGCCAAGCTTGCGGGGCACCTGTTCGCGGAGCGCGCCTACGCGAGCATCCTCAACGCCACCACACGCGTGGGAGTCCCGGCGTGAAGCACGGGCGGCGATCCCTCCACGGGCTCAAACGGCTGCGAGTCGCCCACCTGTGCACCGTCGACACCAGCCTCGCGATCCTGCTCGGCGCGGAGCTCCAGGTCGACGTGGACGCGGGGTTCGAGGTCTATGGCATCTCGGCGCCGGGGCCCTTCGTCGCGGAGGTCGAGCACCTCGGCGTACGCCACGTCGCCGTCCCGTCGCTCACCCGGCGCTGGGATCCGCGCCGCGACCTCGCCGCGGCCCGCGAGCTTCTGAGCGTCCTGCGGATCCTGGACCTCGACGTCCTTCATACGCATAACCCGAAGACCGGCGTGCTGGGCCGGATCGCGGGGCGGGTCGCGAGGGTGCCGGTGGTCGTCAACACCTGTCACGGGCTGTGGGCGCAGCCCGAAGACGGATTGGTGAGACGGGTACTCGTCTATGGCGCCGAGGCGGTCGCCGCGTCGTTCTCCGACGTCGAGCTGTACCAGAACGACACCGACCGGCGGGCGCTGCGCCACCTCGTCCCCCAGCGGCGCGCACGGACGGTCGGCAACGGCATCGACCTCGATCTCTTCCGTCACGACCCGGCGGGGCGCACGCGCGTCCGAGCGGAGCTCGGAGTGGCGGACGGCGAGGTGCTGGTGGGAGGTGTCGGCCGGCTCATCGAGGCGAAAGGCGTTCGTGAGTTCAGCGCCGCCGCTCGAGCGTTAGCCGGGCGCGCCACGTTTGTCTGGGCGGGCCCGCTCGATCCTGACAAATCGGATCACCTGAGCGCCGATCAGGAAGGGGTCAGGTTCCTCGGTATGCGACGGGACATGCGAGAGCTCTACTCCGCCTTGGACATCTTCGCGCTTCCCACCTACCGCGAGGGCATCTCGCGGGCAGGCATGGAAGCGGCCGCCTGCGGCTGCGCGCTGGTGCTGACGGACATCCGCGGGTGCCGCGAGATCGGCCAGCACGAGCGCCACCTGCTGCTCGTCCCCCCACGGGACACGGATGCCCTGATCGCCGCAATCGCACGGCTCCTCGACGACCCGCGGCTGCGAGCGCGGCTGGGGCAGCGCGCCGCCGCCTATGCCCACCGGTCCTTCGACCAGCGGCGGCTCGCCGATGCCTCGATCCAGGCGTACCAGGCCGTGGCACACAGGAAGGGACTAGGGTGGCGAGACGAACGTTGAGCCTCATCGTTGCCATGGTCGCGTTGACAGTGCTGAGCCCCCTGCTCGCCGTGATCTCCGCGGCCATCCTGGTCGGTATGGGCCGTCCGGTGCTGTTCCGCCAGCGCCGCAGCGGCTTCGAGGGACGCGAGTTCTGGATCTGCAAGTTTCGCACCATGCACCCGCCTCGCTACCCCGGCGAAACCGATCGCGACCGCACGACCAGGCTGGGCAAGCTGCTGCGCACCTACAGCCTGGATGAGCTTCCACAGTTCTGGAACGTGCTCCGCGGTGAGATGGACATCGTCGGCCCACGCCCGACGCTGCCCGAGCAGGTCGCCCGCTACGGCGCTCACGAGCGCCGGCGCCTGCGCGTGCGTCCCGGGCTCACCGGCTACGCCGCGACCAAGGGCCGTAACAGCCTCAGCTGGCCAGAACGGATCGAGCTGGATATCTGGTACATCCAGCACCGCAATATCTGGCTCGACCTCCGCATCATCGGGTGGACGATCCTCGGGCTGCTCCGCCCCCAGGGCATCACCGGCGAGGGGGGCGTGAACCCGGACTTTCCCGCCCCCGAGCCCACACCCTCGGAGCCTGTGCGCCGGTAGGCCGCGGGGGGAGCGCGAAGAGGACCAGCAGGATGGGGAACGCCTGTATCCGTTGGCGGGCGAGGAGGCCGAGGTTCCCGATGTTGGAGAACGCCACGACGAACAGGAGCGAGTACACCACCACGAACGTCACATAAGGATTTCGTCTCATGTGAGAGGGGACACCTCGCAGCCGTGGCAGCGAGATGACCGCCAGACCGATGAGCGCAACGCCCTCGAGGGAGGCGATCAGCGCCCGGGTGTTGTGCGCCTCGAAGGGGAACGGCCGTAAGAGCACGGTCGCGATCGCCCCTGGCAGCTGGAGTGGTGACCGGACCGGGGTGGCCTCGAACTCCGAGCCCCCCCGTGTGCTTCGCTGGTGGGTCAAGGCCAGGACCGCATCGACCTGTGCCGTCAGGTCCCGGTCCTCCACACCGAAGAAGCGCTCCGCCTGCGTGACGACCACCACGCTGAGCGCAGCGAGCATCACCATCCCGCCAAGGCGTGCCGCGAGACCGACGTGCGAGCGCTCTGGCGACACGCCGTGGCGGGAGGACCGCGCGAGATAACTCGCGACGAGGCCGCAGCACAGCAACACGCTCATGTGCGGCCGCACCATCGTCACGCCGCCCAGACCGAGGGCGAGGAGCGGGTATCCGCCCGCGTGATGGTTCAACACACGAGCGACGCCGTAGGCGCTGAGGCCTAAGGTGAGAAGCATCCACGCTTCTTTGCCAATGCCCGCGGGCCAGAAGACCAAAGAGGGCATAAATAGCACGAGCCATGCGTAGCGCACGCCGTCGCCCTCTGGACATGCGGTGCGGAAGGCGCGATAGAAGAAGTACATCCCCCAATATCCGAGCCACGCAAAGATGAAAAACGCACCCAACAGCGACGAGCCCGTCACCGTCAAGACGACGCCCGTGACGACCTGGACGAACCCTGTGCCCACGAGGGAACGCCCGAGGTCGAAGGAGAAGACACCCTGGCGGAAAAGCTCAGCGAGCTGATCGCCGGCTCGCACGTAGTTGAGCACGTCCCCGAAGTCCAAGAAGGCGAAGACCATGACGTATCGGACAGCCGACGCCGCCAGCCTGACGACGAGCGCCGCGATGAGCAGACGGGCGATGCGCCGGTCCCGCTCGGCGCGAGCCAGCAACGGCAGGCTTACCCCAAGCAGCGCCACAGCGACGATCAGGCCAGCCCAGATGTTGTAGCTGAGCGTGTTGCCCGCCCACATCGCGCCGCCGACCGCGAGCGCGATGCCGGCCAGGCCGATGACCATGGTGGCGTGATCCCGCCGCACACGGCCGGTATGTATCACGTTCATGAGGCACCCCGCGCGCTCACGGGACGTGACCAGAGGTCGGACCTTGCGCCGGCGTAGCGAAGGAACGCGGCGTTGTCGCTCCAGACTCGCTCGAGCACCCACTCGCGCGTGCCCGCGTCGAACGCGGGATATCGCAGCGGTCGCGTTGTCCAGCGCCGGATTCGCGTGATGGCGCCTACTGGCAAGCGAAAAGGCCCGTCCCGAGGCCTGAGCTTGCGCAACACCATCAGGATTGCCGTGGGCTCGCGCTGGCCGGCGGAGACGTTATGCGCCCAGCTCGCGGCCTCGGGGACGAAGTCGGGGTCGACGCCGAGGAAACGGTAGACGCGACGCATCACGCCGGCCGGGTCGGCGACGAAATCGTCAAAGGTCAGCGCGAGGATCTGCTGGTCCGAGAAGCGACCGCGGTACCGCGAGAGCTGCTTCCAGTAGAGGGTGGCGTCGAGCAGCTGGGGAACGGATCGCACCGCGGCGGAGAAGTCCGCGGGGACGTCTGGCCGTCCTTGCGCTCGATACTGCACCCACGCCGAGGCAACCCGTTCGAGAGGATGGCGCCCGACGTAGATGATGCGGGCCGCAGGGGTCAACGCGGCGATCCGCGCCGCCGTCTGGGGAAAGACCCCACACTGGGAATAGATCGTGCTGCAATCCCCGATCGCGCGGCTCTCCCCGGCGTGATCGAAGCAGGCGGCGTACCAGCCGCGCCCCTTCGCGTAGACGCGGTCTCTGGCGAAGAACCCTGGCTCTTTGGGACGAGCCACCGCGATCTGAGGATGGGCGGCGAGCAGCACGCTGATGCTCGTGGTGCCGGCTTTGTGCGCACCGATAAGGAAGAAGTTTGGGAGTTGCGTCAAGGTTCTTGCCACTTGGTGAGGTCGAGCTGTGTCAGCTCCTGCAGGTGTTGGATGTCGTCGTGGATCTGCGCGACGAGCCTGGCTCGAAGACTGGGTGGCATGGGCTCGCGGGGGGCGCGCCGAGTGTTGCGCCGGATCAGCCACCTGAGGATCTGGTGCCGCATTCGGTCTGGGATGGCCGCGCGAGCGAACGACCGCGAACGGTCTGGAGGCTGGGTGAGCAGGCGCTGCACCGCGTCGGATCGCGGCACCTTGTGCGCGTTGACCACACCGAACCCGCTGAGCTGGTGCGGCGTCACACCGAGGAAGCGCAACACCCGGTCGTACGTGGCGGCCGTGTCGGCGCGCAGCTCCTCGTAGCGCACGATGCAGATGCGCGAGCGCTCGAACGCGGTGAAGTACCGCTGGGCTTGCTCACCGAAGCGCATGAACCGGCGGTAGTCGAGCCAGTCGTTGTCGTGCGGTGCCGGCCGCCGGGCAAGCGCCCGAGCGAAGTCCTTCTCCGCCTGGATGCGGCTGAACACAAGCTGGCCGTGCATCGAGTACACCGCGTCGACCGGATTGCGGAGCATGACGATGACCCGACCTCGGGGCGCGAAGGCCGCCAGGTTCGACGCCGCGCGCGTCGAGAGCAGGTAGGCGACGGATGCCTCTCCTACGCGGGTGGCGCCCTCCCCTCTCACGAACAGCGCGAGGTAGGTATCCAAGTTGCGGGCGTGGAGGCTCCGGACGTTAAGGTCGTCGCAGAAGTAGTTCGGCTCCTTGTACGCCGACATGAAGATGGATGGGTGTTGCCCGAGGTAGTGGTACATCGCCGTCGTACCGCACTTGGCGGCGCCGACGATGAAGGTGTCGGGGCGTACGGCGGGAGGGCGCCGGCCGCTCACGAGATCGCTGAGGCGGCGGGTCATGGCTCAATCGAGGCGCGAGAGCCGGAGCGCATCACGGTAGAAGGCGTTGGCGTCTCGGATCAGCTCCGGTGGACCGAAGGCCGTGAGCCGTCCCCGCTCGAGCACCATCAAGTGGTCGCACCCTCTGAGGGTCGACAGGTGATGGGCGACGAGGATCAGCGTCACGGTTCCCCTCAGCTCGTCGAGCGTCCGCTGGATCGCCGCCTCCGAGCGCAGGTCGAGCGCTGAGGTGGGTTCATCGAGAATGAGCAGAGCGGGGTCGGCGACAAGGGCGCGCGCCAGGCAGATACGCTGGCGCTGCCCGACGGACAGGTTCTTCCCGTGCTCGCCGACGTCGCTGTCGTACCCGTGCGCGAGGTCGAGGATCTCGTCGTGGATGCGCGCGAGCCGAGCGGCCCGCTCGACGTCCGCGTCGCCAACGCCCTCCCGCAGGAAGCGGATGTTGTCGCGGACGCTGCCCGAGCAGAGTTGCGGCTCTTGCGCCATGTACGCAACCCTGCGGTACCAGTCGTCCAGGTCGAACCGAGACGCCTCCGACCCGTTGATGAGGTAGCGCCCACGCTCGGGATCCCGCAAGCGCAGCAGCAGCTGGACCAAGGTCGACTTCCCGCCGCCCGAAGGACCCAAGACACCGATGGATTGCCCACGGTCGATGCGAACGCTGACCTCTTGCAGGCCGGGAGCGCCGGTCGGGTAGGTGAACCACACGTCCTGCAGCTCGATCGACTCGATCCGCCTCAGCGGCTGCCCAGCTCGGGTGACGCGCGCTCCCTCGTACCGCTCCTTCCGCTCGCGCAATCGCTGGGCGTACGGGCCTGCCTCCGTGAGTTGATGGGCGGTTCGCTGGAGGTTCTGCGCGTAGGCGAGCGCGCGCAGCAACAGGAGGACCACGGCTCCGAGCGCATCGACGCGGGTGGCCCCAAGCAGGTACACGAGACCCATGGCCAAGAGCACGAGCACGAACGCGAGGTGTTGGAACAGGCTCGGGACAAAGCGCTGGTTGAAGTGGGTACGAAAGTACGGGCCGGACACCGCGTCGATGTAGCCTCCCAACCGCGCGCGCATGGACGGCTCGACGTTGAACACCCGTACGTCCCGGGCCAGCGCGACGGACTCGGACACCGCCGCGGCGAACGCGGTTCCCGCGCGCGCCTGCGCGTGCGAGTGCTCGCGAATGCGCCGCGCAAGCGGCTGGATCCCGGCGAGCAGCAGGCCTACCCCAAGGAGCATCGCCGCCGTCGACAGGGTGTCGATCAGCAGCGCACTGAGCAGTAAGGCGCCGAGGTTCGTGACTCCCACGATCAAGGCCGCAACGTGCAACACAACCGTCGCGGCCTTCTCGCTGTGGTTGGTGACGAGCTCTTGGAACCCTCCGCGGCTCTCGGTGACCTGCAGGCTCCACGACGCTTCCATGAAGCTCGCGAACATCGCCCGGCGAAGCGACGCGAGCACGTCAGCGCTCATGCGCGCGGCGAGAGTCGCCGCCAGGTAGGTGGCGACAAGCACCACCACGATCAGTCCCGCGGCAATCGCGAATACCATCCCAATGGGGGCCTCCCCCAGGCGGACAACGCCGACGGTGAGGTTCACCCGTTGACGTCCGGCGGTCAGTGCGAGCGCGATATTGACAAGCGCGACGAGGATCAGCGCTTGGCTAAACCCACCGATCGTGGAGCTGGCGGCCAGCGCGATCAGCCGCCACCGCCGCGTACCGAGCAGCGGCCGTATCTCTGCGACCCAGCGCCCACGCCGCCGCGCCGTCCCCAGCTGGGTCACCGCACCGACCAATGCACCCACCTTTGGCACTATTCATACGCCCAATCCCGCCCGCTGGATGGTACCGCATCAGCTCACTGCGTCCACGGCAAGACGTGAACATATATAAAAACTCCGATGTGTCTTTGAGGAGCATTGGCGACGCATGTGTCGCCATTGGCCCACACGGGTTACTACTCGATGGCTATTGACGGAACGGATTTGCGGCTTAAGCTGGCGAGGGCGATGCGGGAGGTACTGTGGACCACCAGTACCAAGCGGGGCGGAAAGCGGGCGAGACATGTCGGCTATGGGGCGGGTGGCGGCAACACGTGTGGCCTGGTCGTGAGGCGGAATACTCAAATGTGTCCCGCGTCGTTGTCTGGCTGGCAGCTGCGCGTGTCTCTGGCAGCCACCCGGGTACGCGGCGGGTTGCCCCTGCTGGTACTGGATGCCGTGCTCGTGAGTTTCGCATATCTGATTGTGTTGCTCGCACGCTTTGATGGTCTCGTGCCGCACGCGTATTGGAGGAACTTTCCACGCTTCATTCCCCTCGCACTGGGTGTGCACCTATTCGCGCACGCCGTATGGGGTTTGTATGGCCAGATGTGGCGACACGCCAGCATTCAAGAAGCACGGCGAGTCGTGCTGGCCAGCGCCATGGCGGGGATAATTAACCTCAGGTGGTTCTTAGACGGTCATCGCGTCCTGCCCGCTTCGGTGCTCTTTCTCGGTCCGGTGATCGCGATGCTGCTCGTCGGCGGGCTGCGCTTCCAGTCCCGGCTCTTCGCCTTCCGTCGTGTGAGCTCAAGGCAGGCGACGCGGGTCCTTGTCATTGGGGCGGGTGAATCCGGCGCGGCCATCCTCCGTGACCTGGCGCGGACGGCGGGCAGCGGGCTCGTCGCCGTGGCGGCGCTCGACGACGATCCGCGGAAGCAGCACCTTTCCCTGTGCGGTGTGCCGGTCATCGGAGGCATCGACCAGATGCCGGCCGCCGTGGAGCGGTTCCGGGCAGAGCAGGCGCTGCTCGCGATCCCGTCGGCCAGCAGCGAGTTGGTCCGGCGGGTAGCCGATGCGGCCGACGCCGCCGGGTTGCCGCTCAAGGTCCTCCCGAGCGTGCGTGAGCTGGTCGACGGCAGGATCAGCGTTCGCGACGTTCGCGATCTCTGTATCGACGACTTGCTCGGGCGGCGGCAGATCACGACCGACCGCGACGCGATCGACCGCATACTGGCAGGCCGGCGGGTGCTCATCACCGGCGCGGGCGGCTCGATCGGCTCGGAGATCGCCCGGCAGGTCGCCGCATCCGATCCGGCCTCGCTGATACTCCTCGATCACGACGAGACCCATCTGTTCGAGAGCGCCGCGAGCGTGGAAGCGGCATGCGTTCAGGTCCTCGCGGACATCAGGGACCGGTCCATCATGGACAAGCTGATGATCCGCCACCGGCCGGAGGTGATCTTCCATGCGGCCGCGCACAAGCACGTACCGATCCTCGAGGAGTATCCTTGCGAAGCGGTCGCCACGAACGTCCTTGGCACGGTGAATGTCGTGGAGTCGGCGGCCAACGTGGGAGTGGAACGGCTCGTCTTCGTATCGACCGACAAGGCCGTCCGTCCTTCGTCCGTGATGGGGGCGTCGAAGCGGCTCGGTGAGCAGATCCTGCTCGCGCGGGCGCCGCAAGGCTCGCACTACTGCGCGGTCCGTTTCGGCAACGTGCTGGGCAGCCGCGGCAGCGTGATCCCCACGTTCATGCGCCAGATCGCCGCTGGCGGCCCGGTGACGGTAACCGATCCGCGGATGACTCGTTTCTTTATGAGCATTCCAGAGGCGGTCCAGCTCGTCTTGCAAGCGGCGGCGCTCGCGGATGGGGGGGAGATCTTCATGCTCGAGATGGGCGAGCCGGTGAGGATTCTCGACCTGGCCGAGCGAATGATCCGCTTGTCGGGACGGCGGGTAGGCATCGACGTGCCCCTACGCGTCGTCGGGAGGCGACCAGGCGAGAAGTTCGCCGAAGAGCTTCACAGCGCTGACGAGATGCCGATCCCAACCCACCACCCCGCGGTGTTCAAGCTCCGTCCCGCGCAGCTCGACGCACGGGTCCTGGACGCCGGTATCACCAGGCTGGAGGAGCTGGCTCGTCACCACGACGACGCCGCGGTCGCCGATGTCCTCTTCGCGATCGCGGGCGACGCCCGCGAGGACCCATCTCGATCGCAGCGCGAGGCCGGAGCTGAGACCCCGCGCGCCCAAGCGGATCGCGTCCAAGCCATGGGCATGCGTTGACAGGTGCGGTAATGGGACCCGTTCACTATCTGAGGATCCTGCGCCGTAGGTGGCCAGTGGTGCTCCTCTCGCTCCAGCTGGCTACGGTCGTCGCCTGGCTGACCACGCCCCGGGAGCCCGAGCCCGTCATCTACTCGGCGACCCACCTGTTGGTCCAGGACGCCCTGCCGGAGCGCGAGGGCAATGCGATCGGGCTGGACGTGCTCGCTCTGCTGATCGCCACAGGGCCGATCCCGACCGCCGCCGCCGAGCGGCTCGGCGTGGGCCTCGAGCCGGCGGAGCTCGCCAGCAAGGTCATCGCCACCGGCGATCCAGAGACCGGCATCCTGTCGTTGACCGCCGAAGATGAGGACCCCACGCTCGCCGCTCTGCTCGCGAACACGCTCGCGGAGGAGGCGGTGCGCTACGTGCGGGCCGAGGCCGAGGAGGCGCGGCAAGCCGCGCTCGAGAGCGCCGAAAGGCTGCGGCGCTCTCAGGAGGAGCGAATCCGCGACCTCAGCCTTGACGTCGCGAGAAGGCTGCAAGAGATCGCGGCGGTGGCGTCCCCCGCGAACCTGACAGTCGCGCTGGGGGCGGACGCCCAGTACCAGGTCACGCTGACCGAGCGGGACGCGCTCCAAGGTGAGTACAGCGCCACCTTGCGGCGGATCGAGCAGCTCTCCGGGGCGGAGGCGGCGATGGGAGGGCTCTACACCTTGCAAGAGGCGATCCCCATCCCGACCCAGCAGGGTATCCGACCCCCGGCCAGCTTGGCCGCCCGCATCGCCATCGGGGCGGTCATGGGGCTCGCGCTGGGGCTTGCGCTGGCCTACCGGCTCGATCGGGTCGACAGCCGGCTGCGGACACGCGGCAGTGTCGAGCACGCATTTGGCCTCCCGGTCGTCGCGGAGGTCCCTCGCCTCCCATCCCGTGCGCTATCCGACCACGCAGTCATCGTCCGCTCCGATCCTCGGTCGCAAACGGCGGAGGCGTACACGGCCTTGCGCCTGTCACTGCAGCTCATGCCACGCTGGGTGCTGGCCCCACAACCGCCCGGCAGCGGGCATCCGCCAGGCCCGTCGGAGCTGGCCACCGCGTCTCGTGAGACTAAAGGGACGCCCCCCAGCGTCGTGCTTGTCACCTCTGCCAGCACGGGCGAGGGCAAGACCAGCACCGTCGCGAACCTTGCCGCCAGCTTCGCAGAGATCGGTACGCGGGTGCTTGTGTTGGATTGCGACTTTCGCAATCCGGGAGCGCATCGGTACCTCGGCGCCCTGCCCCATCCGGGTGTGGCGGATTTCCTGCTGCGGGACTCGGAGAAGACCTCGTTGTCGACGCTGGCCCAGCAGACCGACATCAGCGGCGTGTGGATCGTGCCAAGCGGGCGACAGCTCGCGAGGCTCGGTCAGATCTTGCGCTCGGACCAGACCCTGATCAGGGAGGCGAGCGAGATCGCCGACATCGTCATCATCGACGCGGGCTCGATGCTGGGCGTCAACGACCCCGCGGCGCTCATCCCCCATGCTGACGCGGTGGTGGTCGTCGCCCGGAGTGGGTATACGACCGCCGAGTCCGCCGCGCTCACCAGAGAGCTCCTCGGCCGGCTGGAGGCCCCGGTCCTGGGTGTGGTGCTCGTCGGGGTGGCCGCAGGGCACGGCGCGGCGCCAGGCCGTCAGTACGGCAACCCTGGCCATGGGACGCAACCGGATAACCACGCCCGCATGGCGGCACCCGCGTCCACGCCGCTCAACGGCCACGACGCCTGATGGCCGGATTCCCTGTGTGCGGGATACGCGACCTATATGTCGCCTATCCCTCACACAATCCCGCCGGGTCCGCCTCTCCCGCCCACGCCAGCGCGATCGGGCGTCTCTTGCATGCCACGGCGGCCGCGGGTTTACCGGGCTCCCGGCTAGCTTGGCCGGCAGAGCTCTTGGAGGATGCGCGCTGGCGGTACTTCCTGTCACAGGTCGACCAGCATCGGCTCAGCGGGCTGCTGCTCCACGCGATCGCGTCGCAGGCGTTGCCCGCGACCCGTGAGCAGGCCCGGGGGGCGCGCCAGCTGCATGCGCGGGCGACGGGTGGGGTGCTGTTGCGCGAGGCCGGGCTCTTGGAGGCCGTGGAGGCGCTCAACCGGGCCGGCATCGCATCGCGGGCCCTCAACGGCGCGGCGACGGCCCGTTTCGCCTACCCAGATCCTGCGGCACGTCCCTACCGGGACGTTGGCGTGCTCGTACCGCAAGCGCAGCTCCATACGGCGCTGCATGTGCTGATGGCGCTCGGGTACCAACGCGGGTCACCGACATTACGGCCAGGCTTCGACGAGACGTTCGGTATGGCCGTCACACTCTCGCGGGCTGACGGGATGTCCATCAACCTGCACCGCAACCTGATTTCCGGTCCGTTCGGCCTGACCATCCCGCTCGACTCCCTGTTCCACGATGCGACGGTGTTCTCGGTCGGGAGCAGGCCGATCATGGCGCTGCCGCCTGAGGCGCACTTTCTCCACTCCTGCTATCAGGCGGCGCTTGGCGTCCCCCCGCGCCTGGTACGGCTCCGGGATGTCGCTCAGCACGTGCTGGCCGACATGCTGAACACCGACCGCGTGCTCGAGATGGCGAGGGCGTGGGCCGCCGAAGGGGCGCTTGCCTTCGCGGTACGGCTGTCGTGGGAGCGGCTCGCGCTGTCCGACGCGGTGCCCCTGTCTGTCTGGGCTCACCGGTATACGCCGAGCAGGAGGGAACAACGGTTTCTCGCGGGCTACCGAAGCCGGCGATACGCCCATCGGGCCCTCGACACCCTGCAGGCGATAGAGGGCGTTGGCTCCAAGGCGGCGTTCATGCGAGCCCTTGTCCTGCCCGATCCCGCGTGGCTCGCTCACCACGGGCAGCACCGGCTCCGCTGGTTAGGACGCGGCCTCTCGTCCGTCGTGTGCTCGCGGAGGCGGCCATGACGCGCCGCCCAGTGATCCTCGGCGGTGATCCTGCCTTCCCAGAGGGCCTCCCCCTCGTTCGCCCGGCGATCCAGGACGTGCCGAGCATTGCCCGAGCGCTCGAATCGGTTCTCGCCAGCGGCATGCTCACCAACGGCCCGGTCGTCCGCCGGCTTGAGGAGACGGCCGCCGCCTATCTCAGCGTCCGCCATGTGGTGGCCACCTCGAGCTGCACCGCAGGGCTTATGCTCGTCCTGCAAGCCGTGAACGCCTGGGGCCGTGTGGTGGTACCCAGCTTCACGTTCTCGGCGACCGCACATGCGATCCGCTGGGCGGGCGGCAGCCCGGACTGGGCGGATATCGACCCGGAGACGCTCACGCTGGATCCCGCATCGGCGGCGCTCGGCGCCGGTGGAGCGAGCGCGATCATGGCGGTGCATCTCTACGGGACCCCCTGCGACGTCGAGGGCTTGCAGAGGCAGGCTGACGCGGCCCGGCTCCCGCTGGTCTACGACGCGGCGCACGCCCTCGGCAGCCGGCGTCGCCAGCGAGCGATCGGCGGGTTCGGGACAGCGGAGGTCTTCAGCCTGAGCCCGACGAAGGTCGTCGTCGCCGGTGAGGGTGGGTTGGTCGCCACGAACGACGGCGGGCTCGCGGAGACGGTGCGTCTTGGACGGGACTACGGGAATCCCGGCGACTATGACTGCCTGTTCCCCGGGCTCAACGCCCGGATGTCAGAGCTGCACGCGACGATCGGGCTGGCCTCCTTGCGGGGTCTGGATGCGCGGGTGTCTCGCCGCACTGAGCTCGTCGAGCGCTTCCGGAGCGCGGTTCACGGACTGCCGGGATGCACCTTCCCCGCAGTCGATCCCGGCGACGTGTCGACCTTCAAGGACATGACCATGCTCATCTCAGCTGGCGGGTTCGGGCTCGGCGCCGAAGCCCTCGGCGTGGCGTTGCGCCGCGAGGGGATTGACTCGCGACGCTATTACCATCCCCCCGTCCACCGGCAGCGGTGCTATGCCGGCGAGCCACCTCGCCGCCCGCTTCCGGTCACCGAGGATGCGGCCGCACGCGTACTTTCCTTGCCTCTCTGGTCACACATGAGGGACGAGCAGATCGACCGATTGGCCAAGGCCGTCATGAGCCTCCACGCTCACGCGGAGCCGGTCGCACGGGCGCTCCGTGATGCCTCGGGTGAAGGTGCTCCACCTTGTCCATGACGAGGGCCCGCCCGGTACGTGTGCTCCTGCTCACCAAGGGCCTGGGACGGGGAGGAATGGAGCGGTTGATCAGCGCGTCCGCCCCGTATTTCGATCGCGAGCGCGTCCACGTCGAGGTCGCCTACCTATTGCCCCACCAGGGCGCGTTCGTCGAGGAGATCCGCGGTCGCGGCCTTGCCGTCCACTGCCTCGAGGGTGGGGTTCTGCCAGACCTTTCCTGGGTATGGCGCCTTCGCCGGCTCGTGCGCACAGGGGATTTCGGCGTCGTCCATACCCATAGCCCGCTGCCCGCCAGCGTTGCCCGGATCGCACTCGCTCGGGCAGGCCCGATCCTCATGCATACCGAGCACAGCGTGTGGCCGCGCTACCGGTTGCCGACCTACCTGGTCAACGCGGCGACGTACGGGCGGAACGCCGCGGTTGTGGCCATCTCACAGGGGGTGGCGGACTCGATCCGACCGCCCCGGTGGATGTTCTGGGTCTCGATGCCGAGCGTCGAGGTCCTGCATCACGGTATCGACGAGGCGCTCGTCCGGAGCGGACCCGAGGCACGCGCCCTCGCCCGCCGCACGCTAGGGCTCGCCGACGGCGACGTGGTGCTCGGCGCGGTCGGCAGCTTTACCCCGGCCAAGGACCACCGCACGATGCTCGAGGCCGTGCGCCAGGTGGCGGGCCATCACCCACGGCTGCGTCTCGTCCTGGTCGGCAGTGGGCCGCTTGAGGCACGCCTGCGGGCTCACGCCGTCACGGCCGGCATCGGCGAGCGCGTGATGTTCACCGGTTGTCGCGACGATGTCCAGGAGATCCTGCCGGCGTTCGACGCCTTCGTGATCAGCTCCCGTTACGAGGGCCTGTCGCTGGCGCTCATAGAGGCCTTGGCGGCCGGCGTACCCGCCGTCGCCACCACCACGGGCGGCGTCCCTGAGGTCGTCACGGACGGGCGTGAAGGCCTCCTCGTCCCACCCGCCCAGCCAGCACTCATGGCGAACGCCATCGACAGCCTGTTGAGGGATCCCGGGCAGCGCGCCGAGATGGCGGCGCAGGCCCGGCAAAGCGCCAAGCGCTTCCGGATTGCCCACGCCGTCCGGCGCTTGGAGGACCTCTACGACGAGGTGCTCAATGGTCGGTGAGCCCCGCCCCGCTTTTTCCTGCACTGTGCAGAGTTATGCCGGTACACCGGCATAACTCTGCACGATGCGGGGTCGCGAGACCCGAGCCGCGTCCCCTCGACATCGCCGTCGGCATGCTCATCGGCACCGATCCGACCGTGCCGAGGCTGCGCGGGCATGCCGCCGTCGAGGAGAGCCCGATCACCGCGGTCCAGAAAGTGGTCCGATCGGCGCTGGTCAGGCCGCCTTGCCTGGTGAGCTTCTCTGGAGGCCGGGACTCGTCTACGGTCCTCGCGGTCGCGGTTGACGTGGCGCGGCGAGAGGGCCTGCCGCTCCCTGTCCCCGCGACCTTCCGGTATCCCGACGCCGCGGGTACGGACGAGACCGAGTGGCAGGAGCTGGTGGTCGCGCATCTCGGCCTGGTCGACTGGCTCCGCATCGAGGTCCGTGGCGAGCTGGAGGCGCTCGGCCCCGTCGCGACGCGTGTGCTCGATCGCCACGGGCTCCTGTTTCCTCCCAACGCCTACGCGCACCTCCCGCTCCTCGAGAGTGCTCGCGGCGGCTCGTTGCTCACCGGGATCGGTGGCGACCAGATGTTCGGGTCGAGCGGCTCGCGGGTCGCGAGGCTCCTGGCTGGGCGGGTCCGGCCGGTCCCCCGCGACCTCCCGCGCCTGATCCTCGCCGCGTCACCGCGCGGGATCCGCGCTCGGGTGGCCTACCGAAGGCAGGCGGATGCGCTGCCTTGGCTTTTGCCCAAGGCAGCCGCTGAGGCCTCCTGGGAGCTCGCCGCCTGGGAGGCGAGCTGGCCGCAGCGCTGGGATCGCGGCCTCGACGCGTGGTGGCGCAGCCGCGACTTCCAAGCGGGCGTCCGCGCGCTCGAAACGCTCGCCGCCCCCGTCGACGTACGCGTCCGGAACCCGTTCATGGCACCGAGCGTCATCGCCGCGTTCGCGAAAGCTGGTGGGGCGGCCGGCTTCGAGGACCGAACGACGGTCATGACGCGATTCTTCGCCGACCTCCTGCCCTCCTCTGTCCTGGCGCGCGGCTCGAAGGCAGCGTTCGACGAGGCCATATGGGGTCCCCGGACGCGGGAGTTTATCCGCGCGTGGGATGGCATGGGGATCGACTCGTCCCTGGTCGATGTTGCCGCCCTCCGGCGGACCTGGGCGTCGAACCCACCAGACGGTCGCACCCTCAGCCTGTTGCAGTCTGCGTGGTTGTCTCAGCACACTCTTGGATGAGGTCAAGGATGCGCCGGGAAACCGCGGGAAGCGCGTCCAGCCGTCGAGGCCGCCCTACCGCCCAAGCGGGAAGCGAGGCGAGATCGAGGTACACGTGCGGATCGGGAGGGATGAGGCTCAACGCCTGATTGGCGAAGATCCTCCTGAGCAGCTCGCCAGGGGGGATGGCCTCCACATGCAGCTTGTCCGCCCATGAGAGAAAGATCCAGCCCGCAAGGGGTAGACATGGAGGGACCGGACCGAGCCGGACGCGAAACCGCGTCCGCATGCCGATAACACCCAGATCCTCGCCTGCTCCCAGATCGCGGGAGGCCTCCTCACGAAGGTCGATACATCGCGGACCGGCGAGGGCACGCCCGTGGTCGATGATGAGCAGATCGTCGGTGACGACGCTGTGGCCCCGCTGCGCGAACCACCCAAGCGTCGAGCTCTTCCCGCCTCCTTTCTGGCCTACCAGTGCCCATACCTTCCCGTCGACGGCGAGCGCACCGGCGTGCAGCGAACAGCGGCCAGCCCAGTAGCTGGACACCGCCGCGGGAAAGGCGAGGTAGGGATGCACCAGCGCATCGACACGCAACGGCGAGGAAGCGGTGATCACGACTGATGCCGTGGCCCGATCGACGACGATGGACGGACCATCTTGTATGAGCCACTCAGCCCGGTCTCGCCCGACCATGCAACGAGCGCCTTCACGGCCCGGCGCGCCGATTTTATGAATGACTCGCATGGGTTCCCAGTCGGCCGGCGCCGGTTGCAGAACTCTACCGGCATGGTCGAGGCCCGTGAGAGATAACCCATATGCCCCGACCGGTTCTCTTGTTCGCAATGGTGTCCCCGCCCGCAACAAGCCTTGCCCGCTTCGCTCGCGAGATATAGTCTATCGATTGCGGGTAAACGTTGGGTGGGAAGCAAGCGGAGAAGAAAGAAGATCTTATGACCATCTCGTACGAATCCCCAAGGATAGTCGAGCTGGGGTCAGTGCATGAGCTGACGGCCCAGCAGCCGTTCAACAAGATCGGGAGAGGCCAAGACCAGTTCAGCAGCCTGGTCGACGGGCTTGTGGGGGCCCAAGTCTTTCTTTCTGGATAAATTCGCACGTAGACCTAAATGCAGCTTTCCTCCATCTACGAAAGAAAGCTGCATTCTTTTAGGCTTTTTGGCCGAGATAGGCTGACGCCTGAAGCTTGAATAGCTCGGCGTACAGCCCTCCTTGCGCGATCAGCTCGTCGTGAGTGCCCTGTTCGACGACTCGCCCGTGAGCGAGCACATAGATGCGGTCAGCGGACCGGACGCTCGCGAGTCGGTGCGAGATGAGGAGCACGGAACGGCCGCGCGACAGCAGGCGGACGCGCTCGAAGAGCGCGGCCTCGGCGCGCGCGTCGAGCGCGGCGGTCGGCTCGTCGAGGATCAGGAATGGCGCGTCCCTGAAGAACACGCGGGCGAGGGCAAGGCGTTGCCACTGGCCCCCGGACAGGTCGCTGCCCCCGTAGAACTCGGGTCCAAGCAGCGTGTCGTATCCGTGCTCCAGCCGCGCGACCATCTCGTCCACACCGGCCTCGCGGCCGGCCCGGTGGATCCTGGATTGATCATCGCTGTGCTCGTGCCGGCCGAGGCCGATGTTCTCTCCCGCGGAGAAGTGGTAGCGCATGAAGTCTTGGAACAGCACGCCGAGGCTGTCGCGCCAGCGCGCCGGGTCCACCGCGCGGGCGTCGGCACCGTCGAGCGTCACGCTGCCCGAGGAGGGGGCATAGAGCCCTGCCAAGATCTTCGCAAGCGTCGTCTTTCCCGAACCGTTCTCGCCGACGAGGGCGACGACCTGGCCTGCGCGGATCTCGATCGAGACATCGCGGAGACTCGGCTCTTGGCGCGCGGGATAGCGGAAGCTGACGTGCTCCGCGCGAAGGACTCGCCAGCGTGGGGGCAAGGCGGTGGGCCGCGCGGCGCGCAATGCGGGCATTATGTCGACAAAACCCGTGAAGTCCTCTAGGAAGAGCGCGCTCTCATAGATCGCTCCCGCGCCGCTGGTCAACGCCTGCAGCCGCTGGCCGAGCAAGACGATGGCACCGGCCGCGGCCCCCGCGGAGGCGAGCGTAAGACGCCCCGTCGTGACGAACCCCACCAACACGGCGAGGCTCGCGGCGGTCAGTGCCGCGGTCGCGACGTTCGCCACCAGCCCGAGCAGGAGTCGGCGCCGCGTCACCGAACGCAGATACGTCAGCTTCTCGTCGATGAGCTGATCGTGCCGGCGCCGGAGAGGGACATGGAGGTCGAACGTCCGCATCTCCTTGGCGGCGTCCTTCTCCGTCAGGATGTGACAGAGGTATGCCTGGCGACGGTCACGCGCGGTTTGTTGTACTGAAAAGGCATGAATGAGCTTGCTTCCACGCGCCGTCGCGAGCCACACCGGGATGTAGGCGACCAGGACGAGCAGAAGGAATAGCGGCTCAAGCGCGAACAGGGCGAGGCTAATGCCCGCGATGGCAGCTGTCGCGCTGAGCACGCCGAGAACACCGCTCGCCATCTGGAGAGGGCGCACGGCGGCATTCATGCGGGCGCGTTGAAAGCGGTCGTGAAACTGGGGATCGTCATAGGCGATGAGGTCGACAGCGGAAGCGACCTCGATCACCTTATTCGTTGCGTATTTCGCGACGAGTTCACTCAAGATCCGTTGTTGCTCCGTCCGGGCCATCCCCGCGAAGGACACGAGCGCGGTGAAGATCGTGAGCAACACCAGGTCGTCGAGCACTGCGTTGAGCCCTTGGCCAGCAAGTACGCTCGCCAGCAGCCGCCGCCCGGCGAGCAACTGGCCGGCGAGCCCCAAGCCCGCGCCAACCTGCGAGACCACGGACAGCGCGAATTGGCGTGGGGCGGCCCGCCACACCAGCACCACCGCCTGACCGACGAGCCTGGGCAGCCGCTTGATCGGTTTACGGCTCACCGGCCCAAAAAGCTCGTCGATGGGCGCGCTCACAAGGAGCCCTCCGGATGGGATCGCGTTCCACCCCTAGCCCTGCACTGAGATGAGAATCGGCGACACGTCGCCCGGTTTGCCGGATCTTTCGCCTTAGCAGTGACGGCGCCAGCCGGCCTAATCCTGCACTGTGCAGAGTTAGTCCGGTATACCGGACTAACTCTGCACAGTACGGCGTTCATCCCGCCTCATCACCGCCCGCTCGACCGATCAGCGGGAGAAACCCTTCCAGGCCGCCGATGGTGACGCCTGACACCGCGATCCACGCGTGGGCAGCCATCTCCTCACCGCGTCCCGCCACCCCGAGATGCAATACCGGGTGGCGCGCGCGAAGGAAGTGGCCGAGCAGCAGGGCTTGGCGCAGGCAAGAGCCTCGCCCGAAAGGCCAACGCCGCATAACCCGTAGCACTGCCCGTATCCGGCGGCGCTCGATGGGGTCGAACGTCGACAGCGCGGGAGCGGTCGCCGGCTCTGGGGGGATGCCGCCTTCGTCAGTGGCAAGCGTGACCCCGAGTAGGCGAACGAAGCGAGGAATCGGCAGCGCACGGATCGCGATCTCTACCGAGCATGCCGTAAACAGGACCCTCACCGTTGTCAACCGCTCCGCGGGCGCCGCCATGGTGCCGGCTACTCGAGCAATCCGTGTGCGCGGCATCCGTCGACAAAGGCGGCGACGTCCGACGCCGCATCCTCGCGGTCGATGGCGAATTGCGCTACGAGGAGATCGGTGAGGTTGTCCGAGGTCGTCCCGCCGACCATCGTCTCCCAGAGTATCGTTCCTGTGTGGTTAAGCCCTAGGTACACAGACGCCTTGAGCGCAAGCAGGATCGTTTCTCCCTCGATCTCGCGCCACACGGCGGCGCCGTCACGGACCTTAATCATGCTCATCTCGCTCTCCCTTGACCGCACGAGCAATCGCAACCCCGTAGTCCTTCGTGTCGTAAAACTCGAGCGCAAAACCACCTTCGGCAAGCTCGTCGACGATCTCGGCTCTCGTGAAGTAATGCACATAATTACGTTGGAGCGCGTCGCCCATCTCTACGGGAGGTTGACCTCGAACCTTTCGCAAGGCGCTCCCGACCACCGCCACGATTCGCAGAGAGATCGGCGTTCCACCACGCGCGAAGAACGAGACGAGGATCGGGGCACCCTCGGGCAGGCACGCTCGGGCCCCTTGCAGGTACTCCACCCTGTGCGCGCGCCCTTGGATGAGCATGTACGACCCCCAGCCGACGATGACGCCGTCGCAGGGACCCGCCGTGCCGGGCCAGGCGTCCCGGGGCGCCGGTGAGAGCCGCCCCGGTTGGCCTTCGGAGGCCAGGAGCCGATCGCCAATGGCGGCGAGCTGAGGGTTGCATTCGAACCCGATGGCGTCGTAGCCGAGCTTGCGCAGGGCGAGGACCTCACGGCCGCCCCCCGCGCCAGTCACCACGACACGCGTACAGCCCACGAAGAACCGGTCGAGCGCGGCCTGCTCCCACGGCCAAAGTCCGCCACGGTTGTACTCCTCGTCGGCGTACCGCTTCTCCCGGTGGTAGTACAAGGCGTCGATGGCGTGCAGCCGTTCCCTGCTCAGCACTCCCAGCCAGACCCCGTCGAAGCAGGCCTTCACGATGCGGAAGAACCGCTCGAGCCACGCTGTCGTGAACAGGTACAGCGATACGATCATCGCTTCGGCTCCCGCCCCAGAAGCCCCATCGCGCCGTGGTGCCACCAGGCACCGTACGCCACTCTCCGCCGCGCGAGGAACGCGCGGTCGGGAAGCAGGAGTCCTCGCAGGTACGCGAGCTTGGCACCCGTGCCGGGGATGACACGCGCGGACGCGAGGTACTTCAGGCTGTTGCTCCGGTTCGCGGACACATAGCAGGTGAGCAGCCGCCGATCCCACCTGGTGGGGGTGAACCCTCGCGCCCATACGGCAAGCGGGGGCTGCTCGCTCAGGCGAAGCGTTCGCCACGTCAACGCGACCGCCCGAGCCAGGACGGCCGTTCCCCGCCATGCTTCGGCGAGCCGACGGGCGCGGTCGACGTCGAGCTTGGCGCCGAGGAGCATCTGGGCGACGTCACGGAGGGCACTCAGCTGCGGAGGCACGTCACCCAACGCCGCGTGGTAACAGGCGTTGAGGAACTGCTCCTCGGTGCCCAACGCCTTCAGCATGCGCCCGCCAAGGGCGAATGACTCGTGCGTGGCGAACAGGTCCTCGAGGGTGATCAGGAGCCCGTAGGGACCGACGACGAACGTGCGGTGCACGTCGACCTGTAAGCCATCGAGACCGACGAACGTCGCGTTCTTCCCGAACCGTCGGTCAAACCCTTCCCGAAGCTGCGGGAGGGTGCGTGCGCAGCCCGCATCCGCCAGCGCCGCCCCCGCCTCGTCGAACCGATCCGCCGGCACGAGCACGTCGACGTCGGCGAAGGTGCGCGCGGACACCTTTGGGTAGCACGTGCGGGCGAGCGCCGGCCCTTTCAACACGCGCATCTCGATACCGAGCGCACTGAGCAGCCCGGCCACCTCCAGCAACCGCCGCTCGAGCCCCAGTACCCGCCACGTCAGCTTGCGATGAAGCTCTGCCGCCTGCCGGGCCTGCTCAGCGGTCACGGCGAATGCTTTGGAGTCAATGGCCTCGACGAGATGACCACTCAGGCGCGCCGCCGCGGTGCCCTCCATAAGCCGCCGCCATTGCGCGGGAGCAAGCGGGACGCCCGGTAGCGCGGTCGACGCGTTGGGAAGACCGAACGCCGCGATCGCCGCCAAGAGATCGGTGTAGCTCACGCGGGGAATCTCACCGCCTTCCATCCGGGCGCGCCCGCCCACACCCGCTGTTTCCGCATCGTTCTCGCCCATCCGCTCAAGCCCCGCGCGCTCGCCAGCTATGCCCCGCCGCGAGCTTCTATCGTACGCAAGACGCCGATGACTCGCACCCGTAAGACCTCGGCGAACACAACAAGAACGTGTCGCCGCACAGTGTTGCAGCCGGCGAACGGGAGAGCTACAACTACACAGCGGGCTACGACCGTAACGCGCGGGCGGAAGGGACGAAACCACGAATTGCCGGGCTGCGGACGGGGTGGGTCCTCGCTCGAACGGAAAACACGCAACCGCAAGCCCTAGGTTTGGTTGACGTCCCTTGCGAAACGCCGTCGGGGGTGCCCCAAGCCTTGGCCCGCCGTCCATGATCAAGACCACTAAAGGACACGCAAACCTCCCGAAGAACCGGCGAGACGCCTGGTTCGGCCACTCGACCGGCCCCCCTCCGGTCGGCTGGCAGCGGCAGCACCGGCCGTGGCGACCAACCACGCCACGGCCGGTGCTGTTCGCGTCGGTTCGGCCTTGTGGCCAGGCTTTCTCACGTATCCGTTACGAACCCCGGCCATAAGGGCCCAGCGCGTCACTCCCGTGACCGGTGAGACTGCCGCTCGGATACCGCGACCTCGCCGACGTGGCGGACCCGGTCCCGCACGTCGGCGTAGCGGGTCATCTCGAAGATGATCAGGCCGGCGGCGACGGCGGCGAGCAGGGCAAGCGCGGCCAGCGCCGGCATCTGCGCGGCCAATGGGACGGCCGCCAAGAGCGCCAGAGCCACGGCCACGCGTTGCACATTGACGCTGTGCAGGTTGCGCAGCCGGAACGCGACATGGGCCAGCAGGTAGAGCACCACTCCCCCGTACAGCGCGACGAGTGGCAGCATCGTGAGTGGGTCGGTGATCTGGTGCTCGCTCGGATTGCCGACGTACTCGAGCACTTTTTTCATCCCCAGTGCCACCAGCACCACCCCGGTCACCATCGGCAGGTGGAGGTAGCTGTAGGAGTCGCGGGCCAACCGCGGACGGTCCTGGGTCGAGGCCCTCGCGAGCGTGCGCTCACCGACGAGCGCTACCACGTCGAAGTAGGCCCACCAGATGCTCGCCGCCACCACCAGACCGAGCATCGAGGCCAGGATGATCGGCCAGGAGATCGGCAACGCGGCGACCCCGACACCGATCGCGACGATCGACTCGCCCAGGGCCACAATGAGGATGAGTCCGTGGCGCTCGGCAAAGTGGCCGGGAGAGTACAGCCGCCAACCCGCCGAGCCTCCCAGCAGGGTGCCACCGTAATCCGCGAGCACCGTCGCGCCCCACACCAAGGTCTGCGCCAGCCCGTCGAGCTGCGATGCGACCAGCAGCAGCGCGGTACCACCCAGCATCGACGGCGTGAAGTGCACGAGCTGGCGGCGCAAGCCGGGGTCGCCGCGGCTGACCACCCAGAACATCGCCAGGTGCAACGCTCGGACCGCGAAGTACACCACGGCGAAGACCACCGGGCCGGCCAACCCCCCGGGTAGGTCGTCGAAGGCCTCGGGGATCGTCAAGGCGAGCACGAACATCGCCCCCATCGCCCCGAACATGGCCAACCGCACGACGCCCTCGTCCGCGCGGACCACGTTTCCAAGCCATGAGTAGCCGACCCAACCCCACCACACCAATGCGAGCACCAACAGCCCGCGGAGCAACCCGCGCCCCGACAGGTCGTCCGCCATCAGGGCGGTCACCTGCGTCAACGCGAACACGAACACCAAGTCGAAGAAGAGCTCAATCGGGGTAACCCTGGCGGTCTCGTCCACCGCCTCCATCCGAACGCGACGCGTATTCATCACAACCCCGATGGTGGCACGCCACCCATGCGCTTGTGGCCAGGATTCGGCACGCATGCGTGCCGCATCGCAGGGATGAGGTTAACGCCAATGCCACTCACATAGGGTCTGGCGAGATAGCTGCGTAAACGGGGTCAAGCCTCCGTCTTTGCGCGCATACGCGCAAAAGTCGCAGGCCAACGGCGTTCGCGACACCGATAGCACCGGTTGGCCGCCGTTTTTGCGCGCCGGCGCGCAAAAGCAGACAGCGCGCCGGTAGCGGGCGGCAAACGACGCCGATTGGTAGAAACTTGGACCCGCCGATGGCGAAGCGCACCGCGTCAGCCGCCCAAATTGGCGGCATTGAGGTTAACCCCGTGTGACCTCGGTGAGTGTGCGCATCGACGGCTCGACCACGTTGGCGTCGCCTAGGACGACCGTCACGAGCCGCATAGGCGCGAGGAAGCGGGCCGCCTGCTCCATCACCTGCTCGACCGTTACCGTTGCCAAGCGGCGCGAGTGCTCATCCAGCCAGTCGGGGCCGAGCCCGCTGGCCTCCAGCGCAACGATCTTGTCGGCGAGGTCGCCCTGCGTCGTGGTTTCCAGCGCGAGCGTGCCGATCGCGTACTGGCAAGCGTTCTCCAGCTCGTTGGCGCCCACTGGCAGGGTTGCCATGCGACCCAGCTCGTAGGCGATCTCCAGCAGCGAGGGGGCGGTGACCTGGCTAGCCACGTCTGCTCCGAGCTGCAGCGTAGAGCCCGCTACCGCGTGCCGGATCACGCAGTGTGGTGAGTAGGCGTAGCCTTTGTCCTCGCGGATGTTCTCCACCAGACGGGATGCGAAGTAGCCGCCGAAGATGGTCTTCGCCAGCTTCAAGGCGGCGTAGTCGGGATCCGACCGCGGCAACGCCAGGCCGCCCATGCGGATGGACGACTGAACCGAGCCCGGCCGGTTCACGAGCAGGACGGGGCCGGGCTCCGGCGCCAGCACGGCTGGCGCCACAGGAGTCGATCCCACGGCGTTCCAGCCGGACAGCGCCTCAGCGGCCTGAGCCAGCGCCTGGTGAGCCGGCACATCACCCACGAGCACGAGCGTGCTCCCGTCCGGCAGCACGCCTTCCGCGTGTTGGCGCCGCAGGTCGTCTGGACGCGTCTCCGCCAGTTGCTCGGGCTTGGGCACCTTGCATGCGTAGGGATGACCGCGGAACATGCGTCGTAGCAGTGCCTCGCTGGCCAGCACCGACGGCGCCGACCGCGCCATCGTGAGCTCCTCCACAACGCGGGCACGCTCTCCCGCGACCTCATCCTCGGGGTAGGTAGCGGAGGTCAGCACCTCAGCGAGCAGCTCTAGCAGGTCCCGTAGGCTGCTCGCGAGCGCCTTGCCCGTGAATAGCAGGCCGTCCGGGTCGGCCCCAACACGCAATGTGGCCCCCAGCGCCTGGAACGCCGTGGCCAGCTCGGCGTTACTCCGCCGCTGTGTGGCGGACAGCAAGGTCCTGGCGAGCAACGTCGCGCGCGCGGTGTCGGCCTCGCTGGAGCCGGACGCGTCGACAGCGTCCAGGCCCTCCTCCCCAGCTCCTGCTGGGGGCCCCGCGAACGGCACCCACAGCCGTAGCTGCACCAGGGGCGCCCCACCGCTCTCGACTGCGAGAACCTTCAGGTCGGTGTCGAGCTTGTGCTTGGCGATCAAGAGCGGCGGGACCGAACGCGGCGGCGTGAGCGGGGGGACAGGCCGGGGCTCGACGATCGCGGTCACTTCCGACCTCCCGGCACCAGCTCGAGCACTGCACGCCGGTCGGGGCGCAGCATGGCGGCGGCCTTCACGACTTGCTCGCCGGTGACCTCGGCGAGCAGCCCCGGCAGCTCGCCGGCTAGCTCGGCACGGCCGCGCTGCTGCTCCAAGACCGCTATCAACCGAGCCCGGTCGAGAAGCGGCTCGGTCCGGCCGATCTGGCCGACTACGAGCCGCACCCGCGCGCGTTCTAGCTCGCCGTCCACGAGACCGTCCGTCGCCAGGCGGTCCAGTTCCTCGTCGAGTGCCACCAGGACATCCTCGACCGGCCTGGTATGGATCGCGCTCACCACCATCGCGCTCGGCTCACGCACATCGAACGGGTCGCCCATGACCGACAGGAAGGCGGACAGGGCGGTGACGAGCCGGTCGTCCTTCACGAGACGGCGGCGGAGGCGCGACGCATCCCCGTCGGTCAGCACCACGGAGAGCACCAGGTATGGAAGGTACGCACCGAAGTCGGTGATCGGGTCGGGCACCCGCCAGCCCAGCGCTACCGCGGGCATCGGGGCGTGACGGTCGACTGTCCGGTCGTGGCGCGGGCCGTCGAGGTCCGGCTCGGCGAAGCTGGGACGCTCAGGCACCGGGCGCGCGGGGATATCACCAAAGTGCCGCTCGATCAGCCGGAGCGTCTCGGCGACGTCGAGATCGCCGACCACCGCCAGCACCGCGTTGCCAGGCGCGTAGTAGCGGTCGAAGAAACCCTGCGCGTCCTCGATCCTCGCCCCCTCCAGGTCGGCGAAGTCGCCGTAGCCGTTGTGCGCGTTCGGGAACGTGTCGAACAGCACCGGCGGCAGCTGCAGCCACGGGAACCCGCCGTACGCTTGGTTCATCACCTTGAGGCGGACCTCTTCCTTCACCACCGCGATCTGGTTCGCGAGGTTCTGCTCGGTCAGTCGCGGCGCTCGCATGCGGTCGGCCTCGAGGAACAATGCGCGCTCCAGCGCGTTGCTCGGCAGGATCTCGTAGAAGTTTGTGTAGTCAAGGTGGGTCGTCCCGTCGAAGTCCCCGCCAGACGAGTGCACGTATCGGGAGTGCGCGAGCTTCTCGAGGGACGCCGACCCTTGGAACATCAAGTGCTCGAACAGGTGCGCGAAGCCGGTCCGCCCCTCAGGCTCGGAGCGGATGCCGACGTCGTAGTACACCGTGACGGCGATCGCGGGCGCACGCGAGTCCGGAGCGATCACGACGCGCAGCCCGTTGACCAGCGTCGCGCGCTCGATCGGATACGGCAGCGCGGGCACGGTCAGATTCGGGGTGGTCGCTCCCGGACCGTACCCATGGCGAGCAAGCATGTTCGACATCCATTCGGTGATCGTTTGCGACCGAGACCCGCTGACGAGGCGGGCCAAAGTGACGGACGGGCAAACCGGCCTCCCGCGGGTCATGGCTGTTGCCAGCTCAAGCCCGCGGTAATCCCTTGGCTGAGGGGAGCCGTCGGGTCAGTGACTGTCCAGTGGCCGACCAAGTCGCGGTACAACGGCGAGGCCGCCAGCAGGCTCTCGTGGGTGCCATCCAGCACGTGCGCGCCGTCCATGACGAGGATCCGGCGCGCACGAATCGCCGAGCTCACCCGATGCGCGATCACGACGAGCGTGCCCGGACGGCGGGCGAACGCCCGCTCAGCCCCCACTTCCGCGACCGGGTCCAGATGGCACGTGGCCTCGTCCAAGACCACAAGCCTCGCCGGCGAGAGATACGCGCGAGTCAAGGCGATGAGCTGGCGTTCGCCAGCCGAGAGCGCTGAGGCATCCACCTCGGCGTTGTATCCGCCGACCCGCTCAACGAGCGGTCTTAGCCCCATTGCCTCGACCGCCTCGTCGATCTCGGCTTGAGAGACGTCGTGCCGCAGGTAGGTGAGGTTCTCCCTGAGCATGCCGGTGAAGACGTACGCCTCTTGAGGAATCAGCACGCGATGAAGGGCCAGGCTGTCCACGCCAAGCTCGCGGACGGGAACGCCGCCGATCCGCACCTCTCCGGTTTGAGGTTCGAGCAGCCCCGTCATGAGGTTCGCGAGCGTCGACTTTCCGATGCCACTCGGGCCCACGATGGCGACGTGGTCACCATCGGAGATGACCAGGTCGAGATCGCGGATCACCGGTTCGGCGTGTGTTCCGTAGCCGAAGGTGATTCCGCAAAGCCGCAGATCTTGCCGATGGGGCCGCGGCTGTAGCCGTTCGGTAGCGTGGGGGATCTCGCCCGGACCGCTGCTCACCTCAACGATCCGGCCCAGGGTAACCGCAAGCCACAGGCCGCTGCCGCCGAGGCCCTGGATCAGGGTTTCCAGGGCCGGCTGCAGTCCATAGGCCACGTACGTAAACGCGCCCAGGACCGCACCCGTCGTCGCCCCGTTACGCAGCAGCCACGGCGCGCCAGCCAGGATGCCCAGCAGCGGCAGCCAGCCGCCAACGGCCAGGGCCAGGATCCGGACCGTTGAGAGGCGCGCCAACGCGTGTGCGGCGTGAGCCTGCGCGTCGACGTGCTCACCAACCGTGGCGCGGACCTGCTCCTCGGCACCGCACGCGACCACGTCGCGCAGGCCGCCTACCACGGTGCTCGCCGTCTCGGCGAGGCGCTCGTCGGCCAAGACGAAGACCCGCTGCCGCGCCGCCATCGCGGCGAGCGCGCCGAAGAACAATCCGAGGCCGAGCACCAAGGGGGGAAGAACGAACGCCAAGACGATGGGGACCAAGGAGAGCATGCCGAGCAGTGCGCTCGTCACGGTGAAGGCGAAGTTGAGCGAAACCATGATCAAGCTGGCGAACGCCTCGCGCACGATCTCGACGTGTTGGGTGAGCCTCCCAACCCCGGCGGTGTCGGGAGGGTTCCCGCGCGCGATGGAGTGGTGGAGCACACCGGTCACGACACGGCGGACCAGCTCATCCCGGAACGGTTCGACGATGCCCGCCAGCCGTTGGTAGACCTGACGGGTACCCCAGGCTCCGGCAACGACAGACATTGCCATGAGGCCCAGCCAGGCAAACCCTGTCGCGGTACGGCCGGCGAGGAAGCCGTCGTCGATTGCGCGCGCGACGGCATAGCCTGACAGGAACGCGGGCAGCGCCTGGACGATCGACCAGCCCGCGAGCTGCACGATGACCCAAGGCCGGCGTCGCAGCGGAGCAGACAGGACGCGCAAGAGCATGTGCCTCCGCTCCGCGCGGCTCACGCCGGCCCACCTCGACTCCCGTTGCGGGTGTGGACCGCGTCGACGGTGTCGACGGTCTCGAGTTCCGCCACATCCGCGATGAAGACGGCACGGTAGTCCGGGTTGCTCCACAGCTCGTGATGTGGCCCGAGCGCCCGTACCCGATTCCCGTCCAGCCAAGCGACGAGGTCCGCCCGGGCGGCTGTGGAGGCTCGATGGGCAACGATAAGACGGGTGCGGTCGCTCAACTCGCCGGTGAGCGTACGGCTAATCTGCAGCTCGGTCACGGTGTCGAGGCTCGAGGTGGCGTCGTCCAGCACCAGCACACGCCCCGCCTGGGCGAACGCGCGTGCGAGCCCGATGCGCTGGACCTCTCCCCCGGACATCGGCGCGTCGGCGAGCCGCGTCCGGTAGCCCTGCGGCAACCGGCGGATGAAGACGTCAGCGCAAGCGGCGCGGGCGGCGTCCTCCAGCCGCCTCTGACTGGGCGCGTGCTGCCCGAACCCGATCGCCTCGGCAACGGTGTGCCCGATCAGCGCCGGACGGTCGAAGCCGTAGCCGACCTCACGACGGAGCTCGCGACGGTCCAAATGGTGGAGCGGCACATCGTCCAGGACTACCTGCCCCTCGTCAGGGTCGATGAGCCGCCCAGCAAGCGCGGCGAGCAGCGACTTGCCGGCTCCGGAACGTCCCACGACCGCGACCGCGGCTCCCCCCGGCACGACGAGGTCAAGACCATCCAGTACCCGCTCGCCGCCTACGCTCACGGTCACTCCGCGAAACTCGAGCCGCCCGGGTCCGGCGGGCAGGTTCCCCGTCCCATATCTCATCGGCGCCTCAGCGAGAACCTCCGCCGTGCGCCTGGCTCCAGCCCGGACACGGGACAGTCGAGTGAGGAACGCCACGATTCCACCGAGCCCCATGCCCAGCGTCACGTACTGGCTGGCGGCGAGCATGTCACCGAGGGTGATCCGCCCCCGCGCGAGCTCGAACCCCGCGACCGCGAGCACCGCGACCTCGAGCAGACCGAGGAGGCCAGCCTGTGAGACGATCCTGGTCTGCGCGCGCCACATCCCCTGGCCATGCTCGTACAGCTCGGGCAGTGGGGCGAGCACACGTTCTACCTCACGGTCCACCGTCCCGGCGGCCGCGATCGTGCGTGCCCCCGCCAAGGCGTCAACGAGCCGTGCCGCGATGGCGCCCTGAACCCCAAGGTACTGAGTGGCGATATTCGAGGAGTCCCGGACGAAGGCTCGTAGCAGCAGCGCGAGCAGGGGGAACCCAGCCAGGAACGCGACGCAAAGCCACGGATCGATAAGCACGAGTGCGATGAGGCTGCCGACCGAAGGGATGGCGGAGGCCATGCCCACGACCGCGGCTGCCCCCACACGCCCGGCCTCAGCCGTATTGCCGACCATGCGGCTCACCAGGTCTCCGGGAGTGAACCGCCGGGCGGTCCGCGTCCCGAGCGCCAGGACGTGACGCAACAGCGTGTGGCGTAGCCACGCCGTGGACTCCGCACTGCTCGCACCGTCGGCGAGACTGCTCAGCACATCACAGACCACGAGGAGTACGATCAACATGCCGCATCGCGTGATCCATGCGGCCGCGTCGCCGCCGCTAAGCACAACGTCCACCGCGCGTCCGAGAGCGGCTGGGAGGAGCGTCTCCATCACGGCGCTCGCGATCGCCGTGACCGCAAGCACACCGACCCAGCCGCCACCATGCCGGGCGACCCGGATGACAAGGCGGTCAGCTGCATCGCGAGGCAAGCACCACGCCCAGAGTCGCGCGCCCGGCTTGCTCCTCACGAGATCCCCATTTCCGTGACCGAATGTTCTCTTGGATTCGAAGGGCGGCGCGGGCATAATGGTCTCGGACGAACGGGCTGCATCCCGCCCGCCCGAGACCGCAACCGCTATAGCCTGCGTTGTCTCTCTAGGAGACGCTGCTACGCCATGCTGGTTGTCGCAGAGACGTCCATCATCTCCGCATCGTGATTGTGGTCAGCGTCACAGGCAAATAATCGTGATGCTGAGCACGCTCGGGCCGCAGCTGTGCTTGCTTCTGCTGCTCTTGCCGGCGAGTGCATCCTTCGCCTCGACGGGCAGTTCCATTCCTTGAAGATCGAGAAGGGCCATCTGTTCACCTCCTTCCTTGGTTGCTGGGTGAGTTTCGGATCATGAAGATGACCGCGAGAAACTCGAAGGCTGCCGGGGATTGAGGAATGGCAGGCCCACGGGCTCGTCGTGCAGTGCAGCGCCTAGGGCGAGGAGGACCCCGGCCGTGCCCGTGGCGAGATCCATGGATAGCCGAAGCAGCTGCTCGCCTGGGAAGGCCAGATAGCCCTGGTAGGGCATGGCATGCCACGCGAGACGGCGTACGTGGTCGGCCACGAGCGGGTCCTTCGCGGCCGCACCGACGCGGTGCGAACGACTGAGGTAGAGGATGATGCCTGCACGGCCGTCAAAGACTTGCGACTCGGCGTAGTAGTCGTACTCGGCAGCTCCCCGGATCGCGGCGCTGGCATCCGCGAACCGCTCATCTTGGCGGTGAACGAGATAGTCGTCCAGTACCAACCCAATGCCCACGCTGCCGGTCGCGAGGTAGGGCATAGTCCGCCAGCCTTCGTTGACCTCCATGCCCCCATCCTCGTGGGTCATACAGCGCCGGAGGTCTTGGCGCAACGCCGTCGCGGCGAGGTCCAGGAAGCCGCTGTCGCCGGTGAGTTCGTACAAGCGGACGAACAGGAGGCCGGGTCCGGAAGATCCGCGCATGAGCCCGGCGTAGGGGTGATCGCCGCCGCTGACGGTCGGGACACTGTCCTCGTCGCCCAACCGGTCCGCAATCATGTCCGCCGCCCGAAGCGCGGTGTCTCGCAGCGACGCGTCACCAGTCACTGCGGCAAGGTGCGCCACGTTCAGGCCGACACCAGCGAGACCTGCGAAGAGGTCGAGGCCTAGCCTCTCCCACTTCTCGGCCAGGCACATGTCGAGGACCCTCAGGGCTTCGCCTCGATACCCGAGATGGGCTAGGACGTAGGCCACGCCGTGAAGCCCATCGTAGAAGCCCAGACGGGCCTTCTGGTCCAAGCGCATAACCTGTCGCGTGAGCCACTCCTCGTGCTCCGGGTAACGGCCCGCCCCGGTCACGGACAGCGCATACAACACTCCTGCTGCGCCATAGGCGACGTTGAGACCACCCGAGTTGAACTGCTCGATGTCTCCCGGGAAGAGGCGATCGTCACGGTCCGGCGTTGCGCTGGTCAGGATGGCTTGAGTCATGGACTCACGTGTACGCTCCCAGCCGGAGCGGCCTGGGCTGGGCAGCGGCAGGTGACGGAGCGCGCTCCCCGATCCTGTCCCGGCGTCTGTCTCCTGCCGTTCTTTCGTGCCGATGATCACTTGCAGCGCCTCTTCCAGGAACTCGCGAGTGACCGGAAAACGCTCGGCGATCTCCTCGGCGAGATGCTCTGCCTTGCCCAGCTCGAGCGGTAGCAGATAGGTCAGGGGCAAGAACATGAAGAGGCGCAGGCAGGCCAGTGCGTACCGGTCGATGTCGAAACCGGTGCGGTCCGGCGGCGCGGCGAAGGCCGGGTTGGCCAGACTTGGCCGGCCTCCCTCGCGGACGTGTGCCGCGACCTCGAAATCGATGAGCCTGACGCGATCGTCGGGCAGGAGCATGATGTTGAGCACGTGGAGGTCTCCGAAGACAATGCCGCGTTCGTGTAGCGCAGCGATGGTCTGCTCGACCTCACGGAGGACAGCCAGCGCCCACGCCGTGTACTCGGCGACCACGCGCTGGTCGATTCCGCGCTGGATCAGGGGGTAGCGCTCGATGAAGGCTCTATTGAGGGGTTGCCCTTGGACGAAGTCCTGGACGAGGAAGTGATGCTCGCCCAGCATGAAGTAGTCGCGGAGACCTGGCGCTACGTCGAGGCCGGCCAGTCGTTCTAGGATCGCCCGTTCGTGCTGCAACCTGGTGACGGCGTCCGTCCCGTCGGCAGCGAGCCCGGCGTGAGGCCGTGCTTCCCTGAGCACGACCTGCTCGCCCGTCCGCCGGTCCTGGGCAAGGTACAGGCCGCCTCCGTTGGAGAAGTGCAGCGCCCGTTCAATATTGTAGGGAAGATCCGTTACCGTCGTGCTGTTGCGCGCCGCCAGGTGGGGAACGAGAAAGTCGGGAAGCGTCACCCACGGCGGAACCTTGAATGTCGGCTCGCGTCTATCGGGAACCAGTTCGCCGGTGGGGTCTTCCATGGCGAGTTCCCACTCCCCTTGCTCCGACAGGCGGTACCGCTCGGCGAAGCCCCCGTACCGGACATACAGGGGTCCCGAGCCCCAGCGCAGATCGCTCAAGATGTAAGGACCCGGCTGGCCTTCTAGGAGCTCACCCACCTCCTTGAGCACCAATTCCAGCTCAGCCTCGTCCACCGGATAGATCGTCACAAGCTTCCCACTGCCACCCCGGCCCGCGTATTTAGAGTTAGCCATATAGAGGATATGACGCCCGCACAGAAACTTGAACGAGATACCGCGCGCGATACAGTAATCCCAGACCGTGGCGAGAATCTCCTCGGCGTTGTGCATACATGCCGAAACGTGGATCTTCCACCCCTGCAACGGAAGTTGCATATCGGCCGTTTGGTATATCAACCAGCCATCATTGTCAAAGCGCTGCCACCCCTGCGGTACTGGGCGTCGGGCAACCTCGAATTCGAGATTCTCTGCCCGCGCATTGATAAGCGAGTCGTAGAAGATCGGATCCGTAAGGCAATACATTTCATACTGCATATCCATGATATGCCTGTTCTCTTTGGGTCCCTCTATCGACGCGCGCCCGCTGCCAACCTCGACGCGGTTCCGCCACCCGGGGTTGCTATTTAAAATGACGCCTGGATATCAGTCAAGGGGTTGACGGATCTTTTTTGAAAAACGGAGGGTGGGCGCTTCTTTCTATTTATTTGCTTTTTGTCCACATAGACATGACCGAAGTTTCGAAAGATGAGATCAGTCTGGTGAGCCACGTCTATGAGGCCGATGCGGGACGAGCCCGCGGTAGCAACGCGCCGTACCGGCAGCGAACGAGCCTTTCCCGCGCGTCACGCGTACGGATGGTCCGCGAGAATACGGGGAGCGGCGAGGCCCGCTGCCGTCCAGTAGGGCGCCTCGCCCCATCGGACGACTTCTTCGTCACCTCGTGGAGACCCATGGCTGCGAAGCGTCGCCTACCTTCGGTTGAGGCAACGTGCTCGCTCGTACTCGCAAGCTTGAAGCCCGCATGCGCCTCCCCCGGCAGGGGAAGCGATCGAGCAAACATCGCCTGCGCAGACGCGTGCGCCGCAGACACATGGAGCCTCCACCGCGCCTTCCTTTGGCGTGATGCCACACGAGAGGCCGCCGGTCGCCGCCCCTCAGCGCTCCGCCTCGCCGCCCGTGTCAGGGAGGCGTCGTTACGCATCTCGACCAGCACAGGATCGTCTGCGCCGTTGCCCCGTGACATAGCAGTGAACATGCCAAAATCGAAGCCTGCCATCGCTCATTCCTCCGAAGTGGTGATCAGAGTTCACCTCGTCGGGAGGAGCTGGAAGTGATTCCTCAACTACACGACGACACATACAGTCGGACTTATCCGAAACACTCGAGAATGCGCCGCCGCCTTTACGCCATCGGACTACTTCCTAGCCGCCCTTCTGGGCCACGTTGTTCATCCCCAGGTCACCCGATGGTAATGATGAGTCCCTGGAAGTCAACCCCAGATAGTGATTTTTTTAGCCGCATAGAGGCAAGCTCCCTCATCACGAGGATCTTGCCCATATAAATTTCACCAAGGCCTGAAAATTGCCACCTTGAACCACGTCGAGACAGCTTGCGACATTTAACCAACTGGAATGTCTGGCTTACCATCCCTCGCCCGAAAGGGACAGAATTCGTTTCGCAGAAGCTCCAGTGACCACATCAGCCACTAACCGAAGGCAGCACGATATAATAACACCCTCCGTGAGCGCCCGCCTACCGATGGCAATTTATATTAAGATAACTTAACTCTTGGCGGCGGAATTCTGGGATGGTGTGGACGGAGTCGTGTCGGACAAGACAGCTGGGGCGCTACCGCTCCTGTGTCGTCTCGGGGGTCCGAGGGCGCTCCTAACTGGCGATCCGTAGAAGAGGTCCTTGAGCATCGAACTGCGATCGACGGGATGCAGGCGTAATCGAATGCCAAAAGGAACCCGCTATGGATCACCAGTTAATAACGAGACGCAGGTAGAGCAGTCCGCACGGTCCCCTTGCCGACGCACAGCGCAGGCTCCACCGCCCGGGTTGTGCGCCAGCATGGCAAGGGCGGCCCAGGCGGCGTTAGCGATGAACATCCCCGAGGTCGTGTGCGCCAGCGGCCCCTTCCTGTCGCGGATGACCAGTGGCCCGTCGCCTAACCGCTCGCGCGGATAGGCGCCCGGCCCTCAGCGCGCAGACAGAGAGCAGATGCATGGTCACACTGCAGCTTTCCTCCGTATACGGAGGATTTCTGCGGGTTCAACGCGCGCCGCGGGAACAAGACCGCAGCTTTCCTTCGCATGCGGAGGAAAGCTGCGGTTCCATGCCGCACAGCCGGTCACGGCCTATCCGCGCGACCACTTAAGTTCCTTTCACGTCGGAATGCGCATCCCACGCCCGGGCCTCGCGGCGTTGCTCGTCGCTCAGCGTTCTCAGCGGATACGCGTCGCTCCTCCCGCACAAGCGAGCGGGGCGCAGATCGCGCCCCGCCATTGAAAGGACCTCGGCGACGGACCACCAGCTTGGCCTGGGGCAGCCGGTATACAGATTGTGTCATGCTTTTACCCGACAGATGCACTCCAGCTCAGAAGTTGACGTTGTTCCAAGCGCCATTATCGCAAACCTCACAGGGTATCTGTCGCATATCTGGCCAACGCTCACCTCATCCCTATCCAGTCGATCCGTGGCGAAGTCTCCGAGTCAGCCATCATCCGGCGCACAATTTCGTGTCCCGATAACGGCGTCGCCGTATCAGTTAGATTACGGTCAGTAATCATCTTGTATAGGAATTACCGGACCAACGATCTTGCCTGTTTGACTAAGATAATTCGGGCGATACCGAGAAAGGGGATGAAAGGCTGCGAAGCATATCAGCTCTAGGTAGTGCTGTCCTCACGGGCGGCACCGAAGAGAAAATAGCCTTGCGGAGAGTGAACAGGAGGGCTACAACTTCCATGAGCGGGATGAGAAGGAAGGCGGGAACATGGAAGGCGTATTGGCCCCCACCGGGCAATACAAGGATTCCTGACTAACTAAGGGTTAGTTTACAGGCGGGGAACGTACGCGGCTCGCGTGCATTCACGGATTCCTAAGTAGGCGTCGCCGACTTCACGCGCCTACGGTGGCTTCAGTCATCTGGGGGATTAGTTGAACAATGTCGATTTTGTTGCGCCATTATTTGAGCCTAAGCGCGACGATATGAATGATTCTTCACTCATTGATCTACTTCGCGCCGGGATGGACCAAGAAGGGGCGCGAGGCTGGGACGTCTGGCTGGACGAGCTCTGGTGCCATGTACGGCCGCCCCGGTACCAGGAGCGCGACCAAGGTTGGAAGCTGCACGTGTCGGCGACCCGCGCCTCGGCGGGAGCGGTGCTCACCAGGGCGGTGGGCGTGCTGACGGCCAGCGGGTGCGCGTTCAAGTTCGCGAAGAGCCGGGAGCAGGCGGGGATCCTGAACTCGACGCATTACCACCGTGGGGGCGCGGGGAAGTTCCTGACCGCCTACCCCGACGACGACGACCACTTCCGTCGCCTGGCGGCCGAGCTCGATGCCGTGACCGCCGGGCTTGCGGGCCCCGCCATTCTCTCTGACCGCCCGTACCGACCGGGCAGCCTTGTGCACTACCGGTATGGAGCCTTTGCCGGGACGGCGGTCCTGACCAACGACGGCTACTACCGGCCGATGATCATCGGGCCGGGCGGCGCCCTCGTCGAGGACCGGCGGGACGCGTGGTTCAACCCACCCGCTGGTGTCGTCCCCCCGGTCGGAGAGGACGCCGAGACGCCGGCCACGGGACCCAGCCGGCCACGGTCGGTGCTGCTCGGGGATCGCTTCATCGTCCGCGAGGCGATCCGCCACGCGAATAAGGGCGGCGTGTATCGCGCCACGGATACGGCGACCGATGCTGACGTGATCGTGAAGGAGGCCAGACCTCACGTCCAGGCGGACGAGCACGGCAGGGACGTCCGCGACGCGTTGCGGCACGAGGCCGAGATGCTCCTGCTGCTCCTGCCGCTGCGGATCACCCCGCGCCCGATCAGGCTGCTCGAGCAGGGTGGGCATGTATTCCTTGTCTCAGAGCTCGTCGACGGGGATGGCTTGCGGGACTGGGTCGCCGACCATACCGAGGATGGACCTGGCCTCCCGTGGTTGGCGGCCGCAAAGATGATCCGCCAGCTCGCGCGCGCGCTCGCTCGGGTACGTGCGGCGGGAGTCGCGCTTCGCGACCTGACGCCGAACAACATCATGATCACGCCTGATGGCGAGATCCGGATCGTCGATCTCGAGCTGGCCGCGCCGTTCGGGGCCGAGGGGACACGGGCCGGGACGCGCGCGTATGCGGCGCCCGAGCAGCTGGCGGGATCTCCTGCCGCCAAGGAGGCGGACCTGTACAGCCTGGGGGCCATCAGCTTCCTCCTCGCGACCGGCAGCGACCCCGCTCTGCCCGAGGATTCCCTCGCGGTGCGGTCCACACAGGGTCGCCTCGATGGCTGGTTGACGGCGATGGCCGCCGACTGCGAGGCCGCCAGGCGCCTGCGGCCGCTGATCATCGGCTTGATGGACGAGGCGCCCGAGCGCCGCTGGAGCCTGGAGCGCGTCACCGCGTTCCTCGACGCGGAGGAGCGCGCACTCCGGCCCGTGACGCGGCCAACCACGTCGCTTCCCGATCACCAGCGCCTCATCGAGGACGGCCTCGCGCACCTGATCTCCTCGATGACCCCTGAGAAGTCCCGCCTGTGGCCGTCGACCCCCTTCGGCGCGGCCACCGATCCCTGCGCGGTCCAGCACGGCGCCGCCGGTGTCGTCGCCGTGCTGGCTCAGGCGGCGAGCCGCCACGGCGGCGAGCGCTGGCACGATCCGCTACGGACAGCCTGCGCCTGGATCGAGCGGCGGATGGCCGCGGAGCCGCGCCTCTTGCCCGGCTTGTACTTCGGCCGGTCGGGGACGGCGTGGGCGCTCTACGACGCCGCCGAAGCGCTCAACGACCTCGAGATGGCGGCTCGGGCGCTCGCGCTCGCCAAACGCGTCCCGGTGACCTGGCCAAACCCAGACATCACGCATGGCGCGGCCGGCGCGGGCCTCACCCAGCTGTATCTCTGGCGAGCGACAGGGGACGCCGAGCTTCCAGAGCGCGTGGAGCGCTGCGCCGACGGCCTGCTCAAGACGGCCGAATACGGCCCGACCGGAGTGGCCTGGCCGATCCCCGCCTCGTTCGACTCAGCCCTCACCGGCCAGACCTATTACGGCTTCGCGCATGGGGTCGCCGGCATCGCCTGGTTCCTGCTGGCTGCCGGCCTCGCCTTTGGCCGCGACGACTGCGTCGAGATCGCCAAGGAGGCCGGCGAGACGCTCTGCGCGGCCGCCCAGCGCGACGGCGGCATCGCGACCTGGAGCGAAGGCCCAGCAGACGAGGACAGCCGCTTCGTGCACTGGTGCCACGGCTCGTCCGGCGTCGGCTCCTTCTTGCTCCGCCTCTGGCGGGTCACCGGCGACGAGCGCCACCGGGAGCTGGCCGAGATGGCGAGTATGGCGGTACGCCGCACGCGGTGGCTGGCCTCCCCCGCGTCCTGTCACGGGCTGGCCGGCAACGGCGAGTTCCTGCTGGACCTGGCGGAGGCTCTGGACGAGCCGCGCTACCGGGACTGGGCAACCGAGCTCGTCGCGCCGATGTTCGCCTGCCACGCGCTCCGTGAGGGCAGGATCGTCATCCCCGACGAGTCGCGGGTGACAGTCGTCGCCGACTACGGTGTCGGGCTCGCCGGAGTGCTCGCGTTCCTGATGCGGCTCGAGCATCCAGGCCCGCGCATGTGGATGGCCGAGCCCGTGACCGTCGCGGGAGCCACGGCGTGACCGCCACCCTGGAGAAAACCGGCACGCTCGTCCTGGACCGGGTGAGCTTCCGGTTCTCCCCGGACGGCAGCCACGCCGCGTGCCTCGCCATCGTCGAGCGGGACCACCCGAGGCTCGAGGCCTGGTCGTTTCGCGGCGCGTCGGCCCATCGGCGGCCGCTCGAGGTCCCCGGATCCGTCGAGATCACCGATCAGCTCCTGCCACTCGACGACGGGCGCATCCTGTTGTGCCGCAACCGCGAAACGGTCCACGAGATCGCCATGCTCGATGCCCGATGCGTCGACAGCATCGAGGCCCGCCTCCCCAGCTCCTGCTGGGGGCCCCGCGGGGGCGCCGTAGGCGAGGAGGTGCTCGCGGTAGTCGAAAGCCTCGGGTTGCGGCTCTTGCCGTCGCTCGGAGCGGGCTCGCACGCGCTCGCGATCGAGACGGACAGCGCGGGATGCTCGACCATCTGGCGTGTCACGCATGGGCGACCGCGCCTCGAGCGGGTGATCGAGCTGCCTGGCCTGCTCTACGGCGGCGCCTGGCTCGACGAGGCGGGAACCCTGCTGGGCCTCAACCGCGCCGAGGACGGCGGCCCGATCAAGGCGGGAGGCCTCGACCTTCGGACCGGTGAGTGGACCCCACTGCTCCACGTCTCCACACAGAGCAACGACCGGTTGCTGCTGGCCGGCCCTCGGTCCGGACTGGTGGTGGTCAGCACGGACGCGGCTGGCGAGGACCGGCTCGGCTGGGCCAGGCTCGGCTCGGGTGAGCCGGTGCGGTTCCCTGAGGCACTGCACCACCCCAGCCACGCGCCACGGCCGCTGACGCTGGACACGAGCCAGGAGCGCGTCCTGGTGCACCTGAACGAGGGCGTGCGGTCCTGCCTCGTGGTGTACAGCCCCGCCAAGGACCACCTCACCCCCGTCGAGATCCCCGCGGGCCAGGTCCGCGGCACCGCGTACTGGGACGATGAGCTGCTGCGCTTTCCGTTTTCTACCCCCGCCATGCCGCCAGCCGTGGCCACCGTCGGCGTCGAAGGAGGTCAGGGCTGGTCGGTGGCCGGAGAGTCCGGGGAAGGTTGGGAGCCCGCTCGCATCGAGCGCCTCGACGGCCCGGCCGGTCCCATCGAGGCCATCGTCTATGGGGGCGAAGGGTGGCGCAGGGCCGAGCGCCTCGTCGTCGCGCTGCATGGCGGTCCCGCCGACGCCTGGCGCTTCGAGTTCGACCCACTGTTCCAAGCATTGGCTCGCGCCGGCATTGCCGTCGTCGCGCTCAACCCCCGCGGTAGCACCGGATACGGGGCGGCGCACGCGGACGCCATCCACGGCGCTTGGGGCGGCCCGGACGTCGAGGACATCTTGGCCGTCGCACGGTCCCTCACCGCCGAGCGCGGCCACGAGGGGCTCATGCTCCTCGGGATCAGCTACGGCGCGTTCCTGGCGCTGCTCTGCGCGGCCCGCGAGTCCAGCTCGTGGTCCCACTGCGCCGCGATCGCGCCCTTCCTTTCGGGACCCCGGCTCTACGCCGACGGCTCCCCGGCGGTCCGCGGGTTGCTCGAGCGGCTGGGCGGTCACGAGGAGCTGGGCGACGCGCACGGGCCTCGTGACGTGCTGCGGCTCTGCCCCGCGATCACCGCCAAGCTGCTGATCGTCCACGGCGACCACGACGAGCTGATCCCGGTCAGCCACTCACGCCTGCTCCGAGGCCGCCTGCTCGGGCTGGGCAGGTGTGAAGGCCTGGACCTCGACTACGTCGAGGTCCCGGACGGGCACGAGGTGCTCGGTCCCGGTGGTCCCGACCCGCTGCAGGCACGCATCGTGCGATTTCTCCGTTCATCCACGACACCACGGAAGGAGGTGAACATCGATGCAAACACTGGAAGTCGACGTCACCGCGTTGCAGCTCCTGCCGGAAACCGATCCTGTCACGGCAAGCAGCACCGAGATCGGCCTTCGCCATAGGCGCCGGGTCCGGGTCAACGTCGGAGTCAACGTCTTCGTCTGCGGCCTTTCCTGCGCAGTCACCTGCGTTGGGACCCAAGCGAACATTCAGTTCTAGGGCACAGACGACCATCCGGCCTTACAAGAGTCAGGTCGGCCCGGAGAGGTACGGAGGCGAGTCCCAGGATTCAAGTCCTGGGGGCTCGTCCTCCGTACCCCTCACCTCACCCAGCATCGCAAGGATCAGGCAGCAATGCCACGCCTACAGATCCACCGAAAGGACCTTGGATCATGCAGTGTCCGTCGCGGCTCGCATGTCTTAGATGATGTTCACTGAGCGAGCGGGCAAGCACAATCGGGGATCCCCCCGGCCGATCCCTGAGCCGGCGGCGGCTTCCCAGGGTCATCCCCCATTGACTTCGGCCGGCGCGTACGAGCCTCCGCCGACGGTCAACCGCCTACTGCTGCAGGCGGCGAGGCGAACGCCGCGTTGGACCATCGCCCTCGTCATCGCGATGCTCGTCGATGCGGGCGCGGCATTGCTGTTCCCCGCCGCGCTGGCGGTGGCGGTCGACGCCGCGCTGCAAGGAGAGCCACCCGGCGTGGCACTCGTGCGCCTCGGCGCGCTGGTCGCCGCCGGGATGCTCGCGGAGATGCTGGCGAGCGTGGCCGGCGCGTCCTATGGAGCGTCGGTCGTCGCCTGGCTGCGGCACCGGCTGTTCCGGCACGTGCTCGCGCTGGGGATCGCGGGGCAGCGCCGTTTCGGGGCAGGCGACGTGATGACCCGGCTCACCGGTGACGCACCCGGTGCCGCGCAGGTGTTGGGCGAGGTGCTCGACGCGGTCGTGACCGTGGCCACCACGATCGGCGCCGTGGTGGCGCTCTGGCTGATCGACTGGCGCCTCGCCGCGACCTTCCTCGTCAGCGCGCCGATCACGTTCATGTTCCTGCGCAGGTTCATCCACGAGGCGTCGGATCTGTTCCTCGACTACCGGCGGCTGCAGGCCGCGATCGCCACAAGGCTCATCGACGCGCTCCGGGGCATACGGACGATCCGCGCGAGCGGGACGGTGACTCGCGAGATCGACCGGGTCCTCGCTCCGCTCCCCCAGCTGTCGGCCACCGGCCGCGGTATGTGGAGGGCACAGCAGGAGGTGACGTGGCAGTTCGGGCTGCTCGTGCCACTGCTCCAGATCGTCGTGCTCGCCGTGGCCGGCTTCGGCGTGACGGCCGGGCGCCTCACGCCCGGCGACCTGCTCGCCGCGGTCGGCTACTTCACCCTGGCCCTCGGCCTCTTTGAGCAGATCGACTCCGTCCTGGAGTCGGTCAGCGCACGCGCCGGCGCCGCCAGGGTGGCTGAGGTACTCGCCGAGCGCCCCATCCACTTCCCCGGCACACGCCCGCTGCCCGATGGCCCAGGCGCGGTGACGTTCCGAGGCATCACCGTCCGCGCGGGCGAGACCGTGGTGCTCGACCAGCTCGACCTCGACATTCCGGCCGGCGCCGCCGTCGCGATCGTCGGCCGCTCGGGCGCGGGCAAGACGACGTTGGCCTCCCTAGTCGGGCGCCTCGTCGATCCCGACGAGGGCGAGGTGCTGCTCGACGGCGTCCCCGTCTCGCGGATCCGCGAGGGCGAGCTGCGCCGCGCGGTCTCCTACGCCTTCGAGCGCCCCGCGCTGCTCGGCTCGACGATCGAGGCCGCGATCGCCTACGGCCGGCCGTCGGCCAGCCGAGCGGAGGTCGAGCGCGCCGCCGAGGCTGCTCAGGCGGACGGCTTCGTCCGCCGCCTTCCCGCCGGCTACGCAACACCGCCCGCGCGGATGCCGTTGTCGGGTGGCGAGGTCCAGCGGCTCGGCCTCGCCCGCGCGATCGCGCAGGGTGGGCGGGTGTTGGTGCTCGACGACGCGACCTCGAGCCTCGACACCGCCACCGAGGTCCAGGTGGAGACGGCTCTGTATGCCTCGCCGGCGGGCCGCACCCGCATGGTGGTGGCGCACCGAGCCGCCGCGGCGGCCAGAGCTGACCTCGTCGCCTGGCTCGACGGGGGACGGATCAGGGCGTTGGCGCCGCACGTGCTGCTCTGGGACGACCCGGAGTACCAGGCGGTGTTCGCCGGCTCCACGCAGGAGGAGCACCAAGGGGTGCTCACGTGAGGCGCGGCGGCGGTTGGGCACTGCTTTTCCGGCACCTGTCGCGCCAGTGGCGTGCGCTCCTGCGGGTCGTCGGCTGGTCCCTCGTCGAGGCGCTCCCCGCGCTGACCTCTGGGCTCTACGTCGCCGCCGCGCTCGACGAGGGCTTCCTGGCCGGGCGCCCGATGGTGGGCTTGAGTTGGCTCGGCTTGCTCGGTATCGCCCGCGTGGTCTCCACGGTCGCCACACGCCGGCTGTTTCCCTGGCTCGCCGAGGTGGTGGAGCCGGTCCGCGACGCGCTCGCCCGCGACGTCGCCGTCGCGGCGCTGGTAAGGGGGACCGCCCGGCAGGGCGCGCCGGACGGCACAGAGGTCGCGCGACTCGCCCAACAGGTGGAGTCGGTGCGCGGGCTCCTGTCCGCGCTGATACAGACCATGCGACAGGTCGGTTTCGGGTTGATCGCGAGCCTCGTGGGTATCGCCGCCCTTGCACCCAGCATCGCACTGCTCGTGGCACCACCGCTGATCCTCGCCCTGGTGCTCTATGTGAGCCTCCTGCGACCGCTGAGCCAGCGGCAACGGTCGCTCGTGCTCGAGACCGAGGCGATCGCGCGATCCGCCGGTGAGGTCCTCGGCGGCCTGCGCGACGTGGTGGCGTGTGGCGCCGGGCAACGCGCCGCCGCGCTGGTGGGCGCGTCCATCGACCAGCAGGCCCTCGCGTCCCGCCGGATGGCCCGCGCCGACACCATCAGAACCCTCGTCGTTACCCTCGGAGCCGACCTCCCCGTCATCGGAATTCTGATCGCATCCCCGTGGTTGCTCCGGCGCCAGCAGCTGTCGATCGGCGAGCTGAGTGGCGCGATCGTCTACCTCACCGGCAGCCTCGCGCCCGCCTTGGACTCCCTCGTCGACGTGACGGGGAGCTGGGGCTTGCAGCTGCGCGTCGTGTTGGCGAACCTCGCGGTCGCGTGCCGGGTCCCTCCCGAGCCACCGGCCGGTCTGGGGCTGGTGCCGGCCGGCCACGACCTTGAGCTCGACGGCGTCACGTTCGCGTACGGTGCGCATGCGGAGCCGGTCGTACGGGACCTCACCCTTGGGATCTCACATGGCACCCACCTCGCGATCGTGGGCCCGAGCGGCATTGGCAAGTCGACGCTCGCGAACCTTCTCGCGGGGCTGGTACCCCCAGACCGCGGGGAGGTGCGTCTCGGCGGCGTTCCCTTGGTCGATGTCTCTGGACCGCACCTCCGGCGCGTCGTCGCGCTGATCCCGCAGGAGGCATACGTGTTCGCGGGCACGCTCCGCGACAACCTCACCTACCTGTGGCCGCACGCCGACGACGACGAGCTCGACCGAGCCGCTGAGCTCGTCGGCATGCGGCCGGTGGTGGAGCGGTTGGGCGGCTACGGCGCGCTGCTCGGCCCAGACGGCGCCGAGCTGTCCACCGGTGAGCGGCAGCTCGTCGCCCTGACCCGGGTCTACCTCTCCCGAGCCGCGATCGTGCTGCTTGACGAGGCCACCTGCCACCTCGACCCCGTCGCCGAGGCGCGCGCCGAACAGGCCTTCGCGTCCCGGGGAGGCACGCTCATCGTCATCGCCCACCGGATCAGCTCCGCCCTCCGCGCCGAGCGGATCCTGCTCATGAACGGCGCGACGCCCCTCCTCGGGACGCACGCGTCCTTGCTCGCCACCTCGCCTATCTACGCCGACCTTGTCGGGCATTGGCAGCCACAGATGTCGCCGCCACGCCGTCCCGTCGCGCAACGAGTTTTGTGAGGAATACGACAATGGTATCGAAGAGCGGCAACCTCACGTTGGCCATCATCGCTGTCACCGCCGTCGTCAGCGCCGCGGGATGGTTGGGCTTCACCGGCTGGCTGGCCGGCGAGAGCCAGATCGTCCTGGAGCAGGCCGCGGAACAGGGCTCCGACCCCTTCGTCCCCAGTCCCGCGGCGGCCGCTGAGGCACCGGGTCCAGGCGCGCCGGCGTTCGACGCCCTGGCTCCGGCTTCGGACGCCCCGGCTCCGGCTCCGTCGGCTGGCGTCACTTCTGGCACCGGCTGTGACCCGGAGCGGCTCATCGCGTTCCTCACCTCCGACTCCGCACGCGCGGCGGCGTGGACGCAAGCGTTGAACGCCGACCCGGCGCTCGGGTGGAGCCTCGAGGTCGACCAGATCGGGGCGTACATGCGCGAGCTCACTCCACGCACGCTCGACCGGGATCTCCGCGTCACCAACCATGGGTTCAAGGATGGCAGTCTCCGAGCCTTCCAAGCGGTGCTCCAGCAGGGCAGCGGCGTGCTCGTCGACGCCCACGGCGTCCCGCGGGTCCGCTGCCAGTGCGGCAACCCATTGCTCCCCATGCAGCCCGTCACCACGACAACTCCCACCTACCTGGGCACGCCGTGGACCGACTTCGAGCCCGCCCCAGAGCATCAGCCCGTCTCACCGCATATGGCCACGCCTGCGGGACCGGCTCCGCTGGACGAAGCGAAGCCGGTCGCGACGGCCGAGCCACCCGCGGCCCTTGAACCGCCGACGCCCGTTGAACCGCCGACGCCCGTTGAACCGCCGGCGCTGCTCTCCACCGCCGAGTCCCCACCAGCCAATGACCACGCCGCGACCGTGACCGCCGGTCCTGCTCCGAATGACCCGCTTGTAGAGGCTCCTCCCTCGACCGCTCTCGCTGCGGCCGGCACTCCCGCGGCCGCCGATGACGCGACTGCCGGCGACACCACAGCCGGCGACACCACAGCCGATGAGCCAAAGACGGGAGCGGTGACCACGGAGGTTCCAGAACAGCCTCCCCCGGAGCTGATCGAGCAATCCTCACAACCGCCGCCCGACGGGTTTGAGCCACTCCCCCTAACGAAATCTGCTCCACCGCCTCCCGCAGAGGAACCGTCCCAGCGATCTGACACGCCACCAGCAATCACCAATAAGGAAACAACAGCAACGAACATCGACTCATCCTCGGACGAGAATCTCACAGAAGTAGAGGACCCACCCTCGGAGATCGCACCCCCCTAGTGACCGTTGCCGAAGTTCTTTGTGCTGGACCCGGCGGAGTATGGACCGCCGATATCCAGCACAAATGGCGCCGACGGACATTCAAACGACTTATGCGACGCTCCACTAGCGCCGAGAGACGCAGCTCTTCTCATACAGGTCGCTACAAACTAGAGCTCGTTGGCGGTTTAGTCAGGCCTGCACAGTGCAGGTAATGCCGGCTGGCGCCATTGACAACCTCCGGATGATGAGAATCCGGCAAACCGTGCGATGTGCAGTTCCCATTCGGGCTAAACACCCCAGTCGGGTGGAGCCACTTCCCCGTACTGAGATGAGAATCGGCTACATGCCGCCCGGTTTGCCGGGTTCGCGCCAGTTGGTTGGCGGCCTAATCCTGCACTGTGTAGAGTAATGCCGGTAGTTTGGCATAACTCTGCACAGCAGCTCATGCCGGCTGGCGCCGTCATCCCGGATGATGAGAATCCGGCAAACGGGACGATATGCGGCCCCGTTTGGGTGAAACACCCCAGTCTGGTGGAGCACTTCACCGTACTGTGCAGAGTAATGCCGGCAGTTCGGCATAACTCTGCACAGTGCAGGAAAATGCTGGCTGACGCCGCCGCCCTTAAGGCAAAAATCCGACAAACCGGGCGACGTGCAGCCGATTCTCAGTAGCGCCCGGCGCTTCGTTCGGTGCCCCACTCGAACGCGGAAAGATCACGGGATGCCTGGTTTGCCGGATTCTTATCCTCCGGGGCGCGGCGGCAGCCGGCATGAGCTGCTGTGCAGAGTTGGTTAGTCAGGGCACGGGTGCAAATAACGTTGCCATTGGCGCGTATACGCCCCCTTGGGGAACCGCATCCACCGTGCGCCCGTCCGCGGGTGCGCTCCGGTGTGATGTGCGTGCTCAGGCGTATGCGCTCATGAACGCACACTCACCTGGGGGAAGCTGGTTGTGTGGAGCATTGACGACGTATCGGTCGCGGATGCTCCACGGACACCTGTCGACCGACACCTTGCCGGTCGGCCCAAGTCAGACAAACCATAACGTCATTTTCCTCCCAAGCCCTTAGGCCGGCTGGCATGTCGCTCTTAAGGCAAAATCGGTAAAGCGGGCGACGTGCAGCCGGTTCTCATCTCAGTGCGAATCAGCAGCCCCCTCCCACTCAGACGGGACAGCGCGGCACATGCGATGCTATCGATAAACGCGCCGCGACCCCGACCACCCTCAAGATTATTACCTCTTATCGCTTGTACGTGAGCTAGGAATGGATTATACTGTCCACAGTTGCGAGCGGGGTGAAGATTGCCCAGCCGCATCTCACCAAATTCAGGCGCCTTGCGGCGGGATACCGGCGGCGCCTTCGAGTCGCGAAGGGTGATCCATCTTGTCTGTTGCGCTAAAGAAATTTCGTGTTGCCCTCATGGTGTTGCTCGTGATGGGCATGATTACGATCGGGTTAATCCCAATGGCCAACGCCGGCACGGCGGTTGCGGTCGGCGGTAACGGCGGAAACGGCGGGGCCGCCGTGGGCGTCGGCGTGTGTGCGGTCAACATCGCCGTCTTCGGCAACGCTGGCTGCCGCAATAACGGCGTTGCCAAGGCCAACGGTGGGAACGGCGGCAAAGCTGTCGCCATCGCCCGCGGGTAACGACCAGGTTACGGATCAAGTCGGGTGAGGGGCCGGGCCGCGACCCGGCCCCTCGCCATGCCCGCACCTATACTCCGGTAAATACTATTCACGACAGATATTCACTAAAGGAATTTGCCGCCATAGCCCCTTTTCCGGATTTCCATGCTTTTACTATTTCCCGCTATAACTAGTTACTTCAAATTAATTCGCATAGCCCCCTTGTCGCCTAGCGGCTGCATCGATATGCTTCCCTGTTGTTGCGGAAAAGGGAGGCAAAGGGGGCCATTTCTGTTCCGCAACTTTGCCCAAAGGGAAATGGCGGTCGCCTGAGGGGAGACCTGGGCGTCCTTACGCAAGAAAGGGTCTATGTTGTCTATCCTGCGAAACAAACTTCGGATCGTCGTGATGGTCGTCCTGATCGTTGGGACGATGATGTTCGGGCTCGCACCGGCAGCCCACGCGGGTGGTGCCGCGTTCGCGGCCGGAGGTAATGGTGGCAACGGTGGCATCGCGGTCGGTGTAGGAGTCTGCGCGGTGAACATCGCCGTCATCGGCTCTGCCGGCTGCAAGAACAATGGAGTCGCCGACGCAAGCGGTGGAGACGGCGGGAAAGCGGTCGCCATCGGCTAAGACGGGAACGATCGGCCCTCGCCCCTGCGCCGATACGCACATGAGGGACCGGGATACTTCCCGGTCCCTCTTTGCATCTCGCCCTTTACCGTTGCGACGAGTCTCGCCGACGTGAAGGCCACGAGTTGTGCGCGGGCTCGGGCGAGTACGGACCGCCAGGATCCCGCACACAATCTGCCGCCCGCGCGGATACTCCACGCGACTCGTGTCCCTGCACATTCGCAAGACCGGATGTGCGTTTGCGGGCGCATAGGCGCGCCAACGCGCTTGCCCATCACGGGGAATGCCGTCAAATAGTGCCGCCAGCTGTTGTGTGTGGGATCTCATGGATATGGCGTGGAGCCCCCAGACGACTTATGCCTTCCACAGCGGGAGCGAGCGGAACTCGTCAGAACGGTAAGAGACCCTGTGACCAAGCCCAAGATAACCCTGAGTGATACGACCGAGCCGCGGGATACCTACCAATAGCCATATTTAGTCATATAAGTGTAGGATATTTCATCCCGATACCATTCTCCTAATCACGAATGACTAGCTCTTCCGAAAAGTTCGGAAAAGCACTATAAGCGCCTACTCTTACTCACTCTCAGTGGGATAGCCGGCTTACAATGCCATCGCGAGAGGGGAACTCGGTTCCAGGACTTTCCGATCGCGGCTGATGGGCTGCTTAAGGCGTCGGGAGGCGGCAGAATACGACGCTTTCGATCAAGAAGGAGTGTTTCGCCTTGCCTATCGTTCGAAAAAATCTTCACGTATTGTTCATTTGCGCCTTGGTCGGAGCGATGATGGGCGCCGGGCTGGCTCCGGCCGCTCACGCCCACGACGACGGCGATGGCGGCGACAATGGCGACGACAATGGCGACGACAACATCGCCATCGCCAAGGGCGGAGACGGCGGAGACGGCGGACTCGGCCTCGGCATCGGCATCTGCGCGATCCTCGCGGACTGCGAAGACGTCGGCAGCGGCAACGCCAGCGGCGGTGACGGCGGCGACGCCACCGCCATCAACCTGGACGGCGGCGACAGCGACTTTTTCTTCGACGATGACGATGACGATGACAAGCACAAATTCCGCGACGACAACGATGACCATGACAAAAAGAAGCACGACGATGACGATGACGACAACCACCGTGGTCACAACCGCGCCATCGCCATCGGTGGCGACGGCGGCGACGGCGGCCTCGCCTTAGGCATCGGCATCTGCGCCATCCTGGTCAGCTGCGAAGACGTCGGCCGCGCGAACGCCAGCGACGGCGACGGCGGCGACGCCAAAGCACTGAACTGGGGCAAGGGCCACGGCCGCAACAGGGCCATCGCCATCGGTGGCGACGGTGGCGACGGCGGCCTCGCCTTAGGCATCGGCATCTGCGCCATCCTGGTCAGCTGCGAAGACGTCGGCCGCGCGAACGCCAGCGGCGGCGACGGCGGCGACGCCATCGCGATCCACGCCTAACCCCGACCGCGGCAACCGCCAGCCGCGGGTCACGGCGAGGGACCGGGTGGCCCACCCCGGTCCCTCGCCTCACTTTCGGCCCTCGATATGCAACCCCCGGTCGACACCGGATGACGGGGCGCGGACACTAGGCTTCGATGAATATGAATATTGAACAGGCGGGGGGAGCCCGGCTGACGCCGGCGGAGCGCGAGGCGGCGGAGCGGCGCCTGCAGGAGGCGGTGGGTGACGGGTTGCTCGAGCTCGATGAGTTCGACGAGCGCATCGACATCGTGCTGAGGGCACACACCCGCGGGGAGCTGGAGCCTGCCCTCACCGGCCTGCCAGCACTCGACGCTAGGCCAGATCGCACCCGCCGGCCCCGCAGGCTGATTGCCGCGGTCCTCGGCGAGGACAAGGTGGAAGGCCGTTGGCGTCCGGCGGACGAGACGGTCACGATCGCGGCGCTAGGCGAGACCACGCTCGACTTCCGGCATGCCCAGCTCGATCGTGAAGAGGTGGCCGTGACGGCGGTCGCCTGGCTGGGCGAGGTGAACATCGTGGTCCCGCCCGACGTCGAGGTCGAGATGTCAGGGTTCGCGCTGCTCGGCGAGCGCAAGGACCGGAGCCTCCCGCCATCCGACGACCGAGGGCCGCTCCTCCGGGTGCGGGCGTTCGCCGTGCTCGGAGAGGTCAAGGTCCGAACACAAGAGCGCGAACGCCCGGCCACCGCGCTGCCCGCGCCAGCGCCCGCCAGGCATCCTCAACGCCGCCGGTCCGGCCGCGTTGCCCGATGGCTCGCCGCGGGCGGCGTCGTGCTCGCCCTGCTGGGTGCGGGGCGGTTCGTCGGGAGCTACGACGCCGCCGCCGTCTTCGGCGAAACCACCTACCGGGTACCGGCCACGGCCCAAGAGGTGGACGCGCTGTCACTTTTCGGGAGCGTCGACGTCATCGTCCCACCAGACGTCCGTGTCGAGCCGCGAGCCTTCGCGCTCTTCGGCTCCCAGGAATGCCTCGCCTGCGACCGCCCCGCGCCCGAGGACGGTCCGGTACTCGTCATCCGCTCGTTCACCCTCTTCGGCAGCCTCGAGGTGCGCGAGAGCCTTGACGCGAACGCGTAAGTTCCGCGGTGCGGGGTAGGACGATCTATGGCAAGCCACGATCCAGTAGGCGTGCTCCTGGACCTGGACGGGACGCTGGTGGACTCGGTCTTCCATCATGTGCTCGCGTGGAGGGAGGCCTTTGCACGCGCGGGGATATGACGTGCCGCTGTGGCGTATCCACGACGGGATCGGGATGGGTGGGCAGCGGTTGGTGCCGTGGCTGCTCGGCGGGCATGTGGGAGAGGCGTCGCAGATGTCCGACGATCACGAGCGTCGTTTCTTGAAGCACGCGACTCCATGGGCGTGGCACCGTCTCAGGCACTTCTCGTGGGAGATAGCCCATGGGATGCCTATGCCGCAGGACGCGCCGGAATCGGGATGTTCGGCGTCCGGACCGGGGGGTTCAGCCAAGAGGCGCTCCGTCACGCCGGGGCGATCGACGTCGTTCCCATCCCCGCGATCTGATCGGCCGCCTCTAAATCGGATCCGACGCCAACTTGGTCGAGCCGTCGACGCGTACGCTCACCAAGGTCACACACGACGCGTCAGGATAAGGGCAGTTGCTGCGTTAGGCGAGCTTCCCGGGAGGCAAGCGCTCGTCGAGGTCGCGTACGTACCATAGCGAGGTCCACATTGACGGGAAACGGGCACGCACGCCGCGGATGCGTTCGACGCCAACGGGACAGCCGGCGGCAAGAGTCATGTCCAGCGCATGGCAGAGGGTGGCGCAGGCCGCCTCGGGCTCGCGCTGCAGGACACGAGCGGCAGCGGTGTCGGTCAGTATCGTGCTGTGAAAGACGCCCCAGCGGGTTGCCTTAGGTGTCAGGGCACGGGCCAACAGGTTCGCCGCGGCGTCGGCCTTGCCTAAGAGCATCAGGCCAAGGCCCGTATCGGCGTAGAGACGCTCGTCGTCTATGCCAAAGCTGCCATCGTGCGCGCGACCAAAATATCCTTTGCCGTCCTCGATGGGTTCGGCAAAGGCCTGTTCGACCCGGTGCATGTGAAACCGAAAGCCGCGCTCGTCGCCTGCTGCGGCTAGCTCTAACGCGAGCCAACGGTTCAGCCACGAGCGGGTGTGCGCGTCGGCTCGGTCGGCGTGGTCGACTGCTTCGGACAGCATGGCCGTGGCGCGTTCGGGGTTGCCTCCCCGACCGCCCTGCGGGAGTGGGGAGTGCATAGCGCTTGAGGCGCCGAGGGCCTGGGCGTGGAGGATATCGTTGTCGCGGTCGTCGGCTACGTCGCGGGCCAGTGAGAAGTAGCGACGGGCGCGGACTCGGTCCGTAAGGCCGAACGCGAGCGTGCCCGCGTATGCGCACACGGCCGTCGTCAGCTCGTAGAGCTTGGCTCGGTCCGGCGAAGACATTGGCTGTTCCAGGAGGGTGAGCAGCTCGTCGGCGTGTTTCGAGACTGGAGTGATGAGGATGTCGGGGCGCACGATTCGGTGAGCCGTCGCGAGCTTATCGGCGAGGTCTTCGTGGCTGGACACGAGGCTGGAGTCCACCCGGCCGCCCATGGGTGCCGCGAGGCGCTCGACAGTGTCTCCGGGGACGAGGCCTGCGGTGATGACCGCTGCGGCGAACCGCGCGACGAAGCCTCGACGGTTCGTGTCCTCCTCCTCTTCAGCACCTGCCATCCACCTCGCGTCCGGCCGCTGCTCATCAGCCAGCAGCGCGCTAAACCGTAAGCGCTGTTCAGGCGTGGTTTGCTTCAGTGCGGTGTCGAGTGCCTCTTGGTACACCATCGCGGGGGTGATGGCAGGTCCAGAGGCTTCCCATACGCGGACGGTCCGTACGCTCGCTCCCAAATGCTTGGCGAAGGATTCCTGCGTCATGCGCAAGGCCTTCCTCAACGCTCGGGCCGCCGAGCCGTCCCACTCGGCTATCTCGGTCACAGCTGTTCCCCTTGTGCATAAAGCGGCACTAGCGTTGAACGGCACGACTTACGAAGCAAGCCCCTTGCCTCGTTCCTGCAGTGCCGCTGCAGCATGACTGCCCTTTCGTGGCTGCTGGTATGAGGCCACCATGCGAGGCCATGAGCCAAGGGTGGCCAGACGCTGGCTGATCCGGGTGGCCGTTGGCACCGGGCCTTGTCGCCCGTTTGCGTTCCCGTTGTGTCGGGTCGGGCCATTGCGTTTCTCAAGCCTGCAAGCTCGTCGTAGGAATGTTCGAACGGTGCTGGAAGGGAGCAAATATCTCATTTAGCTCATCTATCAAAATAGCGGCTGTGCTGAGGGATTCTTTCACCAGGAGTACAGAAAATCAAAGGATCGCGGTAGGGACCGTCGTTGCGGACGGCCCCCGCACAGATCCTACGAACGCTACTCATGCGCTGGGCTCCTGCCTCGGGTACGGGCGTCGAAGCGCACGTAGCCGCACGACGCAATAGGCGAGGTGGCCTCTGGCCACGCGTGCCAGCCATTGCCCTTGTACGGGATGGCTGGTGCCGGCATTGCTTGAGCGAGATGTTGGTCTCGGCCAGCTTGGCCGCATCCGTTTCGAGATGGTCTTGCGCTTCACCTTTGTCGCACGGGCGAGCGCACAAGCTTGGAATGAGGCTATCGAGGTCGCAGTCGCCATGGGCCTTCCTCTTCAGGGCGTTACCCAGCAGGACCAGGCGACATTGGCCCGGTCGGCCTACAGAGCTCCTGACATAGTGCGATAATTCGTGCGGTCACCCAGTGGGGTTGCGCAGCTGTTGGCCACGACAACCAGAAAAGTGTGGAGGAGCCCGCCGTTGCGGGGCTGAGCTGCCGAGGCTGCCCGCGGCCTGTCGCGCCGCATGAATTATCGCACCAGCGACAGCAGCGCACGGCACTGAACTGGCATTTCATGCCGCTGTGTCAGGAGGTCTGGAGTCAGAAATTCACGCGCCCCCAAGGTGTCCCGCCCCCGCCGACTGCCAGCTTTCCTCCGCAGCGCAATGGACCCGGGTCTCTTCCACGTGTCACTTCCTGCATAGACTGGCCTCTCCGACCATCGCCGTAGATTCAACGATCGCGGATTGGAGCTGTGCTTGCCTGACGCCCGCCCCCCTTTGCGCCGCCACGGCGGCAGCGGCCGGCGCAACGAAGGCTCGTTCGCACCGTTCGCCATCCAGGGGGCGGAACCCACGCTTGAGCAACTGCTCACCCAGGTCGCCAAGGGCGATCAGGCGCCCTTTGCGGCCCTTTACGACCGGGTATCCGGCCCCGTGTACGGGCTGATCCGTCGAGTGCTCCGAGATCCCGCCCAGTCGGAGGAGGTCGCGCAAGAGGTCCTGCTAGAGGTCTGGCGGCAGGCTCCCCGCTTCGACCCGGGACGGGGCAGCGCCAGGTCCTGGATCATGACCATGGCGCATCGCCGGGCCGTCGACCGGGTGCGGAGTGAGGAGGCCGCTCGTAAACGAGACGTCTCAGTGGGAACCCGAGACCTACAGAGCGAGGACTTCGACGCGGTCGCCGAAGAGGTGGAGGTCCGCCTCGAGCACCAACAGGTCCGGGCTGCCTTGAGTCACCTCACGGAGCTACAGCGCGAAGCCGTCGAGCTTGCGTATTACGGGGGGTACACCTACCGCGAGGTGGCGGAGCTCCTCGATGCTCCCCTCGGCACGGTGAAGACAAGGTTGCGGGACGGATTGATCCGGCTTCGGGATAGTTTGGGGCTGGGCTAAAGGTCCCGAAGTCCCCTCCGGTTACGTCGAGGCGTTCTTTTCACGCTGCTGCGGTTCGGGGGCATCGAGCCCCCCGAACCGCGCGCACGGGCCGCTTCGCTCCGCGCGGTCCTTGGCGCCGCGGTTGCCTATGGGTTGAGGGCGTCGATGTACTTCTGGTTCAGGCCCTCGTGTTGCTTCATGTACACGCGGCGGTCCGCTTTTAGGGCCTCGACTGAGTCTTCGTACTCCTGGGTGCGGTTTTCTCGTTGGTAGAGGCGGCGGGGTTGGAGGAGCTCGGGGTCGTCGATGCCTGGGACCGCGGTTGCGGTCAGGTAGCCGAAGTCCGGGTCGGGCTCCCACTCGATGGTGCGCTCGGCGATGGCCTTCACGATCGCTGACGTGTGCGGGATCGTGACCTTCTTCGAGCCCCCGATCCGGCCGGTCGACAGCACGTACACCTCGAATCCGTAGTCCATCGACTCCAGCAGTTGGCCGAGGCGGTTGCCCTGCATATAGTCGTATTGCAGGAAGAACGGATTCGTGCCTGGTATTCGCAGGGACCTGCCGGCCTCGGTCGCCCCGCCGGCGGACGTGCCCCTCGTCTCCCCTAACATGAAGTACGCGACCGCCTGCTCCTTGGACGCCATCTTCGCGACCGCGGGGACGATCGTCTCGTTGCGGTTGAGGATAAGCAGGAAATCCCCCTTGCCGACCCTGCGGGGATCGAAATGCTCGATCATCGACAGCTTGAACGTACCGCGACCGTTGGCGGTGTAGCTGCCGTCGAAGAAGTCGACGCCTCCCCGCTGGTCGACGGCGACGTTCTCGAGCCACCCCTCGGGTGTCGTGAGCGCCCGGTAGATCGTCGGCTCCTGCCGAGGGTCCAGACCAAATGTCTTGGCGAAACATCCGTCCTCAGAGGAATAGACCTCACCGCCAGGCATCAGCGCGACAAAGTCGTCTTGCACCGGGAGCGAATTGTTTTGCCTCGTGAACGTGGTCGTGGTCTTTCCGGTACCCGACAGCCCTACGATCAGGCAGACCTTCTCACCGCCCTCAACGGGAATGACCTTGGCCCCCGCGTGCATCGCGAGACCGCCCCGCTGGTAGACATACTCGTTCCACATCCGCAAGGCACCCATCTTGCTCTCGCCGAAGTAGTCGGCGTTCCAGACGCGCGTGACCCAATACTGCAAGTCAATCGCGATAAGGCGATCGCCGGAGTAGCCAGGGGCTGGCAGATCTGGTGTGTAGATGACGGTGAATGCCTGGTCATCTCCCCAGTCCTCGTCCTTGGGATAGTAAAGCTGCTGCTGCATGGCCGGGATGTTCGCGAAGCTCGCATCGATGTAGACCCGTGCGGGGACTCGCACGGGAGAGTTCTCCGGCCCGATGTACCCCTCGACGAGGATCATGTCCCGGCTCGCGATGTGCTCGTCTTGCATGGCCGCGACAGCCTCGTACTCGGCGCGAGGCATGGATTGTTTCTCTGTCCATCCGGGGACGTCCGTGACGACGAACGTCGAGGAACCGGAGCGCGCGGTGACCCGCGCCTTCACGTGCCAGTTGTCGAACTCAGTGAGCTGCGCGTTCGGCATTCGCGAGGTCATCGCCTTGAGTGCGTCTTGGGTCGGGTTGGCAGCAACCGACTTCGCTGGCGGTAGCTTGATCGTCACGTGCTGTGCTCCTACATAGGGGGGATTCGATGGTCGGTGACGAGCTTATCGAGGTGGGCGCGCACGCTTCGCTCCGCGAAGGGGTGCAGGGCGGCATCGACGCCGGCGTAGACGCGGGCAACGATCTGCGAGGGCGTGCGGTAGCCGGCGGCGAGCGCCGCGAGGATCTGGTCCTCACGCTCCGCTCTGTGGGCAAGGTACGACGCAACGACCCGCGCGGGCTGGTCGATCACCGGGCCATGCCCGGGGTAGAGGACCCGCGCCCCCAGGCTTCCGAGGCGCTTGAGGGAGTCCATGTACGCCGTCATGTTCCCGTCCGGCCATGCCACTACGGTGGTCCCGCGTCCCAGGACGTGGTCGCCGGTGAGCACGGCGCCAGTCGCGGGGACGCGCAGGCACAGGTGGTCGCTCGCGTGCCCAGGGGTGTGCACCGCCTCGATTCGCACGCCGCCGTGGTCCAACGCCTGCCCATCGGCCAGCCGCGCGACAGCGGCGGCGTGGATCAGTGCGGGTGCGAAGGCGTAGAGCGTGGCTCCCCAGGCCGCCGCCCATCCCGCCGCCCCGGCGTGATCGGCGTGATGGTGGGTCAGCACAACTGCCACCACCTCAGCGTCCCGGTGGGCCAGCTCCGCTTCTACCGCGGTGCGATGTTGCGGGCTGTCCGGTCCAGGGTCGACGACGATCATGGTGCCGCTGCCCGGTGCGCCAAGGAGGTACGTGTTCGTCCCCTCTAACGTCATCGGCGACGGATTGGGCGCAAGCACCACGCTCGTGAGCTCGTCGAGAACGGCCACATCCGCATGCTATGGCGCTCGCCGCTTGGCAACCACGCCAGCACACAACGACCGTCGGGCGGTCCCGGGCGTAGGGTGTGCGCTCCGGGACTGCTAAAGGAATTTCGGCGATGGGCCACTAGGCTGCGGGGTATGGAGACGCCGTTGGAGAAGATTCCACGCATCGACCGGCTGGTTGACGCGGCCGGAGGGTTGGTTGCGCGGTTCGGGCGGGGGGCGACCGTCGAGGCGTTGCGGGCGGCGGCGCAGGCCGCGCGCCAGCAGCTGCTGCGAGGGGGTAGTGAGGCGCCGGGGGTCGCCGACCTGATCGCCTGGGCGGAAAGGGACCTACGCGCGCGGCGACCCGGACCTCCTCAGCCGGTGATCAACGCCGCGGGTGTGGTGATCCACACAAACCTCGGCCGGGCGCCGCTGTCGACGGCGGCGTTGGAGGCGATGCGAGCCGCCGCGGGGTACTGCGACCTGGAGTACGACCTTGCGACCGGTGGGCGTGGGTCGCGCGGCGCTCGGGTGGATCCGCTGGTGGCCGAGGCCGCGGGAGCGGAGGCGGGGTTCACGGTCAATAACGCCGCCGCCGCGCTGGTGCTCGTGCTGGCCGCCCTGGGCCGGGGTCGGGACGTCCTCGTCAGTCGTGGTGAGCTGGTCGAGATCGGGGGGTCGTTCCGCCTTCCCGAGATCATGGCCGCCTCAGGCGCCCGTCTCGTGGAGGTCGGCACGACGAACCGGACGCGGGCCCGTGACTATCTGTGCGATGCGGACGTCGCGCTGCTCCTGAAGGTCCACCCCTCGAACTACCGCATCACCGGGTTCACCGAGGCTCCATCCGTGGCCGAGCTCGCCGAGGTGGCCGCGCGGCGAGGTGTCCCGCTGGTACACGACGTCGGCTCCGGACTGCTGGGTGATCCCAATGATCCGTGGCTCGTGGGGGAGCCCAGCCTCCGTGGCTCGCTCGAAGCGGGTGCCGACCTTGTGTTGTGCAGCGGCGATAAGTTGCTCGGCGGTCCGCAGGCGGGGCTGCTCGCGGGTCGCGCCGACCTCGTCGAGACCTGCCGCCGCCATCCCCTCGCCCGGGCGCTGCGGCTCGACAAGCTGCGGATCGCGGCGCTGGCCGCGACGTTGGAGGCGCATCTCGCGGGGGCGGAGCGGGATCTTCCCGTGTGGCGCATGCTTCGCGCCGACACGGGCGAGCTCGGCGCTCGCGCGGAGATGTTGGCGACGCGCGTCGGCGGGGTGGTTGTGCAGGGTGAGACCTTGGTAGGTGGCGGCTCCGCTCCGGGAGCGGGGGTGCCGTCTCCTATCGTGCGCATCGGCTGCCGCTCGCCGGACGCGGTCGCCGCCAGGTTGCGCGGGCAGGACCCGCCGGTCGTGGCCCGCGCTGAGGACGGGGCGCTCCTGCTCGACCTTCGCACCGTGGCCCCAGCCGACGACGACCTCCTCGCCAAGCTGGTCACGGCGTCCCTCAAAAACTGAAGGGCTCCGATCAGGGTCAACCCTGACCGGAGCCCGAGTCCGGCTTTGTGATCAGCCTGAGGGCATCAGGACGGTGTCGATGATGTGGACGGTGGCGTTGGCGGTCTGCACGTTGGGGCAGATCGTCGTTGCTTGGCCGTTCACCAGCAGGTTGCCGTCCTGCACGGCCAGCGTGATCTCTTGGCCGTTGACGGTGGCCACGCTGCCAATGCTGGCCAGCTCTTCGGCGGAAAGCTGCTGGCCGGGGACGACGTGGAGCGTGAGGATGCTGGTGAGCTGCTCTTGGTCGGCCAGCACGGCGTCCAGGGTCTCTTGCGGGATCTTGGCGAACGCGTCGTTGGAGGGCGCGAAGACCGTGTACT
>JBOGED010000194.1:0-8029 GCA_050743625.1 Egibacteraceae bacterium | reverse complement strand
GTCCTCGGGCGTCCCGGTGGTCCCGGTGGGGTTGGTGGGGACCGCCGAGGTCTGGCCCCGCGGCCAACGCCCCTCCTGGCGACGCCCCCAGCCAGGGCTCCTCCAAGTGCACTTCAGTAAGCCCATCCCCCCCGTCGGACTGCTGCCACGCGACCGCCGCGAGCTGACCGCGTGCGTCTACGACCGCGTCGCGGACCTGTGCGGCCAGCCCAAGGCCAACCGCTTCGCCCCCGTCTCCCACTCCCACTAGGACTCGGCCGCACGCCAGAGATACCAGCTGGCAACCGTGCGGTATGGCCGCCACCTCGTTCCACGCGCCTCGACCACCTGGCGCTCGGGCGGGCCGTCGCCGCCGAAGGCGATCGCGAAGCCCTTGCGGATTCCCAGGTCGTCGAGAGGCAGGACATCCGGCCTGCCGAGGCGGAAGATGAGGAACATCTCCGCCGTCCACCGACCGATGCCACGCACCGTGGTGAGCTGCTCCACGATCTCGTCGTCGTCCATGTGGCGCACCTGGGTGAGCGAGGGAGCTCTCCAGCAGCGGTCCTTCGCGCGAGGTCGCGCAGCGAGAGGATCTTTGAGCGCGAGACCCCCGCGGCCCGGAGCTGCTCGTCGCTGGCGTGGAGGAGCTCGTCGGCGGTGGGAGCTTCCCGAAAGACGGCACACATCCGCGAGTAGATCGTCGCCGCGGCCTTCCCGCTCAGCTACTGGTAGACGATCGCCTTCGCGAGCGCGGCGAAGATGCTCGGCGTCGTCTCGAGTGTCAGGTCGAACGGCCCGATGCGGTCCATGAGCCGCGCGAGCCCTGGGTCGGCGGCGCGTAACCGCTCGACCGCGACCAGTGGATCGAAGCCGAACGCGCCGTCGCCGTCGCCCAGCGGCGCCGGGCGGGCACCCTCGATCTCCAGAAGCCGGAGCTTCGTCGCGGCGCCGCCGTTCGCCGAGAAGCCACCCACCTTGCCGCCAGCCGCCAGGACGCGGTGGCATGGCACGACGATCGGGAAGGGGTTCCTGCCGAGCGCCTGCCCGACGGCGCGCGCGGCGCTGGTGGCGCCGAGCCGTGCCGCGACCTCGCCGTAGGTCAACGTCGAGCCGGCGGGGATGGTGCGCGCGATCTCGTACACGCGCCGGTGAAACGGGGGCACCGCGTGCATATCGAGCCGGACGAAGGAGAGATCGGTCGCCTCGCCGTCGAGGAGCGAGACGATCCCGTCGACTGCCCGCCGCGCTTCTTGCGACGGCGTGGCCAGGCGGGCGTCGGGAACCCGCTGGAGTATCCGAGCACGCGTTGCCGGCTCGGCGGCCTCGGGCAGTTGGACGGCGGTGACGCCGCGGTGATCCCATGCGATCGCGCACTGTCCGATCGCCGTGCCGAACAGCGCGAAACCGGGACCTGCCTCTGGGGAGCTCACCCGACGCAGAACTCGTTGCCTTCGACGTCGAGCAAGGTCGTCCATTGATGGCCGTACTCGTCATAGTCCCCGCGGCGCTGCGCGCCCAGCGCCACGAGCCGCGCCACCTCGACCTCACGGTCGTCCGCGTAGAGGTCGACGTGCATACGGTTCTTGACCGCCTTGCCCCTCGGGCACCTTGATGAAGAACCAGGCCGTCTGGGTCTCGTCGTGGTAGCCGATCATCGTGACCCATTCGGTTGCCCCCTCGTCGATCGGCCGGTCCAAGGCGGCTGACCAGAAGCTCGCCACGGCCTTGGTGTCAGCGCAATCGAGGGTCACATTGCCCAGTCGAAGTGCCATCACGTGCCTCCTGTTAGTTCGATTGTCTGTGTGATCGGCCACGCGATCTCGGTCCGGTACTCCTTGGGGTCGTCAACGTCGGACGGGCCGACCAAATACCACTCACGCACCCGCTCGCCGGCATGATCGGCGTTCCTGGCCACCCAAGCGCCGAGCGCCCGGTATGAGGCGTCGATTGACTCGTAGTCGCCGGTATGGACCAAGACGGCCACCCACGCCGCAGGCACTTCTCCCAGCGAGATCTCTCGCTGGAGGTCCGAGATCGCAAACGGGCTCGCCACGGGAAAAAACGCCTCCACCTGTTCGAGGCCGTCGTCGACGATCTCGGCGCCGTACAGCGCTCCCGCTGGCCCGTCCGGCGTGACGCCCGCGCTGTCGAGGAGGGCGCTGAGCCGCCCGTACGCCCAGTCCAGCCATGGCCCGAACTCGGGTGGGGCGATCACACCGGAGATCCGCACGGTGTCCCGGGCCTGCTCGTAGCGCACGTGCGCCGGTGTGTGCGTGATCGGAGCGAGGCCGGACTGGAGCTCCGCGACGATCCGCTCGGTCTCTGCCGAGCCGCTCCTGCATCGACACCTGGTGGCTGGCCAGGATCCGCCGGGTCAGCTCCGGGTCCCTGCCGTGCAGGACCTCTCGCACCTTCTCCAGCGGAAGGTCGAGCGCCCGGAGCCGTACGACGACCGCTGCGTCGGCAAGCTGGTCCGCCGCGTAGCTCCGGTACCCGGTGCGGGGATCGACCCGTGCCGGCACCAGGATCCCCGCCTCGTGATAGGCGCGTAGTGTCTTGACCGACAGCGAGGCGGCGCGAGAGAACATCCCGATAGGGAGCAGTCCGTCTTCCATAGCCCCGCATCCTCTACTCTCCCCCGAGGGGAGAGTCAAGCGGTCAGCCTTCGTTGTCCTCTGGCTGGGGCGGGTTGTCGCTCTGAGCCTTCAAGGGTCGATAGATAAGGAAAAAGCCGCCCACGAGCATGGCGACCATCACGAGGAAGATCGCCAGCAGCAGCAGGTGGTCGCCTGGATGAGCGCCGCCGTGCATCTCCTCCTCCGTTCGGTCCGCTTCCCTTACTTTACGACGATGACCTGCCGAAGTCGCCACTCGATGGTGCGCATTTGTGGGTCGATTCGCAAGAGCCCGTCGCGGAGCGGGCCACCGTCACCTTGAGCCTCGAGGTTCAGGAGAAACATGCCGACCGCCTCCCCGTTCGTAGGGCGTAGTGACACGACCTCGCTGGTCTGCCCGAGCCGCGCGAGCCGGGGCCCGATCTTCAGCTCACCACCGCCTGCCCGCATCCGTTCGGTCATGACGTCGAGGTAGGCGCGGAACGCGGGCTCCGAGGTCTCGATCGTCTCGACCTCCTCCAGCAGCAGGACGCCGCCGGGCGCGAGTTGCGTGCGCCACGCCGCGGCGGCAGCCTCTGGCTGGGGGAGGTGGGACAGGATGTAGCGCGCGAGGATGACGTCCGCTGCCGCGACCGGGAAGGGAACCGTGGTGACATCGTGCGCGATGAAGCGCACGCCGCCTGGCGCATCTCGGCGGGCCAGGTCCAGGAACGCCCGTGAGGAGTCCAATCCGACGGTGCTCGTCGCTCCCGTGGTTTCGGCGAGCAACCGCGTCGTGTGGCCGGGTCCGCACCCGACGTCGACCGCGAGCCGTGGCGGCCGGGTGACGGCGCGAGCGATGAACGCCGTGGTCGTGGGCGCGAAGATCTCGGCCACCAGCCGTAACCGTTGCGCGGCCGCGGTGTTGTCCCCGAACGCGTAGTGGCTCATCGCTGCCTCACGGTCTTGCTCCGGACGTCCCTGAACAGGGATTTCGGGGCACTATTGCCCCCAAATCCCTGTTCGGGGAGCTCCACCTACCGGGTAGTGGTTGAGCACGACCCAGGTGGTGGTGCGCTGGGTCTCGCGCCACCCGTTGACGCGGTCGAGGATCTCGTCGAGCCGTGAGGCGCTGCCGGCGCGGATACGGACGAGGAGGTCGTATTCGCCAGCCAGCGTCTCGACCTCTTGCACCTCGGGCATCGCCGCGAGGCGGCGGACGTAGGCGGCGACGTCGGCGGTCTTCACGACAATCCCGACACGAGCGGCGTGCGCGGCGGCGTGCGTCGCGGTGTGCCCGGGCAAGCAGATGTCGGCGTGGTAGCCGCGGATCACTCCAAGGTCCTCGAGCCGGCGGACGCGGGCGAGCGCCGCTGTTCGCGACAGCCCGACGCGCCTACCCAGCTCGGCCATGGCCAGCCGGCCGTCGGCCGCGAGTACCTGTAGCAGCGCCAGGTCCAGCTTGTCGATCCTCGTCATTCGCCGCTCACCCCCTGACGCATCGTCAGCACCTTCGCACGGTTCGTCGCGCCTGCAGGCCAGGACCGACGGAGCGCTCATGCCGGTTGACCACCTCTCCCTGAGACAATAAGAGCATCCGGGAGAAGAAGGGAGCTTGCTCGTGGTCTTGCCCAGCGCTGTGCACGACACCTTACGCCGCCACCTCCTCGTCGACGGGTACGAGTTCGTCCTCGACACCGCCCGCAGCCGCGGGTCATGGATCGTCGACGCGAGGGACGGGAGCCGCTACCTCGACCTGTTCAGCTTCTTCGCCTCAGCCCCGCTCGGCATCAACCACCCGGCCCTGGCCGAGGACCGCGAGTTCCTGGCCACGTTGACCGAGGTGGCGTTGAACAAGCCCTCGAACTCGGACGTCTACACGACCCATCTGGCCGAGTTCGTCGAGACCTTCACCAGGGTGCTCGGCGATCCCGCCCTACCTCACCTCTTCCTCGTCGAGGGTGGCGCGCTCGCCGTCGAGAACGCGCTGAAGGTCGCGTTCGACTGGAAGCAGCAGCACAACGAGGCGCATGGCCGGTCCCCGCTCCTCGGCACCAAGGTGCTCCACCTGGAGCAGGCGTTCCACGGCCGCAGCGGGTACACGATGTCGCTGACGAACACCGAGCCGGTGAAGATCGCTCGCTATCCCAAGTTCGATTGGCCGCGCATCAGTGTGCCGGCGGCTCGGTTCCCGCTCGATCGCTATCACTGTGAGGTCGAGGCCGCGGAGCGCCGCGCGTTGGTCCAGGCACGAGCAGCATTCCTGGAGAACCCGGACGACATCGCCTGCTTCATCGCCGAGCCGATCCAGGGCGAGGGCGGCGACAATCACCTGCGGCCCGAGTTCCTCCAGGCGATCCATGAGCTCTGCCTCGCGCACGACGCCCTCTTCATCCTCGACGAGGTGCAAACCGGCTGCGGCGGGACCGGCAGCGCGTGGGCCTACCAGCGGATGGACCTGCGCCCGGACATCGTCGCCTTCGGCAAGAAGCTGCAGGTCTGCGGGATCATGGCCGGCGCCCGGATCGACGAGGTACCGGACAACGCGCTGATGGTCTCGTCACGCCTGAACTCCACGTGGGGTGGCAACCTGACCGACATGGTCCGCGCTCGCCGCTACCTCGAGGTGATCGAGTCCGACGGGCTGATCAGCCGGTCGGCAAGACTCGGCAGGCAGCTCCTCGACGGGTTGTCCGAGCTCGCGGCGGCGCACCCACTCCTGGTATCGAACGTCCGCGGTCGTGGCCTGCTGTGCGCGTTCGACCTGGTGGACGCCGAGACCCGTGACGAGGTCGTCACCCGGCTCCGGCTCGACGAGCGCGTCGTCGTGCTGTCCGGCGGTGACCGCTGCGTGCGGCTGCGGCCCGCGCTCACGATCGCCGAGGACGAGCTGGAGCTGGCCTTGAAGGCGATGCACCGGGTGATAGCGAGGACCGCCTCATGAGGGGTGTCGGCTCGTTCATCGCCGGGCGATGGTGCGACGGCGCGCCCGGCGGGCGTCTGCCCTCGCGCAATCCCGCTCATACAGACGAGATCGTCGCCGAGGCGCTGCTGGGCGACGCGGCGACGCTTGTCGAGGCCTGCCATGCGGCACGTGCGGCCCAGGCGTCGTGGGCGGCCACGCCCGCGCCGGTTCGTGGCCGAGTGATCCAGCAGATCGGCCGGTTGGTCGAGGCGAACATCGACACGCTCGCCCGCCTCGTGACGCGCGAGATCGGCAAGCCGCTGGCCGAGTCCCGCGGCGAGGTCCAGGAGATCGTCGACACCTGCACCTTCTTCCTCGGCGAGGGTCGGCGGCTCTACGGTCAGACGGTTCCCAGCGAGATGCCGGACAAGCAGCTATTCACGTTCCGGATGCCTGTGGGGGTCGCCGTGATCGTCACCGCGGGGAACTTTCCCGTCGCGGTGCCGGCCTGGTACCTGGTCCCCGCGCTGCTGTGCGGCAACGCCGTGGTGTGGAAGCCGGCCGAGTACACGCCGGCGATCGCGGAGGCGTTGACCGAGCTGTTCGCCCACGCCGGCCTGCCGGACGGGCTGCTGAACATGGTCATCGCCGGCGGGCCCTCGACGTTTGACGGGCTGTCCCGGGCGCTGGACGCGGGACTGGTCGACAAGGTCGGGTTCACCGGGTCGTCAGAGGTCGGCCGTCGTATCGGTGAGCTGTGCGGCAGGCACCTGCAGAGCCCTTGCCTGGAGCTGGGTGGCAACAATCCCATGGTGGTGATGCCCGACGCCGACCTTGACCTGGCGGTCGAGGGGGCCTTGTTCAGCGGTTTCGGCACCGCTGGCCAACGCTGCACCTCGCTGGGTACCGCGATCGTGCACACGTCCGTACACGGCGACTTCCTGCGGCGCTTCGACGCGGCCACCCGCGCCGCGCCGATCGGCGACCCGACCCGGGACGTGCTCTACGGGCCGATGATGACCCAGGTGTTCTGCGACCGGTTCCTCGGCTGGCTTGACCTCGTCGAGGCTCACCACACCTTGCACGGGTCGACGGGTGTCGGGCGTATCACTCGGAGTAACCCGCGGCAAGGCTTCGTCGGTGACCCCGAGATTGGCTTGTACTGCCACCCGACGATCGTCGACGGCGTCACGGCCAAGGATGAGCTGTACCGTACCGAGACGTTCGGCCCGATCGTCGGTATCGCGCGGTTCGACGACTTCGATGAGGCGGTCGAGCTTGCCAACGGGCATGGCTACGGGCTCTCCTCGGCCATCTACACCCGCGCTCCTCGCCATGCGTTCCGCTTCCGTGAGCGGGTCGGTGCGGGAATGGTCAGCGTGAACAACTCGACGTCCGGCGCCGAGGCCCACCTCCCCTTCGGCGGCAACGGCAAGTCCGGCAACGGCAGCCGCCAGTCCGGGATCTGGGTCCTGGACCAGTTCACCCGCTGGCAGGCGATGAACTGGGACTACGCCGGCAAGCTCCAAAAGGCCCAGATCGACGTGGCCGATGTCACGGCCGACTTGGACTTCCGGCTGTCGCCCTGATCGGGTCCACGTAAAGACTCGTCAGTTCCGCAAAGCTGACGTAGCGTCTCCCTCCATGGAGATGTCAGACCCAGCGGCCACCTACACCGGGCTCACCTACGACGACCTGGCGTCGTTCCCCGACGACAACCTGCGGCGGGAGCTCATCGACGGGGAGCTCATCGTGACGGCGGCGCCGGTGAGGCGACACCAGCGGGTCATTCTTGAGCTCGCCTCAAGACTTCTCGTGTACGTCAAGGAGAACGGTGGCGAGGTCTACGTGGCGCCATTGGACGTCAAGTTTTCAGACGCGAACGTCGTAGAGCCGGACGTGCTCTATATCAGGCCCGAGCACGTCGACCGCGAGGAGCCGAGGTTCGTGAGCTCCGCCGACCTGGTCGTCGAGGTGTCCTCCCCGTCCATGCGCCGCCTCGAGCTGGTGCGGAAGCGGGAGCTGTACCAGCGGTTCGGGGTGCCCGAGTACTGGTATGTGGACCTGGATGCCGACCGGGTCGAGGTCTACCGGCTGTGCGACGGCATGTACGGGCTGCCGACGTTGCTCGGGATGGACGACACGCTCACCTCGCCTCAGTTGCCAGGTTTCGTCCTCGGCGTGAGAGAGTTGCTCGAAGACGCCGGACCTTAGGGTCTGGGCAGGAATAACGTTGTGGTTTGTCCTGGTTCGGTCTGACCGTCGCGGTCAGCAGTTGTGTGCGGGATATCGGCGGTATTGAGGCTGTCGCAAATCGAGGCGCGTGGCGGTGAGCGCAGGCCAACCGTCGAAGGGCCTGTAGGCGCCCTGGGCCAGTCACACCGCAGCTTTCCTCCGTATTCGGAGGAAAACTGCGGGTCAGGCTCGCTCGGTCAAGCTTGAGGCGCGACTTTCCCTCGTATCCGGAGGAAAACTGCAGGTCAGGCTCGAGCACCCCCGACCGGCGGTACCGCGAGATTCAACAACAGCCTGTATTCCGCCGATATCC
>JBOGED010000193.1:0-3117 GCA_050743625.1 Egibacteraceae bacterium | reverse complement strand
TCCCCGGGCCGGCGACCGGGGTAGGGGGTGAATTTGACCCCTTCAGTCAGGGGCCGACAGAGGCCAACTGTGAGCCCCCCGCTCGGGCATCATCGGGCCCTGTCAGGAGGCGCGCGTAGCGGGGCTCTACCGAGTCGCTTTTATGAGACGGCGTAGCCCTAGACAGGGACCCGCGCGAGCACGCCTCCCCGCGACTGCGTGTTGGACTTCGACAACAAGGCACAGGGCCTCAAAACTGACCGTTTATGAACCGGCGCCAGGTGAGCGTCGACACGCCGGCTGTGGTCTGCACCGTTAGCTGGCGGGGTTCTGTGGGTGGTATGTGGCGGTCAGTTAGCTGACGCCGATGACCAGGGTGCTGGCGGCGGCTTCGATGACGTCGTCGGTGATGGTGTCGAGCTCGTTGATCTTCAGGATGCGCTCGACCTGGGGGAAGAGGCGTTCCAGGAGCCGGAAGTTCCCGCGAGTGATGCGGGCGATGGCGGCGATGGCTTGGGCGTCGGTGAAGTCCGCGGGGTCGAGCGTCTTGCCGAGGGTGACCCAGTGCCGTTGCAGGACGAAGAGCAGTTCGTCATTGCCGAGCGGTCGGTATTGGTGGGCGAATCCGACGCGGCTGTAGAACTGTGGGTAGTGGCTGAACTGTTTCTCCAGGCCGGGCATGCCGATGAGGATGAGGGCGATGTTGTCGCGGTCGTAGCGGTCGCGCAGGAGTTCCAGAGCCGTGGCGCGGAGTCGTTCGGACTCATCGACGATGATCAGTTGCACGTAGTTCTCGAAGTGTCGCTTGCGTGACGTCACTATCGGGCCCTGCCCGACGGGGTGCAGGTGCTGCTCGATGCAGATGTTGGTGCGGGTGACGACCTCGTGGAGCTCCTCCTGCAAGGTCCGTGGGGTGGTCAGGACGCTGGGGGTGTAGAGCACGGTTCGGCTCTTGGCCAGCGCGGCGTAGACATTCGCGTCATCCTCGGTGCGAGGGCCCCAATCGGTCAGCAGGTCGTTGGTTTGGTCCCAGCGGGCGTAGCGGCGCGCGGACAGGGTCTTGCCCACGCCGGCGGGCCCGAAGCACAGGCCGATGGTGTGGCCGCGGCGTACGGCGTTGGCGAACTCGGTGAAGCGGCGGTGTTCCTTGGTCACGATGAAGCGCTGGTTCACCTCAGGTCCTCCTTGTAGACCTTCAACTTCCGTCGCGGCGCCGGCGGCGCCTTGGCCGGTGGGGTCGGGGAGGTGTGGGTGGCCACGACGGCGATGCGTTCGTTGATTCCTTCGCGGAGGGCGCGGCGGCGGGCGTTGCGGGCGGCTTGAATCTCTTTGAGGCTGACCTTCTGGCCGTGGTGGTCCTGGTTGACGGCCTTGCAGATGAACTCCTCGTGGTCGAAGACGCGGATCTCGGTGATGTCCCTGGGGTCGTAGCGGATGAGGACCGATCGGCCGACGTAGCCGGCCAGGGTCGGGGAGATGTAGCGCAGGCCCTGGAAGCGGATGCCGTCGCGGCGCACGATCCTGGTCTTGGCCACGGTCAGCAGCAGCCCGTCGAGGTCCTCGAGGCTCTCGGGCATGCGCGGCAGCCAACCGTCCCCGATCCACGCAGCGCGTGGTGAGGTGCCGATCTCGCTGTGGGGCCGGTCGTTGTAAGTGGTGACGAACGATTCCAGGGCGGTGTCGAGCTCTGCCAGTGACAGCTTCGGCGTGGGCCAGGGGTGCCCCCTGGTGATGTGTCCGGCGAGATCTGCCAGGAGCTCGGTGTTGACGGTGCCGAAGAACCTCTCGACCTTCCCGCGGCCCTGCGGGCGAGCGACGGTGGAGTGGACCAGCCGGATGTGCAGATCTACGGCGGTGGCGGTGAGCTGGTGGCTGATGAAGTCGCTGCCGTGGTCGACGTAGAGCACGTCGGGGATGCCGCACATCGGCCAGGCGAGGTCGGTCTTGTGCCAGATCGCCTGCCGCAGCGCCAAGGCCGTGTTCATCGCTGAGGGTGCGCCGAGGAAGACGGTGTAGCCGCAGATCGCCCGGGAGTGGTCATCGATGATCGCGGTCAGCCACGGCCGGGCAGGTTTTCCGTCGGTGCCCACCACGAGGATGTCGAGCATGGTGTGGTCGGCCTGCCACATCGCGTTGGGGTGCTCGGCACGCCGGCGCAGCGCCAGCTCGTACTTGTCGCGATATGACGCCGGCCCTTCCAGGGCGAGGGTGACCATGCCCGGGTCGAGGTCGGCGACGATCGCGCGCACCACGCCATAGGAGGGCACCGGCCACCCCTGCTCCTCGCAGATGGCACTGACCTTGCGGTGGATCGTGATGATCGCCGGGCGCGGCTTGCTCAACGCCAGCCCTTCGACCAACGACACGAGCTCGGCGGGCAGGCGATGGCTACCGGCATCAGCGCGCCTCCGCGTTCCGAGACCCGTATACCCCTCGGTGCGGAAGCGGGCGTGCCAGCGCTCCAGCGTGCGCAGCCCGACACCGGTGTCCCGGGCCAGCGCGGCGAGCGGGATCTGGTCCTCGACATGAAGCCTGAGGATTTGCCAGCGCTCGGCCGCGTCCATGACCTACACGGCGCTTCTCGACTGCCTTGGTTGCACCATTGGGGCGCTGTTGCGGTTCAGAGCACGGTAGATGGTGGCGCGGCTGACGCCCAGCACCGCACCGATCTGCGCCACCGTCATCTCGTTCTGCTCATACATCCGCCTCGCCGCCTTGACCTGATCCGGCGACAGGGCGGGCGGTCGCCCGCCTTTGCGGCCACGGGCCCGGGCGGCGGCCAGTCCTGCGTGGGTGCGCTCACGGATCAGGTCGCGCTCGAACTCGGCCAACGCGGCGAAGACATGGAACACCAGCCGCCCACCCGAGGAGGTGGTGTCGATCGTCTCCTGCAGGGAGCGGAACCCCACGCCGCGCTCGGACAGGATCTGCAGCTGGTCGATGAGGTGCCGGATTGAGCGACCCAGCCGGTCCAGCCGCCACACCACCAGCGTGTCCCCCGGGCGCAGCTGGTCCATCAGCTTCTCCAGCTCGGGCCGGTGGTCCAGGGAGCCCGAGATCGTGTCGACGAAGACCCGGTAGCACCCGGCGGCGGTGAGCGCATCGATCTGCAGTGCGGCGTCTTGATCGGTCGTCGAC
>JBOGED010000192.1:0-3712 GCA_050743625.1 Egibacteraceae bacterium | reverse complement strand
CAGGCGATCCCCGCCGGGCGGGCCGGCCGGGTCCACCTCGTCGACGCCGCGCTGTGGCCCGGCCTTGGCCACCTGTGGGCGCGGGCGCTGGTCGATGACCTGGAGCGCCTGTTCGTCCCCGCCTGACCCCGTCGAAGCGACGGCACGGTTGCGAGCATCGAGCAGCGCTCCCGCGCCGGTCAAAGTGTGTGACTCTCCGGACGGGGTGCTTCCGTGAACGCGGTGAGGCCGGCGATGATCTCGTCGAGGATGATCTCGAGCGCGGGGAGCGAGTACTGGCTGCCCCAGGGGGTGTCGTCGACGAGGCGCACGTGGCCGTTGCGTACCGCGCGCAGCGACGCCCACAGCGGGTTGCGCTTGAGGGTGGCCAGCGCCGCCTCTGGTCCTACTGCACCGCTCACCCAGATGAGGTCGGCGTCGGCCATGCCGAGCTGCTCAGGGGAGAGCTGCTCGCCGAACTCGGGGAACGGTGGCGTGGTGCGGGCCAGCCCGATCTCGTCGAAGAACGGGAAGGCCTGGCTGTAGATCTCGGCGGCGCTGAAGACGCGGAGGGCGGCCACCGACGGGGCAGGTTCGGGCAGCAACGCGGCCGCGGCCTCGACCCGTGCGCGCAGCGCCGCCTCGCGCTGGGCCGTGACCTCCTCCAGCCCGACGGCGCGGGCGGTGTCGGTGAGCAGGCGCATGTACTCGTCGAGGGTGGTGTAGCCGTTGAACACGGCAAACACCGGTACGCCCAGCTTGCCGATCATGTCGTGCAGGTCCCGCCACACGTCCTCGCCCGGGATGGCCAGCAGCAGGATGAGGTCGGGGTCGGCGGCGGCGATCTTTTCGAGGTTGGGTTCGAACAGCTCACCCACGTTGGGGAACCGCGCCAGGTCGGCGAACGCGTCGAGGTAGGCGTGGGCCTGGGCGCCGCTGGCCCCGAACGCCACGCCCGCGATGCGGTGCGGAGGGAACCTGAGCGCCAGCAGCGTGCCGAACGTCGTTGCGTCCATCGCGACGACCCGCCGCGGGCCCACTGGCACCTCCACGTCGCCGTAGGCGTCCCGGACCGTCTTGCGCCCGGGTTCCTCCTCCGCTGCGCTTGCCGCGCCGCCGCCGGCCGCGATCAAGCCCAGGGCGGCCAGGCCGGTGAGGATCTGGCGGCGGGTGGAGGCGTCGATGCCGGGAACGAGGAGGGGCATAGTGTGTTCCTTGCCGCGGGTGGTCATGGCCCGGGTGGTCATGGCTCGGCGGGCACGGGCGTGGAGGGGTCGCCGTCGACGGCGGCGGCGAGCATGGGCTCTAGCTGGTCGAGCAAGAAGAGGCTTGCGCACGCTGATGAACGAGGCGCCGCCCAATGCTCCGGAGCTGTCTAGGAAGATCTCTCGGCCCTCTGTGTGCACGGGCAGCCGGGTATACAGCGGCTGCGCGACCGGGCCTTCGCCCTGGACCACGTCGAGCCACACGATCGCGTCGACGTCGAGCAGGTCGATCCGCTCCAGGCTCACGTTGGCGCCGAACTCCTCGCCGGTGAGCTCGGCTATCTGGGGAGGGATCTGGAAGCCGAGCGCGGCAAGCACGCGGCTGCTGCCGATGTCGGGGCCGTAGACGAAGGGCCCGTCGAGGGGCGTCGCGACCACCGCGGTTGCCCCGACGAACTCGGGGTGCTCGGCGCGGACCTCGGCGAACCGCGTTTCGACGGCTCGCACCAGCTCGCCGGCCCGCTCGGCCTGGCCGACGACGGCGCCGACGGTCCGCGTCAGCTCCTGCCACGGGATGCCGTAGTCCAGATGCTCGCCCGGTTGGGCGACCGTGGGGGCGATCCGGGACAGCGTCTCGTAGTCCTGATCGGTGAGCCCGGCGTAGAGCGCCAGGATCACGTCGGGATCCTGGGCGGCGACCGCCTCGTAGTTGACCGCCGAGGAGTCGCCGACCACGACCGGGGGTGGCGTCGCTGAGCTCGTCGCGTGCCCACGGCCACGTCGCGAAGGGATGGTTGCCGTACCATTCCGTGACCCCGACGGGTACGATCCCCAGCGCGAGCAGCGCGTCGTGATCGGTCAGCCCGACCGTGACGATCCGCTGGGGCGGATCGGTGATCTCCGTGCTGCCGAACTTGTGCTCGATGGTGACCGGGAACGCGCCCTCCGCTCCCGTGGGCTCTCCGGTCGCCGCGGCGCCCTCGACGCCTATACCGCACCCGATGGACAGCAGTGCGAGCGCGAAGAGGGACAGGACGAGTCGTGCCGGTCTCATCGCGCTGCCCCACGATCTTTGGGTGGCCTCGCCATTCATCCACGCCCCGCCATCGTCTCGGGCCAATCCGTGCCCGCCGCCGAAACGTTCCCGTCTCCCTCGGTGAGCTCGCCGAAGGATAATTTAAGTATGGCAACCCTTATTTACCTTCGCAAGGTTTGATCTCACGCGGTCCGACGCGGCGACTTTTCGGCGATTGGCCGACGCGTACGAAAAATTCCGGTAGCCTAGGTTAGGAAAACCGAAGCTGCGCCACGCTGGCGTGCTGGCACGCCGCAAGCCCCGGGCACGCCCAAGGTGGTGAGACCGATGAGTCCTTTGATCGATCCGACCGAGATGTTCCTGCGCACGGTCTTGGAGTTGGAGGAGGAGCGCATCCCCGCGCTCCGCGTGAGGCTGGCTGAGCGGCTCGCGCTCTCGGTCCCGGCCACCAGCGAGCGGGTGGCCCGCCTGCGGTCCCAGCAGCTGCTGCGGTTGGATGGCCGGACGCTGGGTCTGACCGAGGGGGGCCGCGAGCTCGCGGTCAGCGTGATGCGGAAGCACCGGCTGGTCGAGCGGTTGCTCGTCGATGTGATCGGGCTGGCGTGGGAGCATGTCCACGTCGAGGCCTGCCGCTGGGAGCACGTCGTCTCCGACGCGGTCGAGCGCAGGCTGGCCGACCTGTTGGGCCAGCCGACGCACTCCCCGTTCGGCAACCCCATACCCGGCATGCACGCACCCAGCCCGCCGGACGGTTTGGTGACGCTCGCCGCGGCCGCCGCCACATCGCAGAAGGCCCGGATCGCCTACCTGTCAGAGTGGCTCCAGGGCGACGTCGAGACGATGCGCATGCTGGCCGAGCACGGGTTGCGCCCCGACGCGATGGTCCGCCTCCACCGGGACGGCACGACCGTGTCCGCCGACGCCGGCGACGGCCAAGCCGCGCTCACCGGCCGGACCGCCGCGCTCATCTACGTCCAAAGCAACAGCTGACCCCCAGGTTGCTGTTCGGGTGTGTTGGGACCGCCAGACGCCCAAGCTCTGCCTCAGGCGGGGGGGCGGGTCCGCCGCGCGAGGGTGGCGAGGTCGATGTCGATGGCGAACGGCTCGGCCAGCCGTAACGGCTCGCCTGGCGCGAACTGGTGGGCTAGCTCGTACCGGCCGCCGCGTAGCGTATAAGCGAGCGCGTATGGCGCGTGTTGGCTCAGCTCGATCCGCAGGTAGTAGCGGATGCCGGCCTGAGCGTAGAGCCCAGGTTTGACCGCTCGGTCCGCCGCGACGCTGCCCGGCCCGGACAGCTCCACGACCATCACGATCTGATCCGGCTCCACGACCTTGACGTCCAGGCCTGGGGGGGTGCTGCCAGGCGTGTGTTGTGTGCGGGATATCGGCGGAATACAGGCTGTTGTTGAATCTCGCGGTACCGCCGGTCGGGGGTGCTCGAGCCTGACCTGCAGTTTTCCTCCGGATACGAGGGAAAGTCGCGCCTCAAGCT
>JBOGED010000191.1:0-19200 GCA_050743625.1 Egibacteraceae bacterium | reverse complement strand
CACCCATCGACGAGACCGGCTCCTTACCGGTCGTCGCCATCGGCCTCAAGACCGTGGTCTCCTCCTCCTTCGTGTATCCCGAGGCGATCTGGCGCGGCAGGAGATCCTCGCCTGAGCCGCTGGCGGGTTGACCGACACCGACCGTGCGTTGATGGTCGCGCAGCCACTCACCGTAGGGTTGCGACGCGGCGAGCCTGCGCTTCAGCTCGTAGTCCTCGACGACACCACCCTGGCGGGGGTCGATGAGCACCATCTGTCCCGGGCCGAGCCGGGACCGGCGGACCGTCCCGTGCTCGAGCGTCGACACCGCCCCGACCTCGGATGAGGCCACGACGAAGCCGTCCTCGCAGACGGCGTATCGCAGCGGGCGGAGCCCGTTGCGGTCAAGGGAGGCGGCGACCCGGAGCCCGTCGGTGAAGACGAGCCCCGCCGGCCCGTCCCACGGCTCGACCAGGGCGGCGTGGTAACGGTAGAAGTCACGGACCCGTGAGGGAAGATCCCGCCGGCCTTCCCAGACCTGTGGGACGAGCATCGCCATCACGTGGTCGATGCCCCGCCCGCCGCGCACCAGGAACTCCAGGACGTTGTCAAGCTTCGCTGAATCCGAGTTGCTGTCCTCGATCAGCGGCTCGAGCAGCCGCTCCCCTTCGTCACCCAACTCCGGCCAGTCGGCGCCCAACCTGCCGACGCGAGCCCCCATCAGGTTGACGTTGCCTTCGATCGTGTTGATCTCGCCGTTGTGGCACAGGAACCGAAAGGGCTGCGCGCGCTCCCACGTCGGCATGGTGTTCGTCGAGTACCGCTGGTGGAAGATCGCGAACCACGCCGTCCAGTCCGGGTCCTTAAGGTCTGGGTAGAACTCGACGAGCTGGTCCGCCCGTGACATCGCCTTGTACGTGACCGTCCGCAGGCTCCACGAGACGAAGTACGCGCTTGCCCCCGCCTCACGGCAGCTCTGCTCAGCCCGTTTGCGCGCGAGAAAGCAACGACGCTCCGCGATCTCCGGGTCGAGGTCAGCCGGACGAGCGAACAGGGCCTGGACAATATGCGGCATCTGCGCGCGCGAAGCGTCGCCGAGCACATCGGGGGCGACCGGCACCTCACGCCAGCCGAGCATCCGCAACCCCTCACGGGCAAGCGCATCCTCGACGGCCTTCTTCGCCGCCACACGCGCCCGATCCGCTCGCGCGTCCTCTCCTCCTTCAAGGAAGCACATCGCCGCGCCAAGCCGGCCGGGGTCGACTGCTCTGGGGGGCCTCCCCCCGACCCCCTGAGGGGAGCACTCACGCGCGAGGAGCGCCCGCGGCAAGGGCAGCAGCAGGCCTGCCCCGTCACCGGACTTCGCGTCGGCGGCCACTGCGCCGCGATGCATCACGCCGCAGAGACCCTCGAGCGCCGCGTCTACGATTCGCCGCGTCGCCGTTCCGTTCGCGTCAGCGACCAGGCCGATGCCACACGCGTCGCGCTCGAACCGAGGGTCGTAGAGGCCAGTCATACTCGCTCCTTGGCGTCAGGCGAGCTTGCAAAAGAGAAGACGGCGCCCGCGTTGTAAGTCCCGGGGACACCCGGAATAACCATGAACGCGGAAGCGCCGTCGCTCGTCGTCGCCTAGTCTAGCGAGGCCCGCGAATCCCCTCCGACAGATCAGGCGTTCGCGAACTGTGTCCGGTAGAGGTCGGCGTAGAGTCCTTCGGTTCGGACAAGCTGCTCGTGGGTGCCGCGCTGGACGATGCGCCCATCGTCAACGACCAGGATCTGATCGGCACCCAGAATGGTAGAGAGTCGGTGAGCGATGACGAGCGAGGTCCGTCCCACCAGGGCGACACGCAACGCCTCTTGGACGGCCGCTTCGGACTCGCTGTCCAAGTGCGCGGTGGCCTCGTCCAAGACGATGACGGCAGGGTCCTTGAGCAGCACTCTGGCAATCGCCAGCCGCTGCTTCTCGCCTCCTGACAGCCGGTAACCCCGCTCTCCCACCAAGGTGTCGTAGCCGTCGGGCAACGCCGCGATCACCTCGTGGATCTGGGCGGCTTGGCACGCGGCGACGATCTGGTCCTCGGTAGCGCCCGAATCCGCGAAGCGCAGGTTCGCTCTCACCGTGTCGTGAAACATGTGCGGATCCTGGCTGACCACGCCGACCGCCGCTGACAGCGAGGACAAGGTCAGGTCGCGCACGTCGTGCCCGTCGATGCGGACTGCACCCTCGCTGACGTCATACAAACGCGAGACCAACCCTAGAATCGTCGTCTTTCCGGCACCGGACGGGCCGACCAGCGCGATCGTCTGTCCCCGCTCCGCGGTGAAGCTCACATCCTTAAGCACGACGGGACCAGGCGTCGCGTCGAGGATCGGGCGGAAACCCTCCTCTAAAGACGCGAGCGACGAGTCGGCAGCGGAGGGGTAGGCGAACGACACGTGGTCGAAGCTGACCCCTCCCTGCGGGGACTCGAGCCTGACCGCGCCGTCACGGTCGGCGATCGGATGGCGGAGATCGAGCACCTCGAAGACGCGGTCGAAGCTGACGAGCGCAGTGAGCACCTCGACCGGCGCGTTGGTCAGCGCCGCCAGCGGCGAGTACGCCCTCTGGACAAGCAGCGCAAACGTGACGACGTCGCCGACGTCGAACGTCCCGCTCGTCAACGCGATCCGCCCGCCGAGCCAGTAGACGACCGCCGTCCCAATGACTCCCACGGTCATGAGGATCACGAAGAACATGCGGCCGACCATCGCGGTGCGCACACCGACATCCGCGACATGAGCGGCTTTCTCGCCGAACCGACGAGCCTCGTCCTCCGGGCGCCCGAACAGCTTGACGAGCAAGGCCCCCGCGACATTGAAGCGCTCCGTCATCACCGTGTTCATCGATGCGTTGAGGTCCATCGATTCCCGTGTGAGCGCCTGGAGGCGCGCGCTCACACGCTTCGCCAAGAAGACGAACAGCGGCAGCACCGACAACGTCAGCAACGTGAGCGACACGCTCTTCGTGAACATGATCCCCAACGCCGCGATCACCTGGACGACGTTCGCGGTCAGCGTGCCGAACGTGCCGGTCAACGCCCGCTGCGCACCGATCACGTCATTGTTCAACCGGCTGATCAGCGCTCCGGTCTGCGTGCGCGTGAAGAACGCGAGCGGCATGCGCTGGACGTGGTCGTAGAGCGATCGCCGCAGGTCCAGGATCAAGTGCTCGCCCACCCATGACGACGCCCATCGCTGCAGCAGCGACAATCCCGCGCTCGCCACAGCAAGGGCGACGTATCCCAGGAACAACAGGTTCAGCCACCTCAGGGCTCCTGGCCCTCCGTCGCTGATCGTCCTGACGAAAGCCCCCGCGATCAATGCCGGCAGGACGTCGAGGAACGACACCCCCGCGATCGTGAGCAGCAGCAGGAGCAGCTTGCCACGATACGGCCTGGCGAACTCCCGCCAGACACGCCCCACCAGCCCCTTCGGCAACTTGCGCATGCCACTGACGTCAGGCGCACCCTGGCGCACCCTGGAAGCCCCAGACTTCATTCCTGTCCCGCGTGTAATCGACAAGCCCATACTCATGACCGCCAGCATGGCACGCGCGCCGCGTTCGTCGGCGGACAACGCCTGGGGTCGGTCAACTCCTGTTCCCAATCGACTTCCAGTCGCGAGCGACCGGCCGGTTCCCCGGGTCGGTGGCGAGACTGCAGTGTTCCTTCGAATACGCAGGAAAACTGCGTGTACGGCACGGGGAACGGCGGAGTACTTAGACGAGCAGCATCGCGTCCCCGAATTCGTAGAACTGGTAACCGCGAGGGATGACCTCCTGTCGGTAGATGTCGAGGAGCCGTTCCCGGCCCGCGAGAGCGGAGGTGAGGCGGAGCTCCGTGCTTTTTGGCCGGTGGAGGTTGGTCAAGAATACGTCGCAAGCTCGGAACCGGTGGCCGGGGGTGACGATGAGCCCTGTCCATCCACGCCCAGGGTAAACACGTCCCATCTGATCCGTAAGGGTTTCGAGCGTCCGCAAAACCGATGTTCCGCAAACCACGATCCTTCCACCACTTCGGCGCCGTTCATTGATTGTATCCGCCACCTCTATAGGCACATCGTAACGCTCGTAGTGTATAGGTGGCCAAGCATCGGCCTCGACTGCCCTTGCCCCATTCTTTCCCAATCCCTCAACAGCTGGCCTGAGAGCGATGTCGAGTGTGAGCTCGACGACTCCCACTCCCAGTTGTTTGATCTGTCCAATCATACTACTGGTGAACTTCCGACCCGCTGATGGGAGGGCGGTGGCACCGGGGCGCGAGGCATAGGAATTCTGAAAGTATTCAGGATCCGCGGGGGCCTGCTTCAGGTAAGGGGGGTAGATATAGTGAGCGACCTTGCAGAGTGCGTCTATCCCCTGCGGTTTAAGTGCTATGCGCCATACATACGGCCTCTCCTCATGCAAGAGCTTCCCCGTGACATCTCCACCACCGAATAAGAACGTGGCGCCCGTACCACACGCTTCATCCGGGGACGCCAGGCAGTGCCATGTACCGTCCCCCATCGGTGAAAAGATCTTCACAACTACATCGCGCCCACCTATATCCTTCCCTTGCAAGAGCGACGGGACCACCCTCGCGTTGTTCAACACCAGAACGTCCTTAGGACGAAGGAACGATCCTAGCTCCTTGAAGGTGCGGTGTTCAACGACATTTCGCCCGCGGTCCAATACCAGGAGCCGGGCATCATGACGCTCGCCTCCTCGCGCCTCCGGCGGCTCCTGAGCTATTCGATCATCAGGCAGGACGAAGTCATATGCTGTCCGTCCCTCGGTCACTCCCGTCATGGCTCCAGCCTTTAGTTCTGGTCCGTCGCGCCGTAGTGACACTTGCGAAACTTCCACTGAATTATACCCAGAGTCGGATCCGTGCCGGTGGAGGACAGTGGAACCGAGCGGAGAACCAAGACGTGGCGACGCTTCGAGGGAACGCGTACATTTCGTCCACCTGCAATCAGGGTCCCGGTCGGGAGAACAGTTTGACCGATCGCACGTCTACGACAACGCCAGACACCCGCCGCCTCTTCAGGGGTAGCGCTGGCGATGTCGACCATCTCGGCATGGTCGCATTGGCAGCGCCGCTGGATGGGGCGCTCTGCGACCGCCTCGTGGACGCGTGCCGAGCATTGCCGATCGCCCCGCCGACGACGGTCGGAGACGATCGCTACCCGCGTCATCGGGCCTGTACGGTCCAGATGGTTCCCGCGAACGGTGACGGCGCGGACACCACGTCATGGATCTACGACCTTCTCTGGGCGTACGCCGTGGCCGCGAACGAGGCGTACTTCCACCTCGATATCACCGGGTTCGCCAGGGAGGCGCACTACTGCGAGTACACGCCTGGCGACGGGCACTTCCACTGGCACGACGACTACAGCCACGAGCGATCGACGGCGCCACGGAAGTTGACCGCCATTGTCCAGTTGAGCGCGAACGGGGACTATGAAGGCGGCGACTTGGAGGTGTTCGGCATAGAAGTCACCGCTGCGCCCCGCGACCGCGGCACGGTGATCGTGCTGCCGTCGTTCGTCTTCCACCGGGTCACCGCCGTGACCGCGGGCCGACGCCGCGCGCTCGTCTCGTGGATCTCCGGGCCACGCCTCGTATGACGACCCGCGACGCTGACGCCCCCACGTTCGACGCCGCGGCGAGTGGCTCCACGGAACAGTCCATCGAGAATTTGGCCGAGGACGTGCTCCGGGCTCTAGAGGAAGTCGGCTTCTGCGTCGTCACCTCGGTGCTGCCCCACGACGCGGTCGCCGAGATGCGCGAGCTCGTCGAGCTACTCCTCCACGCCGAGCCCCAGAATCGCCACCACACCGGCCACCAACGTGTCCTCCACCTCGCGGCGAAGCACGCCGCGTTTCACCGGGCGCTACTCGATCCGCTCGCCTTGGCGGTTTGGCGGCGCTTCCTTTCGCCTGACGTGATCTGCTCCACCTTCACCGCGAATGCACTCTGGCCTGGCGCGACCGAGTTCTACTGGCACGCGGACCACCCGTACTGGACGCTCACCCCGCCGTGGCCTTCGATGCCCCTCACGGGGCAGAACATCTGGTTCCTCGACGAGTTCACGATCGAGAACGGCGCCACGGCTGGCATCCCCGGATCGCACCGGCGGGGTGCATTGCCTCCATATGAGGACCGGTCAGTCGAAGGCTCGATGGTCCTTACTGGTCCCCCGGGAAGCGTCATCTTCGCGCACGGCGCCTGGTGGCATACGTCGCGGCCGAACACGACGGATGCGCTCCGGTGCGCACTGCTCGCGACGTACACGCACACCTTCTGCGTCCCGCAGGAGGAGATGCGCCTCCAGCTCGACGCGATCGACGAGCCAGGCGATGCGCTGCGACGGATCCTCGGCGGAGACCAGTACCGTCCGCAGCGTAACTTCCCCTACTAACCAAATCTTCCCTTTCCTTCCGCGGATTGTCGGGCTAAAGTGATCGACTCCTAGGCAAGGGGGTCATCGTGGATGACGGCTCCAATTCCGCTCAGGCCGACGGCGACACCAGGACGCCTTCCCCGGTCACGCCTAGACGGATCCACCGATCCGAGCTGCGCCTCCTGCAGATCACCGCGCCCGCCCGCTCCTACACCCCTCCGTCCGAGGACCAGTTGTCGGAGGAGTGGCTGGACGGCCGGCGATGGCTCGATGAGGTCACGCGACACGAGCGCGTCGAGCCCGAGGCAGCCGTCCGCGACGAGCCACCGGCCTCCGAGGGTGACGACGGCGAGTCGGACGTCTCGTTCGGTAGTCCGCTCCCGCTCGCCGGGGATCTCTCTTACCGGCGGATCGATGGGCTGCACATGTGGGTGGTTGTGCCGTCGGCGGCCATCGTCATGCTCGACGACGACGGCGAGCGGGTCATGCGCCTGCTCATCGCGGGGGTGACACCGGCCGGCTGCGTGGAACGGCTCGCCGGCGAGCCCGACGACCAGGACGCGGGTGACGTCCTCGTGCTCGTCGCGCGCGTTGTCCAGCGCCTCGCGGAGAAGGGGTTTGTCCGCGGTGTCCGGGGCCGGACCGACGCCAAGGTTGTTGCGCCCCACCGGTTCATGCGGATCCACCTGACGCAGAAGTGCAACCTGACGTGCATCCACTGCTACGCGGACTCTAGCCCGTACGCGGTGACCGACTCGTCGATCACGCTCGAGCGGTGGTGCCGGCTGCTGGACGACTTCGCCGGTGCCGGTGGCGAGCAGCTGCTCCTCACGGGTGGGGAAGCGCTTCTTCATCCCTACTGCGTCCCGGTCATGCGCCACGCGCATGACCTGCGGTTGAAGGTTGTCCTATTCACCAACGGCTTCCTCGTACCCCGGTATCTCGACGACATCGGGCGGTATGTGGACGAGGTGCAGGTCAGCATCGACGGCCCTACTCCGGCCTCGAACGATCTGGTGCGGGGCGCGGGTTCGTTCGCACGGGCAGTACATGCCGTCGACCTTCTCCTCGCGAAGACCGACGTGCATGTGCGCGTGAACACCATTGCGATGGAGGAGAACTGGGACGACCTGCGCCGCAACTACCTGTCGTTCGCCGACCGGTGGTCGAGCCACGACGTGGAGTTGCGGATCGGCTTCGGCGTCACCGAGCACGGACGTGCTGAGGGGTTGAACGACGGGCTGGACGTGAGCGAGACGCGGCCGGTTGTGAACGAGCTGCTCACCAAGGTTCGTGGTGGACGCCAACCGATCATCGCCCGCCGGAACCCGAGCTGTGGGTACGCGGAGCAAGTGGTCGTCGGCCAGGACGGCTCGATCCACCCGTGCCATCTGATGGACGGCGCGCTCGCGCACATCGACGACGGTCCGTACCGCGACGTGCTTATGCGCATCGCCGCCACGGCGGCGCAATACGACGTCGACCACACCCTCGGCTGCAATCGATGCGACATCCGCTACCTCTGCGGCGGGACGTGCCGCGTCATGAACGGGAAGGGCACGGGAAACCGCCGCATCACGACCTGCACCGCCGAAGACAAGTTGGGGAAGTTGCGGAACCTGGCGAGGGCGTTCTCATCGAGCAACGCGTGAACGCCAATCGACCCTTAACGATCCGACAACGAGAGGAGCGATATGCCATCTTCTAGTGATGCCAGGGACGAGTACGAAGAGATCGCGCTGCACATCAGGGTTTCGAGGGAGGAGCCGGTTGGCGAGGTCGAGCCCTTCGACGTGAAGAACCTGATCCATGAGTTGAAGTCGAAGGGTGTCGATGGCGTCGCCGACCAGCTGGAACGGCTGGGCCTGAAGGTGAAGGTCCCGGTCAGGGACATCCCAGAGACGCTGGACCAGGGTGGCGACCTGGCTGCCAAGGACGGCTGCATCTCGAACCCCGGCGGTCCATCCTGCTGATGCGCGAAGGCGAGGACGGGGCGGACGCGGGACCGAGCCGCGTCCTCCTCGTCTCTCCGCCGTGGCGGCTCGCGAACTGGCCGTCGCTCGCGATCGGCGTCCTCAAGGCCTATCTCGTGGCGAACGGCGTGGACGCGCGGGCGTCACATCTCCACCTCGACGTGGCGAGGCGCATCGGCCATCGGCGTTACGCGTCGCTGGCGGATCAATACGAGCTGGCCGAGGCCGTGTACGGGGCGGTGCTCGAGCCCGACCGGCGCGACGAGCTCCTCGCCGCGTCCGCTGACGCGGAAACGGTCGACCGCGACGCGCTGGCGTGGGTCGCGACCTCCGGGGTCGAGACGGCGCGGGCCGCGCTTGAGGAAGCGGTGGCCGGTATCGCACTCGACGAGTTCGATCTCGTCGCGATCTCCGTCGGCGCGTTACAGCTGACCGCCGCGATCTTCGTGGCGCGGCTGGTCAGTGCGTCCGCGCGGGCCGCCGCGGTCGTGCTCGGCGGGAGCGGGCTCCCCTCCGGCGGCGGGCGAGCGCTGCTGGCGGGGGAGCCGTCGATCGACGCGGTGGTGGAGGGCGAGGGTGAGATTCCCCTGCTGGCGCTCGCCTCCCTGCCTCGACCGTGGACCCCCGACGCGTTATCGATGATCCCCTCGGTGTGGCATCGGGCGGAGGGAGGCCAGGTCAAGCGGTCTTCCGGTGCCGCGCTCTCGATTGATCTCCGCGGCCTGCCGACTCCCGACTACGAGGAGTACTTTCGCGTCGCCGACGCGGGAGCGATCGGTCCAGACCGCGTCGTCTTGCCGCTCGAGGCATCGCGCGGTTGTGCGTGGGAGCATCGGCGCAACACTGGCACGCCGGACGGCTGCTCGTTCTGCGGCCTGTACCGGACAGCGCCCGGACACCGCAGGAAAGCGGTGTCGGCCGTGGCGAACGACGTGCGGTCGCTCGTGGCGAGGCACCGTGTCCTCGACGTGAGCCTCGTCGACGCGTACCTCCCAAAGGACGACTTCGGGCGGTCGCTGCTCACCTCGCTGGCTGCGCTCGACGAGGACATCACGCTCTTCGCCGAGCTTCGCTGCGACCTCGACGACACGCAGGCCCAGCTCCTGGCCGCCGCGGGCACTCGGCGCGTCCAGCTCGGCGTCGAGTCGTTCGACTCACCAACGCTCCGGCTGATGAACAAAGGCCTCACCGCGGCGGCGAACGTCCAGTCCATGAAGCTCTGCGAGGAGTACGCGCTGCCGTACCAGTACAACTTGATCACGCATCTGCCAGGCGTGGATACGGAGGCCGTATCCCGCTGTGTGGCCGTCGCCCGGTTGCTCCGAGGTTTTCGGCCGCCGAGCATCTCACGCTTTTACCTCGACCGCGGCAGCCCGATGTACGCGGATCCTCATCGATTCGGGCTCGACCTGAGCGGTGCCGCACCCCGGTCCGGCTTCTTGCCGTCTCGCCTGGCCGACGCGCCGGTGACGGTCGCGGTCGCGGGTCGCTTCGCCCCCCACGCCGACGACGCATGGGGCGAGCTGGCGCGCGAGGTGCAGGACTGGCGCGAGCACCACGCGGCACTCGCCGCCGCGGGTCTCCGCGCGCTCGAGTATCGCGACGGCGGGACGTTCGTGCAGATCGTCGACCGCCGGCAGCGCGACACACGAGAGCTCGTGCTCGAGGGCGATCTCGCCGCCGTGCTCCGCGGATGCGCCCGGGTCACGACGGCACCACGGCTCACCGCCGCGCTCGGGATGGGCGCGGCTCGTCTCGACGCGTGCTTGTCGCTACTCGTCGAGCTGGGGCTCGTGCTGCGTGACGAGCGGCGCTTCATCGCGCTCGCGCCTCGACGTCGGCGGAGCCACCCGTGAGCGAGGACACCGCCAGGCTTCACCATCTGGTCGGTCCCGCCGCCGCCGAAACGCTGTTGGCGGCGTTCGACGGCGCGCCCTGCCACGTTCGCGCCGGCGCGGCCGATCGGTTCGCGGAGATCTTGTCGGTGCGTGATGTGGAGCATCTCGTCGCCACGGCGACGGGCGCGGCGGAGGGATGGGTGGGGATCGTACAAGGGATCGTCCGCCGGCCACCGCCGGCCATGCAGGCGGCCGACGGCGGATTGTCGATGCGAGCCGTGTACGAGGCGTTCCAGCAAGGCGCGTCGATCCTGCTCACCCGCCTGCACCGTCGCTGGCCGCCCGTTCGGGCGCTGTGCACCGGCCTCGAGCGGGACCTGACGCGGAGGGGGGTACGCCTGGCGAAGCGCCTCGGCGCGAATGCGTACCTGTCACCGCCCCGCGGCGACGGCCTTCAGCCCCATCGCGACGACCACGACGTGCTCGTGTTCCAGATCGCGGGGGTCAAAGAGTGGTCGGTCGGCACCCCGGCCGACGGCCCGGCGGCCATCACACTCGAGCCGGGAGACGTGCTCTACCTTCGCCGGGGGACCGAGCACCACGCCTGCGCACGCGGCGATGGCCCGTCGCTCCACCTTACGGTCGGGATCACGCCGGTGGTCTTGGGCGACGTGCTCTCCCGCCTCGTGGCCGAGCTCGACGAGGTCGACACCACAGTGCGCGGCGAGACACCCGCCGAGCTTGGGGAGCGCATCGCAAAGGCGATCGAGGCGCACGCGACACCACCGACGATTGAGCGCCTCCTTTCCGACCTCGATCGGGCGTTTGTCGGCTCACTCAACCTTCCACCGGCGAGCGCGGGCGGAGGGTTCACTCCACCCCCTCCGATCACGCGTGACACCCGCGTCCGGCGAAGGCTCGACGTGAACTGCCACGTCTCGCGTGACGGCGACGAGGTGGTCGTGACATTCCCGGGCGACGTATCCCTTCGCGTCGCATCGGGTGCGCTGGCGGCCGTCTTGGCCGCGCTCGAGAGCGACGGTGCCCGCGTCCGTGACCTGCCAGGACTCGCCGACGCCGCTCAGGTCGAGTTGACCGAGGCGCTCGTGCGCGAGGGTGCGCTTTACGTCGTCGGGGACCGCGAGGACGACGGATGACGCTCACCGAGCTTACCGTCCGGCGGCGTCGGGGCCTCAGCCCGCGCCGCCACGGCCTGCTCGTGTGCGCGCCGTTCCACTCCACGTCCAACGCGCCGGTCGGGCTCGCGTATCTGCGGGCCCATCTCCAGGAGCGTGGCATCAGGACCGACCTGCTCGACCTCAACATCGACGCGAGGCGTGCGCTGCGCTCCGCTGTAGTGCCGGGAGTCGACGACCGCGAGCGTGACGTGCTCGTCGCCCGGCTGTTCCTGCAGTCACAGCGCTCCTACCTCGGCGAGGTTCTGACCTGGGCGTGGCACGACGGCGACGGCGACGGGGCCGCCGCCATCGCCAAGCGCATCGAAGCGCACCCCTCATCGCTGGTGCGCGAGTTCTGGAGCGGGATCGACATCGACGGCCTCGTTTCCGACACTCCGCTGCGCCGCGTGGCCGCCGCGTTGCAGGCGTGGTTCGACGAGCAGGTGCGTGAAGTCGCGAGGGGACCGTACGACTGGGTCGGGTTCAGCTTGACCATCAGCAACGTCGCCGCGTCACTCCACGCCGCCCGGCTTCTGCGGGGCGCCCGTCCCGATCTGCTGATCGTCCTCGGCGGCCCGCACGTCTCGGCGCGAACCGCGGAGGAACTGCTGCGGGCCGCCCCGTGGATCGACGCCGCGGTTCCCGCCCCGGCGTACGAGGCGCTCGAGCAACTGCTTTCAGGGACGGCCCGTGGCGCCGCCCCGCCGCCTGGTGTGTGGTGGCGACGGGGAGGTGGCCGCGCCGGCCTGCGCCCGTGGGGGGAGGCCGTCATCGAGTCGGGACCGTCCGCGGGGCGCGTCGACATGGAGGCGTTGCCGCTCGCCGATTGGTCGGGGCTCGATCTCGCCTTGTACGACCCTGCCTTCGACGTGTCCGCGGCACGGCCTGGCACGAAGGTCACGGATCGCCGAACCGTCGCCCTGCAGACGTCGCGGGGCTGCTCCTACTCGAAGTGCGAGTTCTGCCACAACGTCGTGGACTACCCGCGCTACCTCCTGCAGACGCCCGGGCGTGTGGTACGCGAGGTGCGGCACCAGGTCGCGACACTCGGCGTGACCAACGTGTTCTTCACCGACGACGAGTTCAACGGGTCACGGCGTCGGATGGTCGAGCTGGGGAACTCGCTCGGCGACAACGTGCCGGACATCCGTTTCTTCGCTTGGCTTCGCCTGGACAAGATCGACCGCGCGGTGCTCGAGGCGCTATATCGCGGCGGCTGCCGGCAGGTCTTCATCGGCGTGGAAGCGGTCGACGATGCACTGTTGGGGTCGATGACAAAGGGCTACTCGGCCGCCGTCGCGCTCGATCGACTCCGGCGGCTGGCCGAGTTCGCGGGCGAGCACTCAGACTTCCGGTACAGCTTCAACCTCATCGTCGACCATCCCCACGAGCAGCTCGACTCGGTGATCGCCACGTTCGAAGCCGTCTGCCGCGAGCCCGAGCTGTTCGTTGGTCACGTCGCCGCCTTCTGCCGCTACCACCTCTACGAGGGGACGCCGGCCTTCGCGAGGTTCGGCTCGGACGCGATTGGCGTGCTCGAGCCGTTGTTCCCAGAGGGCCCGCCGATCGACAGCTTCCGGTACCTAACGGCCGCGCAGGACCGGCCTGACCGGCAGGAACGGTTCGCTCTCTGGCAAGCGATCGAGGCGATCACCTGCCCCGACCGTGCCGCGACCACCCTCAGCGCGGCAGGCCCAGGGCCCAACATCTACGACTGACCGCCGGCACTTACCTGCACAGTACGGCGCGCGGGCTCAGCTGCGGACTGGCGGTGGTCAGTGGGCTTCGGCGCGGGTGGCGGCATCCTCCACGGCCTCGGAGAGGCGGAGCCAGTCCTCCAACAGCCTCGCGGCGCGGTCCTTGGCGGCATCGTGGCGGGTCAGGGTTTCGCGCACGGCGTGGCCGTCGGAGTACAGCTCAGGGTCGGCAAGTGCGCGATCCAGGTCGGCGACCTCGGCCTCAGCCTCCATCAACGCCGCCTCCACACGCTCCAGGCGCGCGCGAAGATCCTTCGTCTCACGGTGGATGCGGTTGCGGCGCTCGGCCTCGACCCGCTTGCGGGCCGCGTCTTTCGGCCCCGGCGGCTCATCGGCGCCAGCCTCTCGCGCAGCCAAGGCCTCTGGCACGTACGCCGAGTCCACGTCGAGGCCGGTGCGCTCGGCGTAGTACTCGAAGTCGCCCGGGTACACCGTGGCCTGTCCCCCACCGACGGCCACAATCGTGTCGGCGACCGAGCGGATGAGGTGGCGGTCGTGAGTGATCAGCACGACCGTGCCCGGGTAGGCGACCAGCGCGTCCTCCAGCACGTCGCGGCTCAGCATGTCGAGATGGTTCGTCGGCTCGTCCATGCACAGCAGGTTCACGGGCCGGGCGAGCAGCTTGGCCAGCGCCAGCCGCGCGCGCTCACCGCCCGACAACACCCCGACCCGCTTGTCCACGTCGTCCCCGCTGAACCGGAACGCGCCGAGCACGTCGCGTGGGTTGACCTTGGAGGTGTCGACGCACCCTGACAGCTCCTGCAGGACCGTGCGGTCCAGGTTCAGCGCATCCACCTGGTGTTGCGCGTAGTAGGCGACCTCGACGTTGTGGCCCAGCCTGCGCACGCCACTGTCAGGCATCAGCACGCCGGCGAGCAGCTTCAGCAGGGTCGACTTGCCCGCCCCGTTCGGGCCGACGAGCGCGACCTTCTGACCGCGCTCCAGCGCGAGGTCGAGCCCGTCGTAGACGATCACCTCTCCGTAGGCCTTGCGCACGCCTTCCAACACGACCACGTCGCGGCCCGCGCGGGGCGGCGGGGGGAACCGCAGGCTCATGCGCTTGCTGTCGGTCTCCGGCACGGCAATGCGCTCCAACTTATTGAGCTGCTTGACGCGGCTCTGCACTTGCCGCGCCTTGGTGGCCTTATAGCGGAACCGCTCGATGAAGCGCTCGGTATGGGCGATCTGGCGGGCCTGCTGCGCCGCGGCGGCCTCCATCTGCGCGGCGCGCGCCTCCCGTTGCGCGACGAACGCCTCGTAATCACCGGCATACGACGTCACGACCCCGCGGGCCAGCTCGACGACCCGGTTGGCGATGGCGTTGATGAAGTCACGGTCGTGGCTGGCGACGACCGCCGCCCCCTCGTAGCTGCCGACAAAGCCCTCGAGCCAACGGATGCTGTCCAGGTCCAGGTGGTTCGTCGGCTCGTCCAGCAGCAAGACGTCGGGGCGAGCAAGCAGCAGCCGCGCCAAGGCGACGCGCATCATCCAGCCGCCTGACAGCTCGCGCAGGTCGCGGTGCAGGTCACGATCACCGAAGCCGAGGCCGCCCAGGATCCGCCGGGCCTCGGCCTCGACGCCGTACCCACCGTAGTGATCGAACCGGTCTTGCGCGTGCCCGTACTCGGCGAGCAGGGCGTCTTGCTCGGGGCCAGGGGAGGTGGCGGCGATCCGCGAGGCCAACAGGCTCAGCTGCTCCTCCAGCGCCGGCACGGGACTGGCCGCCATGACCTCGCCGAGCACCGGACCAGAGGCGTCGGCGACCTCTTGGCTCATCGTCCCGACCGTCACGTCGCGGCGGCGGGCGATCTCGCCAGCGTCCGGTTGCCGCTCGCCAGCGATCAGCTCTAGCAGTGTGGTCTTCCCGGCGCCGTTCGCGCCGACCAGCGCCATGCGTATCCCCGGGTCGATCTTTAAGGACACGTCCTTGAAGAGCACCCGGGCACCGTGCGCGACGGTGACGTCCGAAAGGGAGATCATGAGGGGCCAGGGTACGGCTTGGGAGGGGGACTTCAGCTAGGCTGCCCGCCACATGAACCTCACGGCTTTGCACGGCTACCTCATCGGGTTCGCGGTGATCGGCAGCTGGGCGATCATCGGCTTCTGGTCCCTCGCGCTGCGGCTGTCGCGCTACGAGGAGACGCCGACGTTCTGGAAAGCGGTCTCGGTCGCCCAGATCCTGCTCGCGGTGCAGCTGCTTGTCGGCCTGGTGGCGCTGGTGCTCGGCGGGCGGCCCGGCCCGCCCGGCCGTGACGGTTGGGGGGCGCTGCTGTTTCACCTGTCCTACGGCATCCTGTCCCCGCTGGTGGTCCTGATCGTCGCCCACAGGTTCGCCACGGCCGGTCGGTGGAACCCTCACACGATCTTTGCGTTGGTAGGACTGGTGAACTTCGGACTGGCGTTTCGCGCATACCAGGTCGGGATCTTCGGGCCTTGACCATGGACGACGTTCTTACCCATGAGCAACTGACGGACCAGCTGCGCGCGATCATCGCCCGGCTGCGTGAGGACGTCGAGGCTCGCTCCGATCCGGTGCTCGGCGAGATCGCGCAAGCCCTGGAGGTCATCGCCGACCTCGTGACCCACAGCCACGACCACACGCGGGACAACCGCGCGCGCATCGACAAGTTGGAAGACACCGGGGCGTAAGGCGATTCTTCTTGCGTTTACCTGAGATGGTGCGTTAGGAAATGGGCGTCAAGGCCAGGCCAACTGGGGGAGCCAGCGGCCTCAGGGGACGTCACAGAGGAAACCTCATCGCCGCTCGAGGTCACCCGTCGATGCCCGCCGCGACGAGGACGCCGCGCCTGGAGCCTGGCTTGGCCCACCGACACACCCACCACACGAGGAGCACATCATGCGCACGAAACGAGCGATCACCATCGCCACCACGCTCACCGCCCTGGCAAGCCTGGCCCTACCCGCCCACGCCGGCTCTATCATTACGGCGGCCGACTGCACCGGTGGCGGAGGCACGGTGATCAACGGCGCCTGTCAGGGTGGCACGCTCGACGGCCGTGCCGTGATGGGCTGAGTCTGCGCATCGCGGACCGTCGATCCGAAGGCGTCGATTGCGCCGTGAGGGGTTGGCTGCGGCTCGGGTGAGACGAGGCGACAGTGTGAGGGTCCCGCCGTGTCGGGGCCCCTCACGCTTCTTGCGTTGCCACCGGTCAAGGAACATCCCCGTGTGCTCGGGTCGTTCTGGTATTCACGTACCCGGCCCGCTCGTGGGAGGATCATGACGTGCCACGGCTGACCGGTCACCTCTCAATCCCGAAAATCCCGATCTGGAGCTTGCTCGCGCTGGCCTGCGCGCTGGTCGGCATCCCGGCGGTGTTCGGGCTGGCCGGGCTGTTAAAGGACACTCCGATCCGGGTTGGCGAGCCGTCCCCTCGGACGGTGATCGCGCCGACCTTGACCCGCGTTCCCGACCCGGCCGAGACCGAGCTGGCCCGGCGGCAAGCCGCCGCCACCGTCGAGCTGGTGCTGCGGGACGACGCCGAGGCCCGTACGGCGATCGTGCAACAGGTTCGCGACGTGTTCGCCGCGGTCGAGTCCGCACGGCTACCTGGACCGGATGGCCAGGTCGCGAGCGCAGAGGAGCAGGCGCGCGCGCTGTCACCGCGGCTGCGTACGGTCTCGACCCAAGGGTTGGCGCTGCTCGTCGGGCTGCCGGACCCTCAACTCGCGCAGGTCAGAGGCGAGACGGTGAGCATCGCGCAGCAGCTGGCCCGCCAAAGGATCACCGCCGAGGGCCTCCCCGAGGTAATCGACGGTCCCCTGAGGACCGAGCTCGCGCTCCGCAGCTTCCCCGCGGCCGCGGATGGGGCGGGGGACGTCGCCGCCGACGTCGTCGTCCCCCTGATCGGTGCGGCGCTCCAGCCGACCGTCACCGTCGACCAGGAGGCGACCGCGGAGGCGCGGCGGGTCGCTGCCGAGCAGGTCACCGAGGTCGAGCGCTCGTTTGTCCAGGGCAGCCCGATCGTGACGGCCGGCGAGGTCGTCGACGAGGTCCAGTTGGCGGCGCTGGAGCGCCGCGGCTTGGAGGGGACGCAACCTTGGGTCGAGCTGCTGGAAGCCGCTGTCCTGGCGCTCGCCCTCACCCTCACGGCGGGGCTCTACCTGCGCGCGTACCGGCGGGATGTCTGGGAGCGCCCGCGCCGCCGGCTGCTCCTCGCGCTTCTCGCGCTCTTTCTCGCCGTTGCGGTCCAGGTCGTCGGCCTGATCGAGATCGCAGGCTCCGCGCGGTTGTACCTGATCCCCGTCGGCGCGATCGTGATGCTCACCACGATCCTGTTCGACGCTCCCGTCGCGCTGCTCATGCTGGTCCCCGCGGAGGCGTTGGTCGCCTACCACGCACCGTCAGAGCCGGCCGTGATCCTCTTCACGGCGGTCGCGGGCCTGGTGTCCGTACCGCTGGTCTCACGGTTGTCGGCCCGGGGTCAGCTGCGGCGGGCGGCATGGCAGTCGACGCTGGCGTACGGGGCGGTCGCCGGCGCCTGCGCTGGGATCTTCGACCGGACCGAGGCGATCCTTCCCGCTGTGCTCGCCGGCTTGGTGGGAGGGGCACTGACCGCGCTGATCGTCAACGGGCTCTTGCCGTTCCTCGACTCCTGGTTCGGGATCCTGACCGCCACGAGCCTGCTCGACCTCGCGGACCGGAACCACCCGCTGCTCCGGGAGCTTGGGGAGAAGGCCCCCGGCACCTACAACCACTCGATCATGGTCGCCACCATGGTCGAGCGCGCCTGCCGAGCGATCGGCGCCGACAGCCTCCTGGGCAACGTTGCCGCCCTTTACCACGACATCGGCAAGGTCAACGCACCCTTGTACTTTGCCGAGAACCAGTTTGGGGTCGCCAACCCACACGACAAGCTGGACCCGGCCCGCTCCGCGACGATCATCCAGCGTCACGTGACCGATGGGGTCACGATGGCGACCGAATACCGGTTGCCCCCCGAGGTCGTCGAGGGGATCGCGAGCCATCACGGCACAACCTACGTGAGCTACTTCTACCGCAAAGCGTTGCTCGCGGCTAAGGATCCCACGCTCGTCGATGCCGAGCATTTTCGATATAAAGGCCCCAAACCGTCATCACGTGAGGCGGCGGTGCTGATGCTCGCGGACTGCTGCGAGAGCGCCAGCCGGGCGGCCACCCAGGCCGATCCCAGCCTAGCCCAGCAGCAGTTGGAGGAGATCGTCACTCGGTTGGTGAAGGAGCGCGCCGACGACGGCCAGCTAGATGAGTGTCTCCTCACCTTCGCCGACCTTCTCAAGGTAAAGCAGTCGTTCGTCGAAGCGCTGGTCGGTTTCTACCACCCACGCATCACATATCCGGAGCAGGCCGTCGAGAAGCGTAGGACGCTCAGTCAGTGCGCTCGCTGTGAGCCGCGTGGGTCAGTCCCCTTCTCGGCCTACGACACGGATCATTCCACCGGCGGGAGAGAACACGGACTCACGCTCGTCCTCCCACACCACGCGCAACCGCGGGCTGGCAGGGTCGACCACCTCGGTCACCTTGCCGCGCCGGACCGGCCCCCCGAGCTTCTTGCTGTTGACCTCGATGATGTCACCGCTCGAGAACTCCACCTGGACGTACCTCCTCCAGTAGATGCACCGAACGCTACTCCCAATCGGCTCGACCGGGAAGGGCTCATACAAGGGACCACTAAGGCCTTGGGCGTAGCTAGCGTTTCTGGCCAGTGAGCTGCTCGCCTCGAGCGGCGGCCTTCCTGCACTGTGCAGGAAGGCAGCCACCCATCCACCCAAGTGGCAGACAGCAGTTATTCCCTGACTAAGGGGGCTGGGCATAAATGACGTTGCTGTTTCCGACCGCAGCCGCCCACCCGCTCGCCTCGCGGCGTCCCCGGTGTGATGTGCCTGCTCGGGCGCATCCGCCCGTAATCGCACACCCGCCCTGCCAGGAGTGTGTTGTGTGCGGGATATCGGCGGAATACAGGCTGTTGTTGAATCTCGCGGTACCGCCGGTCGGGGGTGCTCGAGCCTGACCTGCAGTTTTCCTCCGGATACGAGGGAAAGTCGCGCCTCAAGCT
>JBOGED010000190.1:0-3922 GCA_050743625.1 Egibacteraceae bacterium | reverse complement strand
GGCCCTGGAAGAGCTCGGGGTCCGTCTCGTCGCGGTACACCACGACCGCCTTGCGGATCGCGCCCGCGTTGCCGTGCTGAGACTGCCAGGCGGGCCGCCTCGAGGACCTTCTGCACCTTCTCGCGCTCAACCGGCTGGCAGGGCTTGAAGAACCGAACCGAGCGGCGGGTGTCGACAGCCCGCTTGAACAACATCACAGCTTGCGGGGCAGCGCCGACAGAACTCGGTGCAGGTTGGGTGGCGGTCATGGCTCCTTCTTTTGAGTAGGTGTTCCTGGACCTTGCCCACGGATGTGCGGGGCAGCTCGTCGACGAACTCGATGGTGTCGGGCACCTTGAACTTCGCCAGGCGCTCCCGGCAGTGGGCGAGCAGCTCGTCGGCGGTTACCGTCGCGCCCTGGGCCGGTACGACGAAGACCCGGATCGCCTCGTCGCGCATCTCGTCCGGCACGCCGGCGGCGGCGGACTCGAACACCGCCGGATGCTCGTCGACCACCCGCTCCACCTCCCGCTCGCCACGTTCTCGTCGGCGCGATTGATCATGTCCTTGCGGCGGTCTACGAAGTGCAGGTAGCGCTCGGCGTCGGCGCGGACGGTGTCGCCGGTGTGCAGCTACGTCAGGCCGCCATCGTCGGGGCGCAGCGCCTCGGCGGTGGCGTCAGGGTTCGCCAGGTAGCCCGCCATCAGGATGCGCCCAGGCTCGCCGCCCACCAGCAGCTCGTCCGCGTCGCCCGGCGCCACGTCGAGGCTCATGTCGTGCCTTTTCCGCAACGCTCCCCGCCCCGGCTCTTGACCGACGCAGCTTGGGGTGGTTGCAGCCACCCCAAGCAGGGCGACTCCAGAGGACCAACCTTCCATCTCCTGCACAGCACTACACTCAGCGACAACGATCTTCTACATCGCGCCTCCTCATGTAACTCGTGTCACACGGATCCAGCACACACGACCGCAGGCGGCGCCGCGAGCGTGACCAGGCGGTCATATGGTGAGAATTCCCAGCCTATGGGATAGCCGATCTCAGTCATAGGTTTAATGGATTAACCTCGTAAGGTCCTTAAGGTGTTTATATACCCATCAGATCGCTTATCCGGAGGGAGAAGGAGTTCTGCTTTCGGCGGCCGGCGCAAACTCACGGGGTCTGCACTGGATAAGGTGTGTTTTTCCGTAAAGTATAGAAACCATCGCAACAGACGCTTCGTTGTCAAGAGCCTATTTGGTGGCTGTGCCCATTTCGTACTTGCAACACTTGGCGCCGAGGCGCACAAGGAAATTTCTTATTGCAATCAGGCGGAGTCATCAGTTAAGTTCACGTCGTCAGAGTTGGGCCGAGGGGAAGTGAGTGCCCAGCGAATGGCTCCGCAGGAGGGGGAAACCAGGAACGGAAGACTTACTGGCTGCTTTTCTTGGTGCCGTCCGACTGTGCGCTGTGGCCTAATCCGTGAAAGGGCACAGGGCCGTCACGCCCAATGAAGGGATCAACTATGAATATTGCGACCCATGCACGCCGCAGGTTCCGGCTCGCTTTAACCGCCGTGATCATTACCGCACTGCTGGCTGTCGCCGTCCCAGCACATGCCATATCCTTCACCAGCAATAATCAAACGGCCGCTTCCAGCGGTGGAGACGGTGGTAACGGCGGCATCGGCATCAATATCGTTGCCCTCAACTGCTTCCTCCTCCTCGTCGACTGCGGCACTGCCGGATCCCTCGGCGGCGGTAACGCCCCTGGTGGCAACGGCGCCGGCAGTTTCGCCTTCAACATCGCGCCTTCGGTGCCATAAGGCTCTCGCTGGCGCCCGCGCCTAAGGGGAGTTCCGAGCTTTCCCCCCGGAGAGGGACCGGACCGATGGTCCGGTCCCTCTCTTACATGGTTAACCGATGCGTAACGCGACGGCGACGGCCCACGCGTCGGTTCACGAAACTTCCGCAGGTAGAAAGGTGTACTGACGATTCTGGGCAAGGAAGATCGCGCCTCCTGGGTCATCGCCCGGGAGGAGGGACAGGTTCAACCCGGCCTTGCGCGCATAGGAGAACAAGGCCATGGCGCAGGTGAACACACGTCGGGCCATCTCAGTTCCAACGGTGGCCCCCGTACCGCCTTTGGTTGCAGAACGTTACCAAAGCCACGGTCGTGGCACATTGACCTCTCCGGGCACAACGCATCAACCGGATTATCTCGAAGCCCTCCAGGCATCTATGGAGCATCTTCTGGGAATAAAGGGCCCAATGTCCTTGCCAAATATCCGGTTCCAGCTCTCTCGGGACGAGCGGTGTGCTTGCCAGTTTTATGATTTATATCTAGTGGGCTACCCTCCGTGCTCAGGAAGTTCGCCTATCTCGAGTCCTCGTTAAGGGCTTCCGTATCATGGAACATGCCCATAAGCTGACGCATCACCCTTAGGAGTCTTTGGTGCCCTGCGTCCCATTTGGCACTTGAGTATTGGCCGCGCGAGCGAGCAAGGGAAATTTTTATTGCATTGGATGAATCCATCGGTTAGGTTCGTGTCGTCAGGGCTGGGCCGAGGGGGAAAACTGAAGGCCCGGTGACTGGCTTCGCAAGAGGGGGAAACCAGGAACGGGGGGATTTACCGGGCTGCTTTCTAAATGCCATCGACTGTGCGCTGTGCTTAGCCTATAAAAGCTGCGGAGCCTTCACGCGCAACGGAGGGATCAATTATGAGTATTGCGACTCATGCACGTAGGAGTTTCCACCTCGCTCTCACCGCCGTCATCATTACCGCAATGCTGGCCGTCGCCCCCCCGGCACACGCATGGCCCGACGAAGATTGTCCAGAGATGTGCCCTATGGACAATGGTAACGGTGGCACGACGGTAGACATTAATAACCAAACCGCCGCCTCCAGCGGTGGAGACGGTGGTAACGGCGGCATCGGTGTCAATATCGTTGCCCTCAACTGCTTCCTCCTCCTCGTCGACTGCGGCACTGCCGGACCCCTCGGCGGCGGTAACGCCTCTGGTGGCGCCGGCGCCGGCAGTTTCGCCTTCAACGCCTAGCTGGCGAGGTAGCCAATAAGGCGAGTTCCGAAGATTCCCCCTGAGAGGGACCGGGCCAATGGCCCGGTCCCTCTCTGATTGCCTTACGCGAATTGTCAATCATGGACGCCATCTTACGGGGGTGAGCTCGATCGGCGACCAGGTGCCATTGGTAACTTGGTAGAGGCGGGCGGACGACATCCGGTCGTGGCTGTCGGATGAGAAGTCGATCGCGGTGGTCACCTGCTTGTCGACCGGTCCCATCGACTCCAAGGCCGCCTTGATGGCCGGGCCGGTGACTTCCAGGCCGGACTCGAGACGCTGGCGATGCCCTCGGCCATCACGTGCATCGTGTACCAGCCCTGGGTGTAGTGAGGTTGATCTCGTCCAGGCTGGAGCCCTTCGCCTCGAAAACTCCTCGATGGCACTGGTATCGCCCTCGGCCTGCGGAGGCGCGAACGGCAGGATGCCCAAGGCGCCTTCAGCCGCCTTTCCCGCGTGCTCGACGAGCAGCTCGTCAGCGCACACGTTCAGGCAGAGGAACCGCGCATCGAGACCTTGTTCTCGTATTCCTCGTGAGCGTAGCCGCGGGGTGGACGTGTGCGCGACGATGACGTAGTCGGCGCTCTGGCGCTGAGCGCGGGTCAGCTCGCCGACGTGTCGGTAGCACCCTCGGCATGACATAGGTCTGGTAGCCGATGTCGGGACCTTGATCTCGGATGTAGCACGGCCGTCCTCTAGATGATTGCTTCCAAAGTGGATGATGTGTCTGGTGCTGGATACGGGGCTTTTGAGACGAGGCCGTCAAGAGTGGGCGTTATCAACCAACGCCGACTTTGGAGGGCCGCGTGGACGCCTGTCTCGACGACCTCGTCACCGCACTGTACGTCATGATCGACGACCTGCTCGCCGGCCGGCGGCGCATGGGA
>JBOGED010000189.1:0-2247 GCA_050743625.1 Egibacteraceae bacterium | reverse complement strand
CCGCCGCACTAGAGCTCGGGCGTGAGGGATCTCAATAGCTCCCGGGTCCTGCGCAGCGAAGCCTGTGGATCGGATCCCACGGGGAAGGTGGCCGGCCAGAGCTCCGTGACACCGATCGCGGCGTAGGCTCGGAGCTGCTGGGTGACGGACGGCTCGTCGCCGACGATCGCGATCCCGCCCGGCGTCGCGCCTCCCTCGCGCTCGAACTGGCGTTGATAGTTGGTAAACCCCGTATAGCGGCTGAAGACGTGATCCGCCGTGCGCTGTGCCTGCTCCCGATCATCCCACACGGCGACGGGCACCGACGCAACGATCCGAGGCGGCGGCCGACCGGCGCTGGCCGCCGCCCGCAGGACTCGCGGCACGATGTGGCTCTCCAACGTGTGGCGGCCCGCCAGCCACGTCACGACGCCGTCCGCCAACTCTCCCGCGGCCTGCACCATCCCCGCGGACAGTCCCCCGACCACGATCGACACGGGGTGCGTGCCTGGAACGGACAGCTGCGCGTCGACGTGGAAGAACTCCCCGTCGAAGGCGGCCTTTCCTTCTTTCAGCATGGGCCCCAGAACCGACAGGTACTCGCGCATGTGCTGGGCGGGCTTCGCGTACGGGATGCCGTGCATCCCCTCGATCACCGGCCGGTGTGACACGCCGACCCCCAGCGTGAGACGGCCGCCGGCCAAGGCTTGCGCCGTCGCCGCCTGTTGCGCGAGGGCGACAGGATGGCGCGGGTAGGTAGGGACGACACCCACCCCGAGCTCGATCTTCTGGGTTTGCGTCGCCGCGACGCCAAGGATCGTGAGCGCATCGACACCGCGAGAGAAATGCACGCACCACGCCGACGGGAACCCATCTTCCTCGGCCGCCCGCGCGTGCTCGACCAACGCCTGGGGAGGGATGGGAAGTCCGATCGCCTCCGTACCGATCGAGGTGGCTATCCGCATAGTCGGCAGTATAGGTCTGGCGGCTCTGGCGCATGGTTCAGCAATCCACGCGCGGTCTGTAAGCTCTCTTGAGGTTCATCCAGGCTCTGGCTGTGCAGGACGCGGGGAGCGCGTGGAGATTCGGATCCTTGGCCCGTTAGAGATCGAGGTGGGCGGCCGGCGGATGCGACCTGGGCCACAGCAGAGTGCGGTGCTCATGGTCCTGCTCTTGGAGGCTGGCCGGGTCGTGACGAGATCCCGGCTCATCGAGCTGCTATGGGGCGAATCCGCTCCCGCGGGTGCGGCGACCACGTTGCGCAGCCATGTCCTGCATCTGCGCCAGAGCCTCGAGCCAGGGCGGAAGGCGGGAGCCCAGTCCAAGGTGCTCGTCTCGGCGGGGACTGGCGAGGCCGCCGGCTATGCGCTGCACATCCGTCCGGAGCACATCGACGCCTTCCGGTTCGAGCAGCTTGTGGTGGAGGGCCGGAGCGCGCTGGCGGCAGAGGATCCTGACACCGCGCTCACGCGCCTGCGCACCGCCCTGGCGCTCTGGCGTGGGCGTGCGCTGGCCGACGTGGCGGATCGGCCGTTCGCCATACGGGAGGTCACAAGGCTCGAGGGGCTGCGGCGGGCCGCCCTGCAGGCCCGGGTCGAGGCCGATCTCTCCCTAGGTCACCATGCCGAGGTAATCGGCGAGCTCGAAGGGCTTGTGGCAGAGCGACCTCCGGATGAGGGGATTCGCCGGCAGCTGGCGCTGGCGCTCTACCGCAGTCACCGGCAGGAGGAGGCGGCTCGAGTCTGTCAATCCGGCCTCGAGCTACTCCACGCTCGGGGCCTTGATTCCCCGGAGCTGCAGGCGCTGCAGCGTGACATTCTTCGCCAGGCTCCAGAGTTGGAGTGGGCGTCGCCCGAACCTACGCGTCCCTTCCAGCTTCCGCCCGACATCGCCGATTTCACCGGCCGCCAGTCCGAGCTGGCCGCCCTGCGAGCGCGTCTCGCCTCTCCCCGTGAGATCCCCCACCCCGCGGTGATGATCTCGGCGATCGACGGCAAGCCGGGGATCGGCAAGTCGGCTCTGGCCATCCAGGTCGCCCACGAGCTGGCCCCGCGGTTTCCCGATGGGGTGCTCTATGTGAACCTTCTAGGCGCCGAGCCGCACGCGTTGCCGCCGGTACGGGTGCTCGGGTACTTCCTCCGTGTGCTTGGCGTCACAGACCACAAGGTGCCTACCAACGTTGAGGCGGCATCGGCGATGTTTCGGACATTGCTGGCTGACAAGGAGGTCCTAGTCCTGCTGGACAACGCTGCCGACGCCGCCCAGGTA
>JBOGED010000188.1:0-7685 GCA_050743625.1 Egibacteraceae bacterium | reverse complement strand
TTCACCGCGCCGTCGTAACCGGTCAGCACGACCGGATCGACATCACCGGCCAACGTCCACACCCGCAGGGTGCGGTCCGCGCTGGCGCTGGCCAGCCGCTGTCCGTCAGGGCTGAACGCCACGCTGTTCACCGCGCCGTCGTGGCCGCGCAGTACGACCGGGTTGCCGTCACCTGCGCCCTGCCACACGCGCACCGTGCCGTCGTCGCTCGCGCTGGCCACCCGCTGCCCGTCAGGGCTGAACGCCACGCTGTCCACCGCGCCGTCGTGGCCGCGCAGCACGACCGGGTTGCCGTCACCAGCCCCCTGCCACACGCGCACCGTGCCGTCGGCGCTAGCGCTAGCCACCAGCTGCCCGTCAGGGCTGAACGTCACCCCCAGTACCTGGCGGTCGTGGCCGGTCAGCACGACCGGAGCGACGCCCTCCGCCAGCGTCCACACCCGCAGGATGCGGTCATCGCTGGCGCTGGCCAGCCGCTGCCCGTCAGGGCTGAACGCCACGCCGTTCACCGCGCCGTCGTAACCGGTCAGCACGACCGGATCGACATCACCCGCCAGCGTCCACACCCGCAGCGTCCCATCGCGCCCGGCGCTGGCCAGCTGCTGCCCGCCGGGGCTGAACGCCACGCCCAACACCGGGCTGTCGTGGCCGCGCAGCGTGGCCCGTACCCGCGATTCCACGATGGCTTGGCGGAGCGCCGCCTGGGCCTCTGCCGTCGATCTGAGTTCGAACGCCTGGCCAGCCAACAGGATGCTCAGCTCCGGATCCGCTTCCAGCTGGGTCTCGGCGCTTGCCACCAGCTCCCGGGAGAACGCCAGCTCACGCTGATCGGCCAGCCGATTGGCCTGCGCAAACGCGAAGAGCGCCAGTGCGCTGATGATCGCCAGAGCCGTGCTGAGACTCGCCAGGGCCAGGCGGACCCGCCGACGGCGCGCGGCATGCTCCTGCGCCTCGCGCTGGCGGCTGGCGTCCAGAAAGGCTCGCTCCAGATCGTTGAGGTCCGCAGTCGAGCGGTCCTGCCAGGCGGCCAGGCGAACCCTGCGGTAGAGAAACCCCTCCTCCCGGTCGTTGTCGTCCCACTCGGCCGCAGCCTCGGTCAGACGGCGGTGAACACGCAGGAGCTCGCGGTCCTCCTCGATCCAGCCGCGCAGCGTGGGCCAACCCTGGATGAGCGCCTCATGGGCGACGTCGACCACCCGCGCGCCGCTGACCGCATCACGGCTGGTGGTCAACAGCCGCCCGTCGACCAGCGTCTTGATCACCACCTCCAGGTCGGTTTCCCCTTGGTGACGGGTAAGCAGCTCGCCGATCTCGGCGCGGCGACGAGTGTCCTCGGTACCCTCCCCAGGCTGGATCAGACGCAACAGCACCCGACGAGCGATCGCCTGTTGAGCGGGAGTCAGCCGCTCGTAGGTGGCCTCGGCCCGGTTCGCCAACGCGCCCTGAACCCCGCCGCTGGCCACATACGCCTCAACCGTGAGCAGGTGCCCTTGGCGGCCCTGCCAAACCTCCCACAACACGTACTCCAGCAACGGCAGGCTGCCCGGCCGATCGACCACTTCAGCCAAGATGGTCTGGACCAGCCCGGGTTGCAGCTCCAGACCCGCTCGCCAGGCGGGCCGTTCGATCACCTCGCGGAGCCCGTCAGCGCCCAGCGGGCTGACAAGGAATTGGCGGGTGGCCAGTGCCGCCAGCTGCGAGTATGACGCGCAGTGGGGGTAAAAGTCGGCCCGCATCGCCATGACCACCACCAAGCGTCCTGCCGGAATGGTGGCCGCATAACACAGGTTGGCCACAAACGCCACGCGCTCGGCTTCGTCGGCGCACAGCGTGAACGTCTCCTCGAACTGGTCGACCACCAGGACCATCTGCTGGTCGTCGGGTTGGTCGCCCAAGGCTAGGGACACAGTCAGATCCAAGGTTCGCTCGTCGGCGCGCAGCCCTTCTAGGAAGTCGAGCGTCGACTCCTGTGGGAACAGCCACGCCAGGTGGGCAGCCAGCCTGCTCAATGGACGCCCCCCAGGCGTGATCAGTTGAATAGGCCAGCCCTGGCTGCCGGGGAGGGCGCCCTGTTTGAGCGCGGGGATGATCCCGGCGCGTACCAGCGAGCTCTTGCCGCACCCCGAGGGGCCAAGCACCGCCAGGAAGCGGCTGTCTTTGAGTTTTTCGACCAGCCGTCGGGTGTCGTCGTCACGCCCGAAAAAGAACTCGGCATGTTCCTCCTCAAAAACCTCCAAACCCCGATACGGACACCGAGAATCACGCGCTGCGGCAAGCGCGGCAGGGCGGCGGGGGATACCGCTAATCGCCGACAGCAAGTCTTGGAAGCGACGGTCGTCGATGTCAGGCCGCAGGTCAACCCACTGACGGTTGGCCAGGAACGCCAGGTTAGGATCGTCTGGGTTGGGGGCGCCGGGAAGCAGGACCATGAACAGGCGAAAGCTGCGGTCTGTGACCGCTCGGTCCTGCGCCACCCCCAGCTCCTCGCGAGCCCAGCCACCCAAGCCAGGCGAGCCGACGAAGACCGCGCAAGCCGTCGAGGCGCCAAGACCCCGGATGATCTCATTCTGCCAATCATCCCCAGGCGCGATACGCCAACCGGCCAGCCACGACCGGACTCCCGCACTTCGAAGCCGCTCAGCAATACGCTCGACAACCCCGCCGTCAGCGCTGTGGTGGCACAGGAACACATCGAACCTCTGCGCTCCCACCAACAGCAATTGTAACCACAACCCGTAACCCGCGCTCGGGAACGGCAGGGCACCCAGGCTTGTTCGCAGTCGTGAGACCGTTTGCATATTCCATCGACCACGCAACACCGCGCGGTGGCAGGCGGAACCGCGACTCAGCCCAGCTTGCGCTGCGGAACGAGGTTCGAGGCGGTCAGACAATGCCGGCCGCACAACGGCGCGGATCCGAGGGTTGGATACCGGATCAGCGTAAGAAGGTCATCCTTTCCTCGGGTGTCAGCTCACGGGTGGTCCGCGAGGCGACCATCCTGAGGAGGTCCTCGTCGGTGACGAGCCCGCAGATCTCGCACTCCCACACGCGAACGGTGTAGTCGGCGCCGTCGCTGACCACTTTGGTCCCGTCCGGGCTGATGTCGATGCTGGTCACGCCCTCGTCCTGCCGGTTGAGCACCGCCGACTCGTCCTCGGTCTGCCAGTGCCAGACTCGGATGGTGCCATCGGTTCCAGCGCTGACGACCACCCGCGGGTCGGGGCTGAAGGCGACTCCTTTGACGGGGGTCTCATGGCCGCGGAGGACGGCAGAGGCGCCGTTTCGCTCGAGGTCCCAGACTCGTACCGTGCCGTCGTTACCCGCGCTTACGAGCAGCCGCCCGTCTTGGCTGAACGCGACGCTCCAGACCTGGCCTTGACCGCTCGGCAGCGTCACGGCTGGGTCCTCGCTACTAGCCCAGTCCCAGATGCGTATCGTGCCATCACTGCCCGCGCCGGCCACCCAACGACCGTCCCGGCTGAACGCGGCGGCATACATGATGTTGTTCCCACTCTTGAGCTGTGTGCGCTCTCTTTGCTCCATCCAGTCCCAGATGCGCAGAGAGCCGTCCTTTCCCGCGCTGACCAGCAGCCCTGGATCGGCGGGATTGAACGCTGGGCTGTACTCCTGATTTTCTTGACCGCGAAGGAGGATGGGCGGCTCAATTGGACGGGCCGGGTCCCACACTCGTACCCCGCCGTATTCATCGGTGCTGGCCACCAAACGGCCGTCCGGGCTGAACGCGACCCCCCGCACCCGGTACTCACGGGTATGTGGCCCTAGCACCACGGGCTCGGCGGGTCTGGTGAGGTCCCAGACCTGCACGGTGCTGTCAAAGCTGGCACTGGCGACCTTCTGGCCAGGGCCGAACGCGACATCCCACACCCCGCTCATGTGCCCGCCCAGGACCGTCGAATGGCCGTTGGCCCACACCCGTATGGTGTGGTCACCGCCTCCGCTGGCGATCTGCCGCCCGTCCGGGCTGAACGCGACCCCCAAGACGTGCCCGCGGTGGCCTCGCAGGACCACCGGGTTCGCTGTGTCCCGCAGATCCCGCACGTACACGGTGCCGTCCTCGCTCGCGCTGACGATCTGCTGCCCGTCCGGGCTGAACGCGACGTTTCGGACCGGGCCTTTATGGCCCGTGAACCTCAACGGGTTATCCGCGTTCCTCAGGTCCCACACATAGACCGCACCGCCTCCCTGACCTGCGCCGACGATGTGCTGGCCGTCAGGGCTGAACGCCACGCAGACCCATTGGTTGACACCACCCTCGCGCAGTTCGAGCACGCTGTCCGTAGAAAGGTCCCGGACGCGCACGGCGCCGTCCTCGCCCACGCTGGCGACCCGCTGCCCATCCGGGCTGAGCGCGACGCCGCGCACGACGGTGCCTCGACTGTGGTCGGTGAAGACGCGAGGTGAGGACGGGTTGCTCAGGTCCCACACGTGCACGGTCCCATCCGACCCCGAGCTGGCCAAACGCTGCCCGTCGCCGCTGAACGCCACATGGTTCACCTGCCTCAGACCGGTAGGCAGCTCCCGCGGTGAATCCAGATTGCCGAGATCCCAGACACGGACGACGCCGTCGCGGCCCGCGGCGGCCACCCGCCCCCCAGCGGGGCTGAACGCGACGTCGTTCGCCGCGCCCTCCTGCCCTAGAAGCGCCGTGGAAGTCTCCCGCTCCAAGTCCCACAGCCGGACCGTGCCATCAGCGCTGGCGCTGACCACCTGCCGGCCGTCCGGGCTGAAACCCACGCCGTACACCACGCCCTCGTGACCGGTCAGCGTGGCCCGCACCAGCGAGTCCGCCAAGGCCTGCCGCAACATCACCCGAGCCTGCTCAGTCGGGCTCACCTCGAACGCCTCCCTAGCGAGCAACAGGCTGCGCTCCGGGTCGATCGGCAACTGCGTCCTGGCGATCAACGCCAGCTCACGAGAACGCGTCAACGCCGTCTGTTGGTTGGCGCGATACGTGCTGAGCACCGCGACAATCAGCAGCACGATAAGTGTGGCGATGGCGGATCTCGCCAGGCGCACCGTCCGCCTGTGTAAATGAATGTCCTCAGACTCGAGCTCATCCTTGGCCAGGCCGTGGATGGGGGCGGCAAGCTGGGCGATTGCATCCCGGAACCGGCTATGGCGAAGATCGAGCTGACTTTCAGTCCTGGCCCACCGAAGATCCAGGTATCTCGGCTCCTCGGCGAAGACGCCGAGCAGCGAGGACGCCAACGCGGTCGACCGGTCGGGGTCGAAGCCGCCACGGTTGGCGTCCCACTGAAGCTCCCCGTCGGTAATGACCGGCAGGATCCGCTCGACGGGCTTGGTCGCTTTCCAGTGCTCGATCTCCCGGCCTACCCAGGTCGACTGCGCCGCTTCAGGCGAGACGAGCAACACAAGGTATTCCGACTGGTCGAGCGCGGTGACGATCGTGGACCACAACCCCGGGGTTACCCCTAACCCGCTGTTGTCACGAAAGACACGCAGAGCACGGCGGCGGTGCCACGGCTTCGCCAACCGCTCCAGACCACGCTGAACGGCAGGAGCCAGCCGGTCATCGGCGGCGTGACTGTAGGAGATGAACGCCGCATAGCCAGCCGTCGTGTTTGGCGTTGCCGATCCACGCTTCCCGCTCTTCGACGGGACCACGAGCGAGGAAGGTCTCGGTCGCTCACGGCGGCGCACTGGCATCCGGACTTTCACCGGTCACCCTTGCCCGTGGAGCCAAGGATCTGCACGACTGCGTTCGTGAGCGGGCCGGTGCGTACCGTTGCCGTGCTTCATGTTCGTCACGACCGACCCCCATCGGGCGGAAGCTCCATATACCTTCCAAGAGCGTTTCCCGGCGAGAAAAATACCTTCGGAGCGCAACCGCCGTGTCGCAGCGCGTAATTTTGCGGACTGGAAGGCGAGTCACCCCGGCGCGATCGTTGCTGGCTTGGCGATGGACCGGGCACCAGACACATGGTCGGTCCGTTGAATGGATGCGCGGTTGAGCTCTTGCCCGGTCAGTGCCACGGCGGTCGCCGCTCTCGACACGCTGGCGCTGGTCAGAACCATAGTCCGGTCGTCGATAGCACGGCGCGCGTTCCGCGTCAGGCGCCTGGCGCTTGGGCAGCTCCCGCGCCTTGTGGCGGGGCTCGACGGGTGCCGGGCGGCATCTTGCTTTCTGGTGACGATCCGAGACGCCGATCCCCCACACTTCGGCGATCGTGAGCCGCTGATGCCGCCTCGTAGCGCGGGTCGGCATGGGGTCTTCGTGGATGCCGACCGCGCTGAGGCACGCGCGGGTTTCCGTGAGTCATCGCAGCAAGCGCGGCAAGGCTTGAGGGTGGCATAAGCCAGCTTGGCGTGCCTGCGAGCATGCTGGCCTCCGGTGCCGGGCCGTGGGCCTGGGTGGCGCGCTCCGGCGGCTCATGCATTCGCGTATCTCGCGAGAGCCGCTCCATTCGGGGAAAGCATCTTGCACAGCCGCGGAGGCCAGTGCGCAGCGAGCGGTTACAGCGCATGACGCATCGGCGCAGAGCGGGTAATCGGCTCGGGCGCTGTGTGTTCCTACGAGCTGTGACGTCCCTTCGGTCAGCACGAATGACCGACTGGCTTAAGCCTCTTGACTGCTCCGCCACACTTCTCGCATACTGGCTCAAGCCAGTAGCAGGCTTGAGCCAGTTGGAGGGGTTATGTGCCGGGAACGGTTGGAGTGGGCGGGGGCGTGGATCGCGTGGGCGCGGGCTGCGCTGGAGTGTGAGTTCTCCCAACTGGTCGGCGAGACGGTCTGTCGGGCCGTGGTGCCGCTGGACGGTAGCGCGGCCGGGTGGGTCGGCGCGGCGATTGCCGCCCGTTCGGGTCAACGACTGGCTGACCAGCGGCTGAGCGAGGTCCTCGCGGTTCTCGTGGAGGTGGAGCGCCAGATCGCCTGGGCGCTGGCCGAGATCAGTGGGGAGGCGGCATGAGCGAGCTGTCGCCTAGCCAGCGGATCCTGCGGGCGCGGTTGGCCGCCCACGCGCTCCACGCGCGGCGGGACAGCCGGGAGGTCACCGCGCCGGCCCGCGCGGCGTTCCTCCGCCGGTTCGAGGACGAGGTCGACCCTGACCGGACGCTGGCTCCTGCTGAGCGCGCCCGGCGGGCCGAGCAGGCTCGCAAGGCCCATTTCACCCGGTTGGCTTTGCAGTCGGCCCGGACACGACAGGCACGCGCTGCCGGGGGCCGGCGATGAACGGGATGGAGTCGCTCGCGGAGCGTGCCGCTCAACTGTTGGACGAGTTGGCTCATGCCGACGGGCTGATCGATCGGCTGGTCGCCGAGAACGAGCGGCTGCGCGCACGGGTGGAGCGGCAAGACCGGGTCACCGCCGCGCTGCGCAGCAGAACGGCGTCCGGGCGGGGGTTGTCGGTCGTCGAGGACGGCCGTTCCCAGGGGGTGGGACGGTGAGCGGCTATTCATTCGTGGAGGACCTGCTGCGCCTAGGCGCGCAGGCCGACCGGCCGCCAAACGGCGAGCGCGACGCGGCGGTCACGATGCTGCGCCACTCCTTCGCCGACGCCGGAGTCGACTTCACCCGCACCGACCATGCCGAGGTCGTGCTGGGCGCGCTCACCGTCCTCTACGGCGCCATCGACACGCTCAGGACCAACGAAGGCGTCGAGCCCGGGCAGGCGTTCGAGCAGGTCTACGCCGGGGTCTTCAAC
>JBOGED010000187.1:0-3996 GCA_050743625.1 Egibacteraceae bacterium | reverse complement strand
CCTCAGGCGCCCGCCAGCGCGCCGAACCCCACGCCGACCGCGCCCGCGCCCGGCTGTCCCCCACCGCCTCAGCCAACCGCACAATAGAAGGCTGGCGAGCGGTTCTTACCACGGGACGACACTGGTAGGATACGAACAATGGCCGTGGACAAGCTCAGTGTGTCGTTCGATGCGGAGTTGGCGAGGGTGGTCAGGGAGGCCGCCGCCGAGGAAGGTATGTCGGTCTCGGCCTGGCTGTCGTCCGCCGCCGCGGACCGCATCCGCAATCGGCTGCTCCGGGCTGCGCTCGACGAGCTGGCCCGCGAGACGCAGCCCATGGGTCCGGAGGAAGCCGCACGGCTGGTGGCAGAGGCTCGACGAGCGGCAACGGTCACCCGGCCCGGCGCCGGTCACGCAGCCTGATGGCGCTCATCCTCGATGCCGGCGCGTTGATCGGCTTCGAGCGAGGAAGTCGGACGGTAATCGCGTTCATCGAGGTCGCCCAACGTGACCAGGTGCCCGTGAGAACGACGACGACGGCGGTTGCGCAAGTATGGCGTTCCGGCACGCGCCAGGTGCGCCTGGTCCGTCTACTGCGCGGAGTGGACGAGCGCAGCCTTGATCCCGCCGCCGCACGCCGAGTCGGTGAGCTGCTTGCCGCCACCCGCATCGCGGACGTCGTCGACGGCTCGGTCATTGACAGCGCCGTCTCGGGGGACGAGGTGCTCACCACCGATCCCGCTGATCTCGCCGCCCTTGCCGAGGCGGCCGGCAAACACCTCACGATCGTTCACGTCACCGACTGACCAGCCGCACGTGAAGGGCTGGCGAGCGGAGGTCAGAGCCGCCTGAGGGAAGCGTCGATGGCGCGGGTCGTCGATCGGGCGGGTGAACACAGCCCGACGTAGGCGTCGAACGGGCCGGTCTCCCCCCATCTGGCTCGGGCTCCTGGTCGAACGCTCCCACGGACGCCAAGGCAGCGAAAATCCTCGCCGAGTTGATGCCCGTAAGGGTGCTTTGCTCGCGGCCATCCATCCGTTAGCGTGAGGCCATGAGCCCACTGAGCACCGCAGCGCAGCCGACGGCGACTCGCAAGGACTACGAGCCCCCGAACCCCTACCGGGACGCTGAGCTGGTACACCTCGTTGAGACGCTCGAGGCCCAACACAACCGGAATGAGCGGTTCAATGAGGACATCGTGTGGGAACTCGTCAACCGAGCAGCATGGGCGGAGCGGCACCGCCGCCAAACGCCCAAGGGTCCGAGCCCCATCGTTCAACGCATCAAGCGCCCTTACGGCGAGGACGCCTCCGTTGATCTGGTCGAAAGGCTGGAACGGCAGTATGACCAGGGCCGGCCGCTCGATCCAGCGCTCGTGTTCGAGATGGTAAATCGCGCACTGAAAGCCGAAGCAGAGTTAGCCGCTCGTGGGGCGTGACACCCCCGCGTGTAGTTCATGTAGGCCCATCAGAGCTTGCTGATGCTCGCCTACTCCTTGAACCGCGATGGGCAGAGTTACGGCGTATTTTCGGTCAGGCCGTGGAAATCGTCGAGGTTTCGCCCGTCGGGCTGAGCCCAAGCGAACTCGCGGAGGAGGTGCGAGCGGCACAAGCCGACGCGGTCGTGATCGCCTCGGCACTCCCCGATCAGCGTATCGCTGTCCAGGATCTGGGTGGGGAGACTCTGATCCTGCGTCCCACGTACGAGGAATACCGAACGGCTCGCGGCGAACTGCGAGAGCGCCGTCGAGGCTTTGGCCTGGTTCGTGAGGGAGGTCATCCGCCCACGCCGATCTCAGACGGCGCCTTCGCCCACCGATCGGCAATCGCCAAAGAACTGGCGATCCAAAGGGCCTTAGGGCGAGAGCAACCACCGGACGACTAACGGGGCTTTGCCCCCTTCGGGAGGCTGACATGTGCCTCCGCTCACCCGGTTTTGGGCGACGAGTACCGTGCGGGCGTCGTCCCGGATCGCATCGCCCGTGAAGTCGCCGTACATCTGCACGTCGCCGTATCAGCGCTCATCATTGGCGGCGGCTTCGGCACACTCGACGAGGTGGACCTGGCGATCTCCATGGGCAAGAGAGGATCATCCCGTCGTCGGCAGCGGGAGCGCCGCAGGGCACGCGTTCGAGCGCATGCGCTCGGACGTAGGCTTGCGGGCGTGGATGTCCGACGACGCGTTCAGGGCGCTCGGCTGCTGAGCAACGGCGGACGAATTCGCCAAGATCGTCGAGCAGATCTTCTCCATGGACCGAGGGAGCGTCAACAGTGAGCAAGCGGCCGTATGTGCTCTTGAGCTGCGCGGTGTCCATTGACGGGTACATCGACGACGCCACCGACACGAGGTTGCTGCTCTCTCACGACGCCGACTTCGACCGCGTGGATGAAGTCCGGGCCGGCTGCGACGCGATCCTTGTCGGCTCCGCCACCATTCGCAAGGACAACCCGCGCCTGCTCGTGCGCTCGCAAGGCCGCCGCGAGGCCCGTGTCGCTCGCGGGCTTCCGCCCACGCCGACCAAGGTCACGTTGACCGGCCGAGGAGACCTCGACCCGTGCGCACAGTTCTTCACGGCTGGTGACACCGACAAGATCGTCTACACCGCGTCGTCGGCCTTAGACAAGACCCGCGAACGGGTCGGCGGCGCGGCCCACGTCGTGGACGCCGGTGACCCGATCGACCTACCGCGCGCCCTGGTAGACCTGGCCTCGCGGGGGATCAACAAGCTCATGGTCGAAGGCGGCGGCACGACACACACCCACTTCCTCACGGCAGGTCTCGCCGACGAGCTGCAGTTGGTCGTAGCGCCGTTCTTCGTCGGCGGCTCCAATGCGCCCCGGTTCGTGTACGACGGCAGCTTCCCCTGGAACTCCGGTCACCACGCCCGCCTCGTCGAGGTGACACAGATCGAAGACGTTGTACTGCTGCGGTACGCCCTCTCCGACCGCTACGGCACCGTATGACCACCACGTCACACGCGGACCGGCAGTGGCTTCTGGCTGCGATCGAACTGTCACGCAAATGCCCACCAACGAACTCCGCGTACTCGGTGGGCGCGATCATCGTCGGCTCAGAGGGAGTGAAACTCGCCGAGGGCTACTCCCGTGAAGGTGGGCCGCACGATCACGCCGAGCAGTCCGCGATCGCAAAACTTGGTTCCTCGCGAATCGACCTGACAAACGCGACGATCTACAGCTCGTTGGAACCATGCAGCACCCGCAAGTCCCAGCCTCGGACATGTACCCAGCTGATTCTCGCGGCCGGAATCGGCCGGGTGGTCTACGCACTGCGCGAGCCGCCGCTGTTCGCCGAGTGCCACGGCGTGGAGTTGCTGCGTGATGGCGGTGTACAGGTCATCGAGATCAGCGCCCTCGGGCAACTCGTGCGGGACATCAACGCCCGAGTGCTCGGCACAGGACAGCGCTAACCCCGACCGCCCTTACAGGAACATGCAAATGGCATGGATTGCGCTCGGGACGTACACCGCCACCCTGGATCACGGCCCGGAACTCTACGACCTCAGCGGGAGGTGGGTCGAGGTCTTGCGAGATCCGCCGGACCCCAAGCCGTACGAGCAGGTCGAGGTTGCGGCGGAGTCACGCAAAGACTCGTCTTACAGGTACCTGACCGAGGATCTCACCGACCTTGCGGTGAGCCGACTCCGTGTGATGCCCGAAGTGTGCCGCCATGAGCCCTGGCTCACAGTACCCAAGGGCGTCTTGGCCCCGGGCAGGCAGACCGCGAGGGTCAACCGGACGTTCGCGCTGGCCGGCGCTGGAGCGGAATCGGCGTCGCGATTCCTCCGCAACAGGCTGGCCCGTACACCCTCCCCTAGCATAACGCCTTCCCCGAACAGGGATTTAGGGGCAGATACGCCCCGAAATCCCTGTTCGGGAGCAGAAGCGAGCTACGCGTTGTCCAGGGCGATCGAGAGGTCGACGACCTGGTGGTCGTCGGGGAAGTCGCCGAGGCTCTCCGTCGCGCCGGTGAGCAGGTCGACCTCGTACAGTCGGTACT
>JBOGED010000186.1:0-1962 GCA_050743625.1 Egibacteraceae bacterium | reverse complement strand
AGATCGCCACAAGCGGCGAGATCGACGACTTCTGTCGCGCCCAGCTCGCTCCCTATCAGGTCCCCGAGCGCTATGAGTTCCGCGCGTTCCTGCCCTCGGCTCCTCCCGGCCGGCCGATGCGCGAGGCTTTGATCGCCGAGGAGTTGGCTCAGCTCGGCCGTTCCTAGTGTTCAGCGCTTCGGTTCGCGTCTCACTCTTTGCCCGTGGTGATGTTAACGCTGAGGCGGTTGAGGCGGCATCGAGCCACCCAAACCGCGCTGTTCGTTCGCGCTACGCTGCCGTGTATGGCCGCTGTGCACGTCCTTATTGTGGACAACTATGACAGCTTTACGTATAACCTTGCGCAGGAGTTAGGGGCTCTTGGGGCGGTTGTGGATGTGCGGCGGCATGATGCGTTCACGCTTGGGGAGGTGGCGGCGGATCCTCCGGATGGGATTGTGATCTCGCCTGGCCCGGGGCAGCCCAAGGACGCGGGGTTGTCGAACGATGTGGTGCGGACGTTTGCCGGGCGTATCCCGCTGCTTGGCGTCTGCTTAGGACACCAGTGCATCGGTGAGGTGTACGGCGGCGCCATCATCCGCGCCCCGGAGGTCATGCACGGCAAGACCTCCCAGATCCAGCACGACGGCCGCGGGCTCTTTGCCGGGCTGCCACAGCCCTTCTGCGCGACCCGCTATCACTCCCTCGTGCTCGACCCGTCGACGGTCCCCGACGAGCTCGAGGTCACGGCTCGGACCGCCGAGGGGGTCATCATGGGCGTCCGCCACCGTGACCTCGCGGTCGAGGGAGTGCAGTTCCACCCCGAGTCGATCCTCACCGACGTCGGGATGGACCTGCTGGGCAACTTCCTCCGCGGCCTCTAGCGCCTCCTGTGGAGATCTTCTCGACGAAGTACGACGGCTCGCTGCACTACAGGGGCCAGGCTGCCCTTGTCGCCCAAGACGATGGAGTGCTCGCCCTTTACCGAACGCCGGGAGTGCGCATCTGCAGCTATCGCGGAGGATTAGAGACCACCGAGAACGTGCTGTTCGTCCACTGGGCGGACCGCCCGTTCAACCTCGCGGTGTCGTGGGATGCGAGCTGGAAGCCAAGGTCGCACTATGTGAACGTCGCGACGCCGTCGACATGGCACGACGGTGTCCTTCGCTTTGTCGACCTCGATCTGGACCTGATCTGGCGCCACGGAAGCACAGAGCTATTCCTCGACGACGAGGGCGAGTTCGAGGAGCACCGCGTGGCCTACGGCTATCCCGCCGCGCTCGTCGAGGAGGCGTGGCAAGCCGTCGCGGAGGTCCGTGAGCTCTTCGCCACCGCCACCCCACCGTTCGACGGCCGCCTCTACGACTGGCGTCCCGGACGCCCCGTGAGTCTGGGGCGGTAACTTCTCCCGCTACAGGCCCAGGATGCCCCGGCCCCGGCCACTTACCCCATCGTCGTCTCCCCCATCGCCGTCAGAAGGGTCGGGAGGTCCCTCGCTGGGGATAGGGGACTCCGGATCGCTGGGTCCCGGAGATGGCAGGTCCGCCGGCCCGTCCGAGACGGTCAAGGTGACCGTGCTCCCGAACTGTGCTGGCTCGCCGGCGGCGGGATTGCTGGAGATCACGTCCCCCTCCTCGACATCCTCGCTGGGAACGCGCTGGCTCCTGACGACGACGCAGTCTGGCTGTGGACATTCATCGAGGATGCGGTCGAACGCGGAGGACTCGTCTCGGCCGAGAACGTCGGGGACTGTGATGCCCGACGGGCCGGTCGAGACGATCAGTGCGACCTCGGTTTCCGGCCCGACCGGCGTGCCCGCCGCGGGGTCGGTGCCGATCACCACGCCCGGCTGCACGGTGCCGCTGGCTTGGTCCCGCCGCTCACCGGAGGAAAGACCCGCCCCGGCGAGGCTGGCGCGCGCGTCCTCAGGTGACCGGCCGCTGACGTCGGGGACCGCGATCGGCCCCGTGCTCGGCGTAATGG
>JBOGED010000185.1:0-24482 GCA_050743625.1 Egibacteraceae bacterium | reverse complement strand
CAAGCTTGAGGCGCGACTTTCCCTCGTATCCGGAGGAAAACTGCAGGTCAGGCTCGAGCACCCCCGACCGGCGGTACCGCGAGATTCAACAACAGCCTGTACTCCGCCGATATCCCGCACACAACACACTCCTGGCAGGGCGGGTGCGCGATTACGGGCGGATGCGCCCGAGCAGGCACATCACACCGGGAACGCCGCGAGGCGAGCGGGTGGGCGGCTGCGGTCGGAAACAGCAACGTCATTTATGCCCAGCCCCTTACACCGAGAAGGTGCTCGGCGCCTGCCACGTCGTCAACGGCCACGGCAAGATGACGGGGCTCAGCCAGCTGGCCGAGCTCGGCACGGCTGGAAAGCCCGATCCTGCTCACGAGCCGCGTCGACAGCCCCTCGCTACGACAGCAGCGGCAGGAGGAACTTGCCGGTGTAGCTTTGGCCGACCTGGGCGATCTCTTCGGGAGGGCCTTCGGCCACGATCGCGCCGCCGCCCGAGCCTCCCTCGGGGCCCAGGTCGATGACCCAGTCGGCGGTCTTGACGACGTCGAGGTCGTGCTCGATGACGATGACGGTGTTGCCCTTGTCGACCAGGCGATGCAGCACGTGCAACAGGCGGCGGACGTCCTCGAAGTGCAGGCCGGTGGTGGGCTCGTCCAAGATGTAGACGGTCCGGCCGGTGGCGCGTTTTCGCAGCTCGGAGGCCAGCTTCACGCGCTGCGCCTCACCCCCGGACAGCGTGGTCGCGGGCTGGCCGAGGCGCACGTAGCCCAACCCCACATCGTTCAGGGTCTCCAGGTGCCGCAGGATCGGTGGGATGTTTGCGAAGAACGCCAACGCCTCCTCGACGGACATGTCCAAGACCTCGGCGATGGTCTTGGCCTTGTAGTGCACCTCCAAGGTCTCACGGTTATAGCGGCGGCCCTTGCACACCTCGCAGGGGACGTAGATGTCGGGCAGGGACTGCATGTCGATCTTGATCGTCCCGTCGCCGGCGCATGCCTCACACCGGCCGCCCTTGACGTTGAAGCTGAACCGCCCCGGCTGGTAGCCGCGGACCTTCGCCTCCTGCGTCGAGGCGAACAGCCGCCGGATGTGGTCGAACACCCCGGTGTAGGTGGCGGGGTTGGACCGGGGCGTCCGCCCGATCGGCGACTGGTCGATGCCCACGACCTTGTCGACCTTGTCGAGGCCGTCGATCCCCCGGTGCAGGCCCGGCGCGATGCGGCTGCTGTACACGTGCCGCATCAGCCCGGCGTGGAGGATGTCGTTGACCAGCGTCGACTTACCCGATCCCGAGACGCCGGTCACGGCGACGAACAGCGCGAGCGGGAACCGCACCGTGATGTCGCGCAGGTTGTGCTCACGCGCGCCACGCACGACCAGAGCTTGCCCGCGGACAGGCTTGCGCCGCTCGGCGGGTACCGCGATCTGCCGCTCACCCGACAGGTACTTCCCGGTGATCGACCGCTCGTTGCGCATCAGGCCGGCGAGGTCACCGGAGTGCACGATCTCGCCGCCGTGCTCACCCGCTCCGGGGCCGATGTCGACGAGGTGGTCCGCGGCCTCCATCGTGGCGCGGTCGTGCTCGACGACGATCACGGTGTTGCCGAGGTCACGCAGCCGCACGAGGGTCTCGATCAGCCGCTCGTTGTCCCGGTAGTGCAACCCGATGGACGGCTCGTCCAACACGTAGAGGCACCCCACCAGCCCCGACCCGATCTGAGTCGCGAGCCGGATCCGCTGCGCCTCCCCGCCCGCGAGCGTGGCGGCGGCCCGGTCGAGCGTCAGGTAGTCGAGACCGACGTCGATCAGAAAATCGAGCCGGGTCCGGATCTCACGGAGGATCCGCTCAGCGATCAGCCGGTCTCGCTCGGAAAGGTCGAGCGAGTCGAAGAACTGCCGCGTGCCGCCGATGGACTGCGCGCACGTCTGGGAAATGTTGAGATCGCTGATCGTCACCCCGAGCGGCAACGGGCGGAGCCGCGCGCCCTTGCAGGCGCTGCACGGCACCTCGCGCATGTACTGCTCGACCTTCTCGCGGACGGCGTCCGACTCGCTCTCGACGTGCCGGCGCTCGAGGTGGGGGATCACCCCCTCGTACGCCGCGTCGTACTCGCGCTGCCGCCCGAACCGGTTCTGGTAGCGCACCCGGACCTTCTGTTGAGCCAGCCCGTAGAGCAGGACGCGCTTGTGCGCCGGGTCGATCTCTGCCCACGGCGTCCCGGGGTCGAAGCCCAGGTGCTCGGCGACGGCTCGCAAGAGCTGGTGGTAATAGCTCGACTGGCCACCCGTCGACCACGCCAGCAGCACTCCCTCATCGAGCGACAACCGAGGATCGCCGATGACAAGCTCCGGGTCGACCTCCAAGCGCGTGCCGAGACCCGAGCACGTCTCACACGCGCCGTACGGCGTATTGAACGAGAAGCTTCTCGGCTCCAGCTGGTCAAAGCTCAGGTTGTCGTACGGGCAGGCCAGGTGCTCCGAGAACGTGAGCACCTCCCCAGCCCCATCACGCTCGACAACCTCCACCTGCGCGATGCCCTCGGCCAACTGCAGCGCGGTCTCGATCGAGTCAGCCAGCCGGCGGCGGATGCCAGACCTCGACACGAGCCTGTCGATCACGACATCGATCCAATGCTGCTCGTAACGCTCGAGCTTCGGCGGCTGGGCAAGATCGACGACCTGCGCCTCACGCGTGCCGGACCTGATCCGCGCACGCGCATAACCCCGGGAGGAGAGATCCGCGAGCAAGCTCGCGTACTCCCCTTTCCGGCCACGGACAACCGGTGCGAGCACCTGGAACCGTGTGCCCTCAGGCAGCCGCTCGACCTGGTCGATGATCTGCTCGGCGCTCTGCCGCTGGATAGGGCGACCGCACACCGGGCAGTGCGGCTTGCCGATCCGGGCGTAGAGCAGGCGGAGGTAGTCGTAGACCTCGGTGATCGTGCCGACCGTGGACCGGGGATTACGGCTGGTCGATTTCTGGTCGATCGAGATGGCCGGCGACAACCCCTCGATGAAGTCGACGTCCGGTTTGTCCATCTGCCCCAAGAACTGGCGGGCATAGGCGGACAGCGACTCCACATAGCGGCGCTGGCCCTCGGCGTAGATCGTGTCGAACGCGAGGCTCGACTTCCCAGAGCCGGACAGGCCGGTGAAGACGACGAGCGCGTCCCGGGGGATCTCCAGCTCGACGTTGCGAAGGTTGTGCTCGCGGGCGCCCCGGACATGGAGCGTCTCGCGACGGGAGTCAATGTTGGGCATGCCTGCTACAAGATTACGACGGGAAGGGCAGGGCGAAGTTTACCGGCGAACACGGGTAGGCTCGCCATCGAAGGGAGACGGCATGGATGAGTACAGCGGTCACGTGGAACCTCAGGGGCCGGCGAGCAACCGGCTCATCGCGTTGCCTGGTGGCGCGGACGTCGAGGTCCGGAAGTTCTCCGTCGGGCCGATGGACAACAACGTCTACATGTTGACCGATCGCCAGTCGTCGAGAGCACTGTTGATCGACGCCGCCAACGACGCGGACCGGATCCTAAAGGAGATCGAAGGAGTCGAGGTCGCGGCCATCTTGACCACCCACGGTCACAGTGACCACTGGCAGGCCCTCGACGAGATCGCCGAGGCCACCGGCGCCCCAACCTACCTTCACCCCGCCGACCGAGGGATGGTCCCGCGCATCGCGGACTACGCCGCCGAGGACGAGGTCCGCGTGGCGTTCGGGTCCGCCGAGGTCACGCTGATCCACACACCCGGCCACACTCCGGGCAGCACCTGCGTCCTGCTCGGCGATCGTCACCTGTTCTCGGGCGACACCCTGTTCCCCGGCGGGCCGGGCAACACATTCGGCAACGCGAACGCGTTTCGCCAGATCATGCGCTCACTGCGCGAGCGACTTTTCGCCCTGCGCGACGACGTGTGGGTCTACCCGGGCCACGGCGACGATACGACGATCGGCCGGGAACGTCCCCACCTCGACGAATGGGACGAACGCGGCTGGTAGCACGGCGTGACGCCGCCCGCCCCCGTCGCAGCTGCGCCGGTCCCGCAGAACCTGCACTGTGCGGTTGAGTCCGGGATTCCGGACAACTCTGTCAATTCGGGATTTATCATCCGCGGATGAGCGACGACTCCCTCAGCGTTGGTTCGGGTCCGCTGGCCTGGCTGGTCCGTCGCGCATGGTTCCTGGAGGATGAGCTGCTCCTCCTTCCCAGGCTGGCGCCGCGCGGAGGCATCTGCGTCGATGCGGGCGCGGCGAATGGCGTCTATACCGTGGCGCTGGCCCGGCTGGTGGGGCCTACCGGCATCGTCCACGCGGTCGAGCCGCAGCCGTTCGCGTACCGGAACCTCCGCGCCATCCGGCGGCTGCTACGACTACGCAACGTGTCCCTCCACCCGATCGCGCTGGCCGACCGACAGGGTCGGACCCGCATGCTCGTGCCTCGCAGGTTGCTCCGCGTCCATGGCCGCGCCTACCTGTGGGACGAAGCGGGCGAGCCGACCATCTACCCTGACGAGTTCCGGGGCGTCGATGGCCTGAGCGTGCCGATGACGACGCTGGACGCGCTGGTAAGCGAGTGGGAGCTGCCTGCTCTGCACCTGATCAAGTGCGACGTGGAAGGCGCCGAGCTCCGCCTGTTGAAGGGAGCCCACGACACGATCGCCCGGTACCGACCGGCGCTGCTCATCGAGGTCGAGGAGCGCCACACCGCCAAGTACGGGCACCACGCCCGCGAGGTCTTCGCTTGGCTGGCCGACCGGGGCTACTCCGCGACGGCGTTGCGGGGCGGCCGCCCCTATGCCGTTTCCGACCTCGTGCCCGGCATCCGCAACTACCTCTGGCGCCCTGATTTTCGCTAACCACCGTCAGCGCGACCGCGGGTACCGGATGCCCCCCTGGTAAGCGCTGAGATCCATGCCCGGATACCGCGTTTCCATCTGGCGGCGCTCGGCCTTGTACACCTCTGGATACCGGTCACGGGTGTAGGAGGCCAATCCGGCTCCAGTGGGTTGACGAGGGGTGGCCCTCTCCACGCATCGTTGTGCAGGCTCTGGTTCCTCCCGGCCACGCGAGCTGGCCGTACTTCGCCTGCGAGACCAAGTCGTCCCTACGGATGTCCGCAGTACCCAATACCCTTCCACAAGGTCGATAACGTGGGGAAGAAAGCGCTTTCGACAGCTTCCTGTACCGTTCCGGCGCGTCGAGCAACTCGGTGCTGGTCGGAAATACCAAAGGACGTCACGTTGGCATCCGGCGAGCTCCGAAGGAGTCAGTACCCATCCTCTCGTAGGGCATCAAAGTGACGCGTTAAGATCGACATCACTGCTCCTCGGTGAGCCATCGGGCGACGGCTCCCGCTCGGGTTCGGATGCTGAACTTATCGAATACACGCTGAAGATGCGCCGAGATCGTCTTGGTCGACACGCCTAATTCTCGAGCGATCTCCTTGTCCGAATTGCCTTTGGCGATAAGGGTCAGTATCTCGACCTGCCGCCTGCTTAGGCTCATCACGCCTCCTCTACCGCACCAGCGATGCCCGTCCTTCTGATGGACGAAAGCCTGCCGCATACCGGTTGAAGCCGAGTTGAACCGTGGATTCCGCCCCGATCAGCGCTGCCGAGCCTCGTGCAAGGTCCCACCCTGTACCAGCTGAGTGGCGGCGAGCTGGCGGTACAGCGCATCGGCGATCAGGTCCTGGTCGCGCGGACCGCGCCGTGCTCGAGGACGATGATGCGCTCGGCGTCGACTCGCGCAGCGCGTGCTCGTTGAGCTGACCGGTGACCTCGTCGAGGAGCGCCTCCTCGCCGGGACCGGTGCGGTAGCCCGCCGCCCTCAGCTCGCCGAGGAAAGCTGAGCCGGCTTCGTAGCGACGGCGGCGCGCGGCTTCTCGGGTATGGGCGTCAGGGTGTCGAAGTGTGCCATCATCGGCCTGCCGCCGGTCCGTAGCGTCACGCAGGCGCCTGCGGGGAGCCGGCACACGCCCGCGAACCAGTTGGAGAAATACCCTTTAGGTATTCCGTCCAGCGTGTACGGTTCGGCGTTGGCGTGTAGGGACTAGCCGAGGGCCTCTTTCATGCCGCGCAGCTCGCGTTTCAGCTCGGAGATCTCGTCGCGGAGGCGGGCGGCGTACTCGAACTTGAGGTCGGCGGCAGCGTCGTGCATCTCGTCGGTGAGCTGCTGGATGAGCGTGGCGAGCTCGGACTGGGGGAGGTCGGTGACGTCCAGCTCAGGGCCTGCACGCCGACGCTTGCCCCGCAGGTTGGGCACGGCTGCGCGGTAGGGAAGGCCGGCCTCGGCGGCGCGGGCCATCTGGATGATGTCGCCGACCTTCTTGCGGATTGTCTGAGGGTCGATGCCATGCTCGACGTTGTACGCCAGCTGCAGGGCGCGGCGGCGGTTCGTCTCGTCCAAGGCTCGGCGCATCGAGTCCGTCAGCTGGTCGGCGTACATGATCACCTGGCCGTTCAGGTTGCGCGCCGCTCGGCCGATCGTCTGGATCAGCGACGTCTCGGAACGCAGGAACCCTTCCTTGTCCGCGTCGAGGATCGCGACGAGCGACACCTCGGGCAGGTCGAGGCCCTCGCGGAGCAGGTTGATCCCCACGAGCGCGTCGAACTCGCCCATCCGCAGCTCGCGAAGAATCTCGATCCGCTGCACGGTGTTGATCTCAGAGTGCAGGTAGCGCACCCGCATGCCCGACTCCAGCAGGTAGTCGGTGAGGTCCTCGGCCATCTTCTTCGTCAGCGTCGTGACGAGGACGCGCTCGTCACGCTCCGCGCGGGCCCGGATCTCGCCGATCAGATCGTCGATCTGGCCCTTCGTCGGCCGGACGACCACCTCAGGGTCGACCAGCCCGGTCGGCCGGATGACCTGCTCGACGACCGTCGAGCACGCCCGTCGCTCGAATGGGCCCGGCGTCGCCGAGACGTGCAACGTCTGTGGAACGCGCTCACGGAACTCCTCGAAGGTAAGCGGCCGGTTGTCGCAGGCGCTGGCAAGGCGGAACCCGTGCTCGACGAGGGTCCGCTTGCGGGACATGTCGCCTTCGTACATCCCGCCGATCTGCGGGTTCGTGACGTGGGACTCGTCGATGATGCAGAGGAAATCCTTCGGGAAGTAGTCGATCAACGTGTGCGGCGCCTCGCCAGGAGCCCGACCGTCGATGTGCCGTGAGTAGTTCTCGATACCCGAGCAGAACCCGATCTCGCGCATCATCTCCAGGTCGTACGTCGTGCGCATCCGCAGGCGTTGCGCCTCGAGCAGCTTGCTCTTGGACTCCAGCTCGGCGAGCCGCTCGGCGAGCTCGGCCTCGATAGTGACCATCGCGCGCTCCATGCGCTCGCGGCTGGCGACATAGTGCGAGTTCGGGAAGATCCAGGCCTGCTCGACCTCGCCGACGACCTCGCCAGTGAGAGGGTCGAGCTTCGTGATCCGATCGATGGTGTCGCCGAACAGCTCGATACGGAACGCCAGCTCGCTGTCTGCGGGGTACACCTCGAGCGTGTCGCCGCGGAGGCGAAACCGTCCCCGGACGAAGTTGAGGTCGTTGCGCTCGTACTGCAGGTCCACGAGCTTGCGCAACACCTGTTGGAGGTCCACGTCCTCGCCCACGGAGAGCGCGAGGATGTGGTCCCGGTACTCCTCGGGCGAGCCCAACCCGTAGATGCACGACACGCTCGCCACGATCAGCACGTCCCGCCGGGTGAGCAGTGCCATCGTCGCGCGGTGGCGGAGCCGCTCGACCTCCTCGTTGATCGAGGAGTCCTTCTCGATGTACGTGTCGGTCGACGGCACGTACGCCTCTGGCTGGTAGTAGTCGTAGTAGCTGACGAAGTACTCGACCGCGTTGTGCGGGAAGAACTCGCGGAACTCGTTCGCCAGCTGCGCCGCGAGCGTCTTGTTCGGCGCGATGACCAGCGTCGGCTTCCCAACCCGCTCGACAATCTTGGACGCCGTGAACGTCTTGCCCGACCCGGTGACGCCCAAGAGGCAGACGTCCCGCTCTTGTCGCCCCAACGCCTCAGCCGTCGCCTCGATCGCCCGTGGCTGATCGCCCGACGGTTCGAACTCGCTGACCACCTTGAACTCCGCCATGACGCCAATGCTAGGGGGGACGTGTGACAGGTGCTTGAATGGCGAGTTCGCCGCGGGCCCAGGCGACGATACGAGGGCTGCGGTCAGGGCCAGCGCCGAGCCACCGAGCCGCGCGTGGCTCAAGACCACGGCGCCCACGCCCGCGGTGACGACGACCCCGACGCTGGCGAGCAGAAGGCCGGGCAGCGCGCGCGACGGATGTCCCTGGGCTTGGTCGTCAGGCCATCCTCGAACAGGATGACCGCCAGGGCCACGGTCGCACCCGCCTGCGCCACGCGGGCATCGGCGAACCTCACGAGGGCCAAACCGCCGTCCGCGATCAGCATGCCGACGCCGAGGAACAGCAGCAGGGCGGGCACGCGCAACCGCTGCGCGAAGGCCGACCCGAGGACGCCGGACGCCAGGATGGCGGCCGCGATGAGGATCACGGTATCGGCGGGCAGCTCGACTCCCATGACGGCGGCAGCGTACCGGCCTGGGTAGGCTCGCCGGATCATTACGGAGCGGTGGTTCGCGCCGGCTCTTCCTGCATTGTGCTCCAGGTATACGAAGCCCGATGAGAAACCCACCCCAACAGGCGCACCCGCCCCTCTATTATTGCAGCCCACCACCCCCTTGCCGCAAGGGGCCGGTGGGGGGCACGCTGCCGGGATGATCGCTGACGAACTCGCACGTGAGCAGGCGCATGTCGACCATGCGTACGAGCACCTGGAACGCCTTCGCGAGCGAGCGAAGGCGCTGGGTACGGAGGTGTTGGACCGCCGGCTGACCTCCACGCACCAAGGCTGGTACGAGCGGGACGTGACAGTTCATACCAGCCTCAAACGGCTCGCGGCCCTGCAATTGGGCAGCCTGCCACTGGTGTTCGGGCGCATCGACCGCACCGACGGCCAGCACTACCACGTCGGGCGCGTCGCGGTGTACGACGAGGAATTTACGCCGCTTGTCGTGGATTGGCGGGCGCCGGTCGCCGAGCCCTTCTACCGGGCAACGCCGCGCGCGCCTCTCGGGTTGGCCAGGCGCAGGCACTTCCGCACCCGCGGCTCCCGGCTGTTGGGAATGGACGACGAGCGCTTCGACACCGGCGAGGACCAACCCGACCTGCCGATGGTCGGCGAGGCGGCGCTGCTCGAGGCGATCTCACGCTCACGGACCGGCCGGATGACGGACATCGTCGAGACGATCCAGGCGGAGCAGGACGCGGTGATCCGAGCGCCGCTCGAAGGGGTTCTCGTCGTACAAGGTGGCCCGGGCACGGGCAAGACCGCCGTGGCGCTCCACCGTGCCGCCTATCTCCTCTACACCCACCGGACACGGCTAGAGCGCACCGGTGTGCTCCTGGTAGGCCCGACCCCCGTGTTCTTGCGTTACATCGAAGAGGTGCTCCCCGCCCTCGGCGAGCAACGCGTACGGCTGACGACCATCCGTGATCTGGTCAGCTGGTGCGAGCCGACCTTCACGGACCCACCACACGTCACGCGCCTCAAGGGCGAGCCACGCATGGCCAAGGTGCTGGCCAAGGTCGGAAAGGTCGGCAGCCCGCTGTATGCGCTGCGTGACCTGCTCAGCTCATCGAAGCGGTTGGCGAGGGCGGGCGACGGACTGCTATCTACCGAAGAGCAGGTCCAGCTTCGCCGACCCGGCGACTGGCCAGGGTGGTCCGAGGCGGACTTGCCACTGCTGGACGAGCTCGCCGCCCTCCGTCCACGGCGGCCCACCCGGCATCGACGACCCCGGCTCGAGGAAGAGGAACGCTGGAACCTGGAGCGCTTCATGGCGGAGATCGCCGCGACCCACCCGATGGACAACATCATGACCCGCGACGTCTTCAAGCGGGTGGTTGAGGCTCGGCTCGATCTGGAGGACCAGCCATCGGACGACGACGGGCAAGGGGCCTACGGGCATGTACTCGTCGACGAGGCGCAGGACCTCTCGCCGATGCAGTGGCGGATGTTGACGCGCCGCTGCCCCTCGCGGTCGATGACAATCGTCGGGGATCTTGGCCAGGCCACCAGCTCGTGGGCTCCGCGGGGCTGGGACGAGGTCACTGGGCTGCTGCAGGCGCGCGACATCACGGTCGCCGAGCTGACGATCAACTACCGGACTCCTGAGGAGATCATGGCCTTTGCCGATCGGATCCGGCCGCCATGGCTGCGACCGGCCCGGCACGTACGGCGCGCCGGCGCCGCCCCAGAGATCCGGCTCGTGGCGGCGGATGCGCTTCCGCAGGCCATCGCATGCGCGATCGACGACTCGCTCGCGGCCGTGGACGGCACGGTCGGAGTCGTGGCCGCGAGCACGCGCTTCGCTCACCACACGCCCGACGAACGCGTCACCTGTTACACCGCCGCTGACGTGAAGGGCATCGAGTTCGACGCGGCGGTCATTATCGAGCCCGCCGCCATCGCGGAGGAGGCGGGGCTCCGCGCACTCTACGTCGCGCTCACCCGAGCGACTCAGCGCCTCACCCTGATCGCCACCCGCCCCCTCCCCCGCGAGTTGGCTAATGGCCAGGATTCTTCACGTATACGTGAGAAAGCCTGGCCATAAGGGTCTAATCCTGGGACGACCGCCTCAACCAGAAGACAAGGGCCGCGATGGCGAGCACCACGCCGATCACCGGCGCGAGGCGCTTGACGATGGGCGCGCCCGCGACGCCGAGAAGGTCGATGGCCTCTTCGGTCGGCCTGGCGCGCGAGGTCGTGGCGGCTGCCGAGGCTGTCGGCTGGCTCTGGGTCGTCGGCTGGCTCGGGGCCGTCGCCTGCTCCGGAGCCGGGGTTGCCTCGGTTACCGCGGCGGGCGAGGGCTCGGGCGCCGGCTCGGGCTTGCCGGCCAGCTCGCTCGACAGGCAGTCGGCGAACTTGCCGAGCAGCTTCGCGCCGACGTCGTCCATGACACCCCGGCCGAACTGCGCGGCCTTGCCGGTGATCGCCAAGTCGGTCTCGACGTGTACCTCGGTCTCGCGCTCGCCAATCTCGGACAGCATGGCGCGGATCGTCGCCTTGGCGGTCCCTGCCCCGCGCGTCTCCCTTCCGCTCGCATCGATTGTGGCGGTGTGTTTCTCCTCGTCCACGTCGACGAACTTGCCGCTGCCTTGGTACTGCATAGAGATGGGACCGACTTTCACCTTGACCGCGCCGGTGAACTGCTCTCCGCTGACCTCTTTCAGCGTGGCGCCGGGCATGCACGGTGCGATCCGCTCGATGTCCAGTAGGACCTTGAACGCCTCGTCGACGGGGACGGGCACGGTGAACGTGTGCTCTAGCTTCATAGCTCCCTCGCTCTGGCCATCACTAGTAAGTCGGTGACCGTGTCGACATCGTCAGGCGATCCGGTATCGTCGCACGCGACGGGTGTGACAAGGTCGGGGTGGGATCGTAGGAAATCCCTTGCCCCCTTATCCCCGGTTACGCTGTCGAGAACCGTCGGCCACACCGACCGATCGAACAGGACCGGGTTGCGCGGTTGTCCACTGTAAGTCGCGACCGCGGCGACCGCGCCTTCTCTCCATGACTCGATGAGGCGCTGGACGGCGGTGGCGCCGATCAGCGGCTGGTCCACCAGCGCCACCACGGCGGCGCCGGGCCCGGCACCGAGCGCGGAGAGGCCGGCGGCCAACGACGATCCCATGCCCGTCGGCCAGTCACGATTGACGACAGCCTTCGCGGGGCCAAGGCTGGCCCGTTGACGAACTTGCGCCGCAGCCGCGCCCAGGACGACGACCACGTCCACGCAGCCGCCTTCGAGGAGGAGCCGGATGCCACGCTCGACGAGCAGCTCCCCTTCGAGCTCTGCTAACGCCTTGGGCCCGCCGAAGCGGCGACCCTCGCCGGCCGCGAGGAGCACGCCGCCGCACGGCCGACCCGTCATGCGTCGACCAGGGCTCGGGGAAGGTGGATCTGCCCCTCGGTCTTGGTCAGTGGCCTTCCGCCACCGCCCCAGCGCAGCTGGATGATCTCGGCCGCGATCGAGACTGCCGTCTCCTCAGGCGTCCGCCCGCCGATGTCGAGCCCGATGGGAGACCTCAGCCGGGAGATCTCGCCCTCGGTCAGCCCTCGCTCGCGCAGCCGGGCGAGCCGGTCCTCGTGGGTCCGGCGGCTGCCCATCGCGCCGATATAGCCGGCGTCGGTCCGGAGCGCGACCTCGAGGAGAGGCACATCGAACTTCGGGTCGTGGGTGAGGACGCAGATCACGGTGCGAGCGTCGATGGGAGCATTTGGGAGGAACCGGTGCGGCCACTCGACAATGACCTCGTCGGCTTGCGGGAACCGCTTCGACGTGGCGAAGATCTTGCGCGCGTCGCACACGGTGACGTAGTACCCCAGGAACGAGCCGATCCGGGCGACCGCCGCGGCGAAGTCGATCGCGCCGAACACGTACATCCGCGGCTTCGGGGCGAACGACTGGATGAAGACCGCGACGTCGTCAAGCCGGCGTTCTCCTTGCCCGCCGTACCGCCGTTGCGCCGTCTGACCCTGCAACAGCAACCCGCGGGTGTCCTCGGCCACGGCGACGTCAAGATCTTCTTGGCCCAAGTTGCCCTCGGCCCGGTCCGGCCAGACGACGAGCTTCGCGCCGATGGGCAACCCGGTCCCGCCCGGGTCGAGGACCGTCGCGACGGCGACTGGCTCCTCGGCTTGGATGGACGCGACCAACGTCTCGAACGAAGGCAAGCGCTGGCGGTCGAGCACCTCGACGAACAGGTCGATCTCGCCGCCGCACGTCAGGCCGATCGAGAACGCGTCGTCGTCGCTGATACCGTAGCTCAGGCGTTTGGCGGCCCCGCTCGCCAGCACCGCCTGTGACTCCTCGAATACCGCCCCTTCGACGCAGCCACCCGACACGCTCCCCGCGACCTCGCCCCCAGGCGTCACCGCCATCGAGGCCCCCGGCTGCCTCGGCGCGCTCTTCCGCACCGCCACGACGGTCGCCAGCGCCACGGGCACACCCGCGGTGTACCACCGCTGGAGCGATTCGAGGACGTCACGCATAGGCCAGCCCTCCATCAAGTCGCCTCGGATTGGCCGCAATACTAGTGAGCAGCGCTCTCGCTCTCAGCAGAGATTTCCGCCCCTCGGAATGCGGGGATCAATACATTCCTTACAGTATTAACTTATTATTGATAACTTATCGATGGCAATGCAGCGCAATCCGAGTCCTCCTTGCTCCCAGTTGTCATGTTGATCCGTCTTGGCGCCGTTCTCGCTCGCCGCCGTTGGGCGGTCCTGGTCGACCTGTGAACATGCAGCATTTGCGCGCCCACGCGCAAATGCTGCCAGCTACTGGCCGATCCGTGGGATGCCCGCTGCTGGACCCCTAGAAATTGCGCGTTGGCGCGCATTTCCTGGTGGATCCCCGTGTGGTGCAAGGCAGCCGTGGTCGGGGTACCGAGCGAACTGACCGGGGAGGCGGTATTTGCAGCCGTGCGGTGCCCGGCGGTGCTGCGCTGTCCGTGGACGAACTGCGGGACCCTGGTGCGGGTGCGTTGCGGGGGAACCCTCGCGTCGCAGTACGTGGAGTTCGTTGGGTCGCGGCCGCCGGGACCAATCAGCTAGTGGGTAGCCATTCCCGTTTGGGCTATTGACGCTTCGGTTCTCAATACGTATTGCGGTGTATGGTGCGGATTTCCTTATCCGCTTGGTGGTTCATCAGGAGCCGTCGCACGGAGGTGACCGTGACCTGCAGCCGCACGCTACCTGATTTCTTTAGCTACGAGTTCGTAGTTTCACCGTATCAGGGTTATGCGCAACTGCGCGAGGAGCAGCCGGTGTGCTGGATCCAGCGGCCAGACGGGTTGGAAGTGTGGTTGCTGACCCGCTACGCCGACGTGCGTGCCGCAATGGCCGACCCTCGGCTGTCCAAGGATCCACGGAACGCGGCCGACCAGCTCCGGCAGGCCGCGGTGAGGGGGATCGTCAAGCCCGACGGCCGTGTCGTGGTGCAGCACATGGCCAACAGCGATCCGCCTGACCACACCAGAATGCGCTCCCTGGTCAGCAAGGCGTTCACCCCTCGCCGCGCCGAGGCGTTACGACCCCGGGTCCAGCGGCTTTGCCCATGAGCTGATCGACGCGTTCGCCCTGCACGGCCACGCCGAGGTGATCGCCGAGTTCGCCCATCCGCTACCGCTGATCATCAACTGTGAACTGCTCGGCATTCCCGTCGACCCAGCACTCCACCTCCATGACTTGTGGGCTGACGCCGCCTACCCAGCGTACGTGAATGCCGCACCGGCCGGGCACCGCGGCTCGAGCGCGACCCGCGAGTTTCTCGCTGACCAGATCGCCGCCAAGCGCAAGAGCGTGATCGGCGCTCCGGACGAGCAGCCCGATCTGCTGAGCACTCTCATCGCGGCCCGCGACCGGGAGGGCTGGCTGACCGAGGACGAGCTGCTCGGCATGACCGTCTTGCTGTTCATTACTGGGTTCGAGACCACAGTCAACCTGATCGGCAACGCGACGCTCGCCTTAGTGACCCACCCTGAGCAGCTCACGCTGTTGCGCGACCGGCCCGACCTGCTGCCCTCCGCGGTGGAGGAATGCCTCCGCTACGACAGCCCATTGGAGAAAGCTACTTTCCGGGTGGCCACCGAGGACGTCGAGTACTCCGGCATCACCCTCCCGAAGGGTGCGATCGTCGCGCTGATACTGGGCTCGGCCAACCGGGATCCGCAATTCTGCGCGGATCCCGACGTCCTCGACATCACCCGCGAGACTCGCGGTCACCTCGCTTTCGGGCACGGCCTGCACTTCTGCCCCGGTGCCCCGCTTGCCCGGATGGAGGCACAGATCGCCATCGGGGCATTGCTGCAGCGTTGCCCCGATCTGGAACTCGCCGTCCCCGAAGACGAACTCCGCTGGAGGATCGACCTCGTCCACCGCGGTCTGCGCACGCTTCCCGTCCGGTTCCGCCCGAGCGAACCTCGTAACCGCTGGCCTGACGCGCCGTGACCGGGTACCAGGATGGGCGAGATGAATCCGTCAATTTTATCAATCGCGGGGGAATCTTTCAGACATTACATCAAAGCATAAAGAGCAAGATTATTGAAGAATGCCTTAACATACTTTGCGACCGCATACCTACCCCTTCGATATGGAAGCCACATATCTACCCCTTTGATAAAATGACCACTTGCTTGTCCGTTTGATAAAGGAGAATCAGGTGTCTGTGCTGTATCGGGTGTCCCCGCCTGCGGCCACCCATGACCTGGCGGCCATGGTGGCCGCCTTGTTATCCACTTCAGGACGCACTGCCCCGAGGGACCTTCCGGGATCCGTCAGGGATCAGATGCCGGGGGATGAAAACCCGCTAGAGCTGTACTGCCCTCCGGCGGTCCGTGACGACAAAGCCCTCGGCGAGGAGGTCAATAACCGCCTCGTCGACTGGGCCGAGCGCATCGGGATCTACGCCGGACAGCTCGACCGACTCCGTGCGTGCGATTTCGGGCGCATGATGATGCTCACCCATCCGGCCACGGATGACCCTGACCGGCTGTTGGCAGCAGCGAAGTGTGTTCTGGCGGAGTGGGCCGCCGACGACCACTTCCTCGACAACGAATCCATGGGCGCCGACGCGAAACTGATCGGTGCGCGCTTCGCGGTTACCTACGCGGCACTGGACCCGGCTGACCTCCCAGTCCAGTACGCGCCCCAGCTCGAGCAGGCGCTATCGGACGTGCCCGTCACGGTCGCGTACCGCTTGGCGTTCGAGCACCTTGCCCGGTACGCCACCGCGATGCAGGTCGCCCGGCGGCGCCAGCAGTTGTCGATCACGTTCATGGCCTACAACCACGAGGCGGAGTGGCGCACCGCGGGGCGAATCCCGCCAGTCTGGGAGTACCTGGTGCACCGGCATCAAAACAGCTTCTTGCCGCCCATCGTGATGGTCGATGCGATTGCTGGCTACGAGCTTCCCTCCTCCGAGTTCGCCGATCGGCGGGTGCGCCGTGTGTTGGCCTTGGCCGGCAGTGCGAGCTGTGTGGTGAACGATCTGTACTCGATGGCGTGGGAATCGGACACGGACTTCGACCTGCCTAAGGTCATCGCCGCCGAGGAGCAGTGCGCTCCACAGGAAGCGATCGAGCGCACCGTGGCGATCCATAACGAGCTGATGCACACCTTCGTCGAGGAGGCGGCTGTCCTAAGCCACCTGGGCTCGCTCGCGCTGCGGCGTTTCCTTGCCGACGTATGGGCCTGGCTCGGTGGCAACCGCGAATGGCACAGCACCACCGCGCGGTACCACTGCGCGAGCAACGCGTAAGCGATCCGGCGAACCCGGCCCGGCCCCGGCTTTGCTGCCTGACCCAGCAAGCAGGATGACCACGACACCCCTACCTCCGCGAACGTATCTCAGACCTCCTATCGAGGTCCGTTGTGGCGTATTGGACAAACGAACAATTGAGCGCCGAATCACTGGTTGGAATCACACCCCAGGAAGGATAGGAGCAACCCGATGACAACCATCCAGTCGAGCCAAGTGATCACCAGCGACTATCAGAAACAAGTTGCCAACTACTGGAACACCAACACGAATGACCCAGTGAACCTGGAACTGGGAAAGGTCGATGATCTCTACCACCATCACTACGGACTCGGCGAGCCGAACCCGGCCGTGCTCGGTGCCCAGAACGGCATCAGCGACGAGCAGATCATCAAGGAGCTGCACCGGTTGGAGACCGCCCAAGCCGACGTCCTCCTCGACAACCTCGGCAGGATCAACCCCGAAGACCGTCTGCTGGACGCCGGCTCCGGGCGTGGTGGAACCAGCATCATGGCCAACGCACGCTTCGGCTGCCGGGTAGACGGCGTGACGATCTCCGAATACCAGGTCAACTTCGCCAACGAACAGGCCGCGATCCGCGACCGCAGCGACTCGGTTCGCTTCCACCTGCGCAACATGCTCGACACCGGATTCCCCGACGGCGACTTCCGGGCCATCTGGACAAACGAGACCACGATGTACGTCGACCTGTTCGACCTCTACCGGGAGTTCGCCCGCCTGCTGCGCAAGGGCGGACGTTACGTGTGCATCACCGGCTGCTACAACGATGTCCTGGGGAACAAATCATCATCGGTCGCCCAAATCGACAGCCACTACATCTGCAACGTCCACCCGAGAAGCACCTACTTCAAGGCACTGGCAGCCAACAACCTGGTGCCCATCAAGGTCGTGGATCTGACCCCCCAGACCATCCCCTACTGGGAGCTACGCGAGCAGTCATCGGTACGCACTGGGATCGAGCAGCCATTCCTCACCGCATACCGAGAGGAGAGCTTTCATTACCTCCTCATCGTCGCCGACCGAGCCTGACAACACCACAACCTGTGACCGTCAACAATGCTGCCCACTCACACTCGTGAATAAGCCTTCCAAGGGTTCCTTCACTGCAGCACGGAGGCTGAGCAGGGCCGAGGGCCAGCTTGCCGGCCCGATGGTCGCCCTTGAGTGTTTCTTCGATCTCTTCACCGCTAACCTGTCGCAGCCATCTCGTACCTGATGCCCTCCTACTCCACGCTGTCCTCGTCCCCGACGCGCTCGGCACCCTCGAAGACGTCGAAATCGGACACTAAAGAAGGTGTCGAGCCATGGTGACCATCGAGGAGACGACCAAGGGTCGGCCGGCGCGAGAGGTGCTGGTCTGGAGCCGCGATCTGGTCGACCCAGCACTGCGCGCGGCAGTCGACAGGCTGCCCGCCTCGATGCGGCGCATCGCCGGCTACCACCTCGGCTGGTGGGACGAGCACGGCCATCCCGCTGCCGCCAATGGGGCAAGGCGATCCGGCCAACGCTCGCCCTGCTCACCGCCGAGGCCGTTGGTGGCGACCCGTCAACGGCGGTGCCCGCCGCGGTCGCGCTGGAGCTGGTGCACAACTTCTCCCTGTTGCACGACGACGTGATCGATGGCGACGCCATCCGCCGCCACCGACCCACGGCCTGGAGCGTGTTCGGTCTGGGCGCCGCGATCCTGGCCGGGGACGCGCTGCTGACGTTGGCGTTCGACGTCCTCGCCACCAGCGGTCACCCGGCCGCCGAGCAGGGGGCTCGGATGCTTAGCGCCGCCACGCAGAACCTGAATGACGGCCAGAGCGCCGACATCGCGTTCGAGGAGCGCGCGGATGTCGACCTGCCCGAAGTCTTGCGCATGGCCGAGGCGAAAACCGGTGCTTTGCTGGGATGCGCCTGTGCCCTTGGCGCGTTGTTCGGAGGTGGCAGCGCTGGGCAGGTCGAGCACCTCCGTGGCTTCGGCGAGCGCCTAGGCTTGGCGTTCCAATTCGTCGACGACCTTCTGGGCATCTGGGGAGACCCGGCCGTGACCGGGAAGCTGATCTGCTCGGATTTGCGTAATCGGAAGAAGTCCCTTCCGGTCGTGGCCGCCCTGACCTCGGGGACCCGGGCCGGGCGCGAGCTGGCCGCGCTCTACCACCGTGACCGGCAACTGTCTGACACCGAGCTGATGCGCGCCGCGGAGCTGATCGACATCGCGGGCGGGCGCGCCTGGAGCCAGGCGCAGGCCGACAACTTGCTCGCGCAGGCGCTGCTCCGCCTGCGGTCGGCCGGCCCGACGGAGCGAGCCGCCGTGGAGCTGAGCGCGCTCGCCAGTCTGGCCACCTGCCGCGACCACTAAGGTCTGAATCCACCAGGAAATGCGCGCCAACGCGCAATTTCTAAGGGTCCAGCAGCGGGCATCCCACGGATTCGGCCAGTAGCTGGCAGCATTTGCGCGTGGGCGCGCAAATGCTGCATGTTCACAGGTCGACGACGTGCCCCCAGCGCCAGCGGTGGATCCAGGCTAAGGGTCTGGGTCGAAATAACATTGCCGTTTGGGCGTGTTCACCCTTATGGCCCTGGCCACTAGCCCCCTTTGGCTCAGTCGCGCCGCCAGTCGAACGGGAAGTGTTTGCTGGACCCGCCCCTTGTAGGGATGGGAGAAGTCGAATCCTTCGGCGTGGTCGTCCTCGACGACACCCCAGGTCGCGATCTGTCCCGGGCCGACCTCTGACCCGGGTGCGTTGATCAGCTGGACCCGCCGGCTTGGGTCGGCGGTCGGGCCGGTGAGTGCCTGGGCTCCGATCTTCACCTTGCCCGGGATCTCGGCCTTCCAGTAGGACAGGTCCTCGGGGGCCTCGAAGGTGACGGGAGCATAGCGAATCTCCCGGAGGTCGCTGATCAGGGAACCGAACTCCCCGGGCCAGCCGCCCTCCCGGCCAGCGAAGATCTGCTCCAGGGCGTGCCGTTGAGCCTCGTCGCCCTTGGAGTCGATGTAGAACATCAAGCTCATCGTGGCGTTGGGATCACCGACCCACATGTTGCCCGCGAACTCCCCGATGGCGACCACGCCCAGCCCATCGAGGCGGGTGTCGCCGTAGTGACCCTCGTGGACCTGCCACACCAGCGTGAACAGGCAGTCGCCGTACGTGGGGGTCTGCGCGAAGCTGCAGGGACACGGCAGCGCGCAGCTGCAAACGTCGAACCACTCGCCCTTGAGGCGCCAGCCCGCTTCGTAAGCAGGTTCATCCATCACGGTACTCATTACTGGTTGGGGGTATATAGCGCGACGGTAGCACGTGCCGGTCTGCCTGCAAGTACTCACTCTGAACGACCGCCAATAGAGTGCGGTGATCACGCTGCAATGACTACCCCATACCAGTATGCTGTGTCGGAGTGCGCTCCCGACAGCAAGGAGAGAGTTGATGCGCGGCTATGCGATGAACAAGGACGACTACCTGAAGCGGTTGCGCCGTATCGAGGGGCAGGTCCGCGGGCTGCAGCGGATGATCACCGACGACGTCTACTGCATCGACGTGTTGACTCAGGTGGCGGCGGCGACGAAGGCGCTGCAGAGCGTGGCGGTGGGGCTGCTTGACGAGCACGTCCGTCACTGCGTGCGCGACGCGACGGCGAGGGATGATCCGGAACGCGCGGACGCGATGGTCACCGAGGCGACCAGAGCGATCGAGCGGCTGATCAAGTCGTAGGAGAAGACGAGCCATGAGTGCGACACACACCCATACCGCCGAGCACACGCAACCGGGCACTCACGAGCAGCACGCCAGTCACGGAGGCCATGGGGGTCACGGCGACCACGCCGCGATGTTCCGCGACAAGTTCTGGCTGTCGCTGCTGCTGGCGATCCCGGTGGTGGTCTACAGCGGGATGGTCCAGCACCTGCTCGGCTACCACGCGCCAGCCTTTCCTGGCTCGGCGCGGATCCCGCCCGTCTTGGGGACCGCGATCTTCTTCTACGGCGGTTGGCCGTTCCTGACCGGCGCGGTGGCCGAGATCCGTGACCGGCAACCCGGCATGATGCTGCTGATCGGCATGGCCATCACGGTCGCGTTCGCGGCCAGCATGGCGACCACGCTCGGACTGTTCAGCGTCGAGGTGTGGTGGGAGTTGGCCCTACTGATCGTGATCATGCTGCTCGGCCACTGGCAGGAGATGCGCGCCATCGGCCAGGCCCAAGGCGCGCTGGCGGCTCTGGCCAAGCTGTTGCCCGACGAGGCGGAGCGGGTCACCAGCGACGGCGTCGAGACGGTCAAGATCGGCGACCTCACCGTCGGTGATGTCGTCCTGGTCCGCTCGGGAGCGCGCGTGCCCGCCGACGGAGTGATCGTCGAGGGCGCGGCCGAGCTGGACGAGTCGATGATCACCGGTGAGTCCCAGCCCGTCCCCCGCGGTCAGGGTGACCGAGTCGTCGCCGCGACCGTCGCGACCGACTCCGCGATCCGCGTGCGGGTCGCCGCGGTCGGCGAGGACACCACGCTGGCGGGCATCCAGCGGCTGGTCGCCGAGGCGCAACAGTCGCGCTCACGCGCTCAGGCGCTGGCCGACCGCGCCGCCGCGTTGCTGTTCTACGTCGCGGTCGCCTCGGCGCTCGTCACCGTCGGGGTATGGTTCGTGTTGGGTCAGCCGGCCTTCGCGGTCACCGCCGCGGTGACCGTGCTGATCATCGCCTGCCCGCACGCGCTGGGCCTCGCGATCCCGCTCGTGATCTCGATCTCCACGGCGCTGTCGGCGCGCAACGGCATCCTGGTCAAGGATCGGCTGGCGCTCGAGCGCATGCGCACCGTCGACGCGGTGCTGTTCGACAAGACCGGCACCCTGACCACGGGGAAGCACCGCCTGACCGGGGTCGCGGCCGCAAACGGCGACGCCGACGGCCTGCTCGCGCTGGCTGGCGCGGTCGAGGCTGACAGCGAGCACCCGCTCGCCCGCGCGATCGTCGCGGCCGCTGCGCCACGCGGCGGGGTGCTCAAGGCGACCGAGTTCCGGTCGATGACCGGCCGTGGAGTCGAGGCAATAGTGAATGGTTCGACAGTGGCGGTAGGCGGGCCGAGCCTGCTGCGCGAGCGCGGCCTGGTCGTCCCCGAGACGTTGAGGGGACAGGTCGAGCAGTGGCAGTCGCGTGGCGCGGCGGTCCTGTCGGTCGTCCGTGACGGAGAAATCGTGGGTGTGCTCGCCCTCGAGGACGAGCCGCGCCCGGAGTCCCGCCAAGCCGTCGACGCGCTGCGCGCCTTGGGTATCAAGGTGGTGATGATCACCGGTGACGCCCGTCCCGTGGCTGAGGCGGTCGCGGCCGATCTCATGATCGATGAGGTCTTCGCCGAGGTTCTCCCCGAGGACAAGGACCGTGCTGTCGCCGAGCTGCAAGCCCGCGGGCACACCGTGGCGATGGTCGGTGATGGCGTGAACGACGCGCCAGCGCTGGCACGCGCTGACGTCGGCATCGCGATCGGTGCCGGCACGGACGTCGCGATCGAATCGGCCGGTATCGTGCTGGCGTCCGATGATCCCCGCGCTGTGGTCGCGGTGCGCCGGCTATCGGCGGCCACCTACCGCAAGATGCTGCAGAACCTGTGGTGGGCCGCCGGGTACAACCTCGCCGCCATCCCACTCGCCGCTGGCGTGCTGGCCTGGGCCGGCATCACGCTGCCAATGGCCGTTGGTGCCATCCTGATGAGCGCTTCTACGGTTGTGGTCGCGCTCAACGCCCAGCTCCTCCGCCGCGTCGACCTGCGGGCCGGCACGGCGCTCGCCCACTCTTGAAGGGAGCATCGATGCGCACCGGACGCGCACGCACGGCAATCCTCGCGGCGGCGGCGGCCGTGGTCCTGGCGCTCGCCGGCTGCGCCAGATCCGGCACGGGCGGCACGCCAGACGCCGCGCAATATGGCGGTGGGCATGGCCAAGCAGCGCCCGCGCGAGTCGAGGGCCCCCCCGAGGTGGCGATCGCCGCCAGCTCGTTCCAGTTCGCGCCGGCTGAGCTCACCCTGACCGCCGGCGAGCCGGTCAACATCGTCATGACGTCGACCGACACCCTGCATGACCTGACGATTGACGCGCGGAGCTTCCACCTGGCCGCCGAGCCCGGCCAAACCGCCGCCGGCGGCCTGGTCATCGACGAGCCCGGCACCTACACCGCCTACTGCACCGTCCCCGGCCACCGTCAAGCCGGCATGGAGGCGACAGTGATCGTCCAGTAGGCGGCCTCCGGTGGGCGGTCAGGAAAGGAGAAGGCCTGGTCGGCTGCCGCGACCAGATGTTGCACTGTGCAGGCGCCGGGGCGAACGCATCACGCTATTTCGCGTTTTCGTGCCGGGCATCTATTCCTTGCCCAAGGCCTAACCGCGACATCGATGAGGCCGAGCCGCTATCCGGATCGGGTTTGGAAGTGATGCGCGGTCACGGCATGGTGGTCGCGGCCGTCGTGCGAGCACGGACTGGTGTGGATCCTTGCGTGAGCGAGGCGAGGTATGCCGTGAAGGAGCCGATGGTGCGCTTCTTCGGCAATCTCGTGAGCACGAGCGATCGTGAAGTCGCAATCTGAGACGACGTCAATTTCGGCGTGAAGCTCATGGCCGATCCATCGCACCCGCACATCATCGACTCCTTCGATTCCCGGGACGGCGTTCATCACGTCACGCACCCGGTCGACGAGCGAAGGCTCCACGCTGTCCATAAGACGCCGGTAGATGCCGCGAACCGCGTCCTTGAGGACGAACATGATGGCAACCGTGATGACCAGGCCGACGATTGGGTCGGCCAGCTGAAACCCGGCGGCGACGCCGGCAGCTCCACCGACGACGGCGAGGGATGTCAGGCCGTCGGTGCGTGCATGGAGGCCGTCGGCGACGAGCGCGGCTGACCCGATCCGCCGGCCAACACGGATGCGGTAGGCAGCCACCAGCTCGTTGCCGACGAATCCGATAAGGCCGGCGGCCAGGACCCATCCGACGTTGCGGACGTCCCGCGGGTGCAATAGGCGATCAATGGCCTGCCAAGCAGCGATCGCGGCGGAAAAGGCGATGGTGGCCACGATGAGGATTCCGGCAAGGTCCTCGGCGCGACCGTAACCGTAGGTGTATCGCTTGTCGGGCGGTCGCCGGCCGATCCAGAACGCGATGGCAAGCGGGACTGCGGTCAGTGCATCGGCGAAGTTGTGAATGGTGTCGGCGAGTAACGCGACCGATTGGCTGGCGATGACCACGACGAGTTGCAGGGCTGCGGTTATGGCAAGTCCCCCGAGCGAGATCTTCAGCGCTCGCATGCCTTCGCCGCTTGCCTCAAGACCGAGGGCCACTGGCTCGGAGACATCATGACTGTGCCCATGTATCAAGCTGCGAATCAGCGCTCGAAAGCCCTTGCGTAGCTCGTGCGTATGAGCGCCGCCGTGCCCGAGTCCGTGGTTACGCCGGCCGTCGACGCGCGCATGGCCGACGTCAGGACGATGGTCCTGATGATCGCTCATTCCGCCGCCCTTCACGTGATCTTCACTCGTCTTGGCTGTTGGGCTGAGGTAGGCGCTGCCATCTCATCCGCCAGAATGAGACTACATTGGGAAGGATCAGCGGCAGCGCCAAGCTCGAGGAGGCTGATGGCGGATCGCTGTGGGCATGGACTCAGCTCCGCTGTCTCGTCACCTGTCCCAACACGGATCACTGGACGGGCTCTGTACGAATGCGTCACACGAGCAAGGCGGATCGCTCGCTTGCGCCTTGAGGTGACGTGTCGGACGGATCGGACGATGGCGAGACCGGGAGGGTCGCGAACGGCTGCTGGCCGACTGGCCCGGCGGATACTGATGTGTTTGGAACAACCCTTCCCTGGTATTGGTCGACGACCTCAACCGGCGATGGAACTCGGGAGCAGCGAGTGGATCCACCAGTTCGCGACGACGACCTCCAGCCGAACGCCAGTGAGATCATGCGCGACGCAACCCAGGGAAGCGATGGAGCGACTCCTCCTTCGTCCGTCATCCCGGCATCGTCGTGCATCGCCGCTCTTCGCACACGGTCCACGAGGTCGGCCTCATGACGGGGGATGCGGAACCACGAGAAGATTTCGATCGCGCAACCGCGTTCTGTGTCGGCTCAGGTCCGGAATCCAGACC
>JBOGED010000184.1:0-7893 GCA_050743625.1 Egibacteraceae bacterium | reverse complement strand
CGGCAGCTTTGACGACCACGTCGGCCTTCTCGGCGAGCGGCAGGATCACCTCGCGCATCTGGAGCGCGGTCTCGACATGATGAGTCGAGATCCCACGGGGGACGGCGAGGTGGGTTGGCCCGCTCACCAGGTCGACGACGGCGCCTCGCCGGGCGGCCTCGGCGGCGATGGCGTACCCCATCTTTCCGCTCGACCGGTTGCCGATGAAGCGAACGGGGTCGATCGGCTCGTACGTCGGGCCAGCCGTCACGACCACCCGACGGCCCGCGAGAGGCCCCCGGATCCCGGCGACGGCGCGGACGATCGCCGAGAGGATGTCATGCTCGTCCGCGAGCCGCCCGATCCCCTCGTCGCCGCCGGCAAGAGGTCCCGAAGCCGGCCCGACGAGACTGAGTCCACGGGGCAGGTCAAGGCCAGAAAGACATTGGTCAGGAGATCGTCAGCCAAGCCGGGGGGGCTCCGCGGCGACCCCAACCGAGAGCCTTCCGGGCGTCTTAATTATCTTGTCGCGGGCTATGGCAGCAGCTCGAAGGCGTCAGCGTGCACGGGTTTGACGGCACGGAAGTGGCGGTGGTCCAAGGTGGCGATCTCAATGGTCTCGAGTCGTTCCGCGATGGCGATCACGGCGGCATCGACCGCGCCCAGGGGAAAGCCACGGTACCGACGGACCAAGGCTGCCATCCGCCTCACGTCATCGTTGGACAGCTCCGCGAGTTCAAGCTCGCCGCCGGCAACGGAGTCGAGGAACGCTGCCTCAGCGTCGGGGCCTATTCGGGATTCCAGCAGCCAACAGACCTCAGCAAGTACCCGGGCTGGGAACGACGAGGGGCCCGGTATGCTCCTCGAGGAGTGCGAGGCAAAGCTCGTGGTCGTCATCTTTGCGGTTCGAAAGAGGCATACAACGGCCCGGTGTCGCAGATCAAACATCAGGCGCGCCGCCGGAATTCCTCACGCAGGATCTCCTCAGACCGACGCGCCGCATCTGGATCATCTTCGATGATGCCCGCGGAGGACAGCCGGCGGCGCCGACCATCACCTGGGACGGCCGGTCGCTCTTTCTGGGCTGCCTCATCCTGTCGACGACTGCCCGCAGACTCGAGCTCACCGATGACCAGCCGCAGGATGCGTCGCAGTTCGGCGGGTGGGAGCTGGTCCACGAGCTCACGCAGCTCATCCCGAGCGTTCTCGCTGGACATGAGCCAAGTGTACGGGCTTACCGATCTCGCATGAGATCCACTTCCCCCGGCATTATGGGGCAATCTACGGCGGGCATGGATGGCGCTGCCCGACGGAGTCGCTCAATGCCGGCTGTCGGCCGCCGTGACGCCTCCCGAGGCGGCGAGGTGAAGGGACCCAGTCGGTTTGCCGCGAAGAGTCGGCGTGGCGAGGACCCCTCGCCCGGCGGCGGACCCAGGATTGTTTCGTACGGCTCACCGGTTGGGGTAGGGGAGGGAGCGGCCGTGGGCACCCCAGCCCGTTGCGCCCACGAGGAAGCCGGAACCCGCCCATCATTCCGGTTGACGACGCCGTAATCCAGACCTTGGTGGTAAAGCAGTGCAGTCATGCATCGAGGTTCAGCGACGGGAAACCCGTGAGGGTAGGCACCGAACTCGTCTACGCCCCATCCGTGCAGCGCTCCCGCCGGCTCGCTCGAACCCACCCCGATCAACGTATCCCGCGCCCCCGCGCGCGAGTACTCGTGACCACCACCACGCCAGTGGTCACGGGACTCACACGCCACCCCGCACCGGCCAGCCACGGGACCCTCATCCAACATCCAACACCGCATCCGAGATCTCGTCCGCCACCTTGTCCGGATACCTCCCAACCACCGACGCGCCAACCGGGAGTGTACGGCCGGTGGCTACGCTCGCCGTCAATCGAGGTGGTAGGTGGCGGCGCGTCCGCGGGCGCACCGGGTCCGGACGGCAGGTTGGGACAAGTCCTCACGTATGGCCTGTCCCGGCCGACGAACTGGTCCCACTCGGCTTGTGTGAGGTTGCGGTTGGCGAGGGAGCAGGCGTGCTCAATCCACGCATCGATAGTGATCGGCCACAGCCGGACGGTCCGGTCGGAGCTGGCGGAGGCGATCATCTTGCCGTCCGGGCTGAACGCTACCCCCCAGACCGTGCTGGTGTGGCCGGTCAAGGATGAGCCGAGCTGCTTTCCGGTTCGGACATCCCACAGCCGCACCGTCCCATCAGTGCTACCAGATGCGATCATCCGGCCGTCCGGACTGAACGCTACTCCCCAGACGCTGTCGATGTTACCGATGAGGGGCTGGCCGATGGGCTGGCCGGTGGCCGCGTCCCACAACCGCACCCTCCGGTCGGCGCTACCGGATGCGATCATCCTGCCATCAGGACTGAACGCCACGGCCAAGACCCCTTCGATGTGGCCGATAAGCGCTGGGCCAATCGACGCGCCCGTGGCCGCGTCCCACCGTCGCACCGTCCGGTCGTCACTTACGGAAGCGAGCATCCTGCCGTCGGGGCTGAACGCCACTCCCCAGACTTCGTCGGTGTGGCCGGTCAACGGCTCGCCGATCTGCTCACCCGTGGCAACGCTCCACAGTCGCACGGTCTTGTCTTTGCTGGCGGAGGCGAGCACACTACCGTCCGGGCTGAACGCCACCCCCTCGACCTGATCTGTGTGGCCGGTCAACGGCTGGCGGATCTGCTGGCCAGTGGCCGCGTTCCGCACGGTCATGTCGTCGCTCACGGAGGCGAGCACACTACCGTCCGGGCTGAACGCCACCTCCTCGACGGTGCCGGCATGGCCGATGAGGGGCCGATCGATTGACCGGGTGGCCACATCCCACAACCGCACGGTCTGATCGCCACTCGCGGAAGCGACGGTCTTCCCGTCAGGACTAAACACCGCCCTTGAACCGCACCCGTATGGCCGATCAAGCGCTGGCCGAGCGGCTCGCCAGCGACGGCGTCCCAGACCCGCAGGGTCTGGTCGCGGCTGGCGGAGACGATCCGGTTGCCGTCAGGACTGAACGCCACCGCAATGATCGTGTCGGAATGGCCGACGAGGGACTGACCGATCTGCTTGCCAGTCGCCGTATCCCACAACCGCACAGTCAGGTCACGGCCGGCCGAAACAAGCATCTTCCCGTCCGGGCTGAACGCCACACCCCAGACGTTACCGCCGTGCCCCCTCAGGGGCTGAGCGATCGGCTGACCAGTGGCGGCATCCCACCGCCGCACCGTCCCGTCTCCCCCGCTGGACGCGATCATGTCGCCATCCGGGCTAAACGCCACATCCAAGACGGCGCGATTGTGCCCCCTCAGGGGCTGGCCGATCTGCTGGCCAGTGGCCGCATCCCACCGCCGCACCGTCTGATCGTCGCCAGCGGAGACGATCATCTTGCCATCCGGACTGAAGGCAACCCCATAGACCACGCCGGTATGCCCGGCCAAGGGCTGGCCGATCTGCTGGCCGGTGACCGCATCCCATCGGCGCACCGTCTGATCGTCGCCAGCGGAGACGATCATCTTTCCGTCAGGGCTGAACGCCACGACCGAGACCCCGTCGGTGTGGCCGATAAGGGGCTTCCCGATCGGTACACCAGTGTGAGCATCCCATCGTCGCACGGTCCCGTCTCGGCTGGTAGCAGCGAGTACCCTCCCGTCCGGGCTGAAGGCCACCGCCTCACCAACGTCTTCGTGCCCCGTGAGGGGCTGACCGATCGGCTGGCCGGTCGCGGCATCCCATAGCCGCACGGTCTGATCTCGGCTGGCCGAAGCGATCATCCTGCCGTCCGGGCTGAACGCCACCGAGTTGACCCCGTCAGTATGGCCAGTGAACGTAACCACGTTGTGCCGGGGTTGCAGGACCCCCCGCAATAGCGTGTCGCGTGCCTCGTCGATCGGGGTAAGGCGCAGGCTCTCGAGGCTGAGCAACAGCGATACCGGCTGCTCATCGACGTAAGCCGTCGCCTGGGCGGCCAGCTGTCGAGCGGTAGCGAGATCTCGTTGCTGCTCCGCAACCTGCTGTTGCTCCTGAGCGACCTGCCCCCTCTGCACCGCCACCACGCTGACCGTCCCCACCAGCGCCAGCAGCACCGCGAGCATCCCGGCCAATGCGCGCAGCCAGCGGTTACGGCGCCGGGCCGTTGCCAGCTCGTCCCGCTCCCGGTCACTGCTCGCGGCCAGGAACGCGCGCTCCAACTCGTTCAAACGCTCCTCATGGCCCGCGGCCCACTCGCGGGCGGCGACCAGGCGGGCGCCGCGGTAGAGGGCGCCGGGGTCGCGGGCCAGCGCCTGCCAGTCGGTGGCGGCGTCGGTGAGGCGGCGGTGGGTGCGCAGGCCCTCGCGGTCCTCGGTCAGCCAGCCGCGCAGGGTCGGCCATTCGCGGATCAGGGCCTCGTGGGCGACCTGGACGGTGTCGTCGTCGAGGGTGACCAGGCGCGCCTCGGTCAGCCGGTCCAGGGCCAGCGCGACGGTCTGAGGGTCCCGGCCGTCGAGCAGCTCGGCCCGGTTCGCGCGGCGGCGGGTGTCCTCGGTGCCCTCACCCAGCGCCGTCAGGCGCAGGAACATGTCCTTGGCGATGCGCTGCTGCGCCGGGTCAAGGCGGTCGTAGACGGCCTGAGCGGTCTGACCGATCGCCTTACGCACCCCACCCGCATCCTGGTAGCCCTCGATCGTCAGCAGGTCGCCTTGCCGGCGTTGCCAGGTCGCGAACAACGCGTGCGACAACAGCGGCAAGGACCCCGGCTCGTCGCCGAGATCGGCCACCACCGTGGCGACCAGGCCCGGCTCCAGCGTCAGCCCCGCCCGCGCCGCCGGTCCCTCGATCGCCTCCCGCGTCTCCGCGGCGGTCATCGGGCCGACCAACAGCTGGCGGTCCTGGATGGCCTCGATCAGCTCGGGATGCTCGGCGCAGCGAGCATAGAAATCCGCGCGGATGCCGAGCACCACGATCGCCTGACCGTCCACCTCGCCGGCCAACGCGGCCAGCGCGTGGATGAACCCCCGCCGCTCGCCGCCGTCGCGGCATAGCGTGAAGGTCTCCTCGAACTGGTCGACCAGCAGCAACAATCGCGCCCCGGCGGGCGCGCCCACCAGCGCCTGGCGGATCGCCAGCCGCAACCAGGCCGGCTTGGCCTGCCAGCCGTCGAGCAGCCCGTTGGCGGCCACCCCGCACTCCTCACCGAGCTGAGCGGCCAGCTCCTCCAGCGGGTGCGGGCCGGGGGTAAGCACGATCGTGGTCCACACATCCGCGTCGGGGAGTGCACCGTCACGGACGGCGGGCAGCAGCCCGGCGCGCAGCACCGAAGACTTGCCACTGCCCGACGGGCCGACCAGCGCCAGGAACGGTATCTCGGACAGGCGCACGACCAGCTCGGCGACCAGCCGCTCGCGTCCGAAGAACCACTGCTCGTCCTCAGCCTCGAACGTCGCCAATCCCATGTAAGGGCGCTGCTCCTCGTCCTCCGTGGACGCGGGGGTCGCCAGCGCAATCGCCCTTCGGGTTTCGAGGCGCCGCAACATCACGTTCTGCTGTATCCGGATACCACGCAATTGCTCGCCCTGATGGCGCTGCTCCGCGCCCTGGCGGGCCTGCTCACGCTCGATCACGTGCACCGTGTGGCCAACCTCGTCCAGCATCCACCCGAACGCACCGAACGAGCCGCCAAGCTCGGTGAACGCCTCGGTCAGCGCCACCTGAACGTCAGCGGGAGCCGCCTCCAACGCCGCCCGCGCCCCCTGCACAGACTCTAACAAGGCTCCCGCGTCCTCCCACAGCCCGGTCGCGCGCTGGTCCTGCCTTCGCAGGGCGGCCAGCAACTCACGCTCCAGCGCTGACCGCAGCTCCTCTCCCTCAGGCTTCGGAACGCCGTCCTTCCCGCGTAAGCGCCGGTTCACGTCCTTGAGAAAGTCGCTGATGTAACCACCGCCCGCAGCTCCAAGCAGGGCGACGAGCGCTGTCGCCGGCTGTGGCGATGTCACGATTGGCACGAGAGCGGCGGCAACCAGTGCCGCGACCATCCCCGTGGCCGTCGCATCCCCGAGCCAGGCATCCCGGACCCGCACCAAGGCGCGGATCGCCTCGCGCGAACGCTCCTGCACCGACCCGGACGGTTCCAACTCCGCGACTATCCCCCGGTTTATGGCCCTTCCGTCACCTGCGACAAATGCGGCTTCCGTTATCACAGCGTCGTCAGGCTCATGCTTCCAGTAGCACGTTCATGTTCAGGGCAGGGGTAGACGGGAGGCGCGGCGCTACTCCTCCGCCTTCAACGGCAGGAAGGCCATGATGAGCTCGCGGTTGGCGATGATGCCGTCGGGGGCTCGCCTGATGAGGTTCATCGTTTGCAGGGCGTTGATGTCCCGTGTCACGGTTTTGCTTCCCTTGCCCGCGTACTCGGCGGCCAAACGAGGGCTGAGGAGCGGGACCTGCGCCGCGGGAACCACCTCGGCTTTCGGCAGGTCGAGAGCGAGATGCTTTTGACGCATACGCGCCTTGGTCTCCTGGTCGCGGAATATCTCGTGTACGTAGTTCTCCCAGGTGACGTCCATCTGGTGCTCACGGATCACATGCAGCTGTTGGCGGAGCTCGTCGACAAACCCCTCAAGCGCGTAGTGAACGAAGCGGTGAACGGGGAAAGGCGGTTTGCTCGTCTTATCCAGCTCGTGGTAATAGCGACTGCGCGTGGTGTTGTAGTGGTCGCTGAGCAGGTGCGCGGCGGGGAGCGGCACGCCCGCCTGTACCAGGAGCTGGAACTCGATAAGCCGGGCGGTGCGCCCGTTCCCGTCGCCGTAAGGGTGGATCCACGCGATGTACAGGTGCGCGAGAACTGCCTTCAGTAGCGCGGCGGTAAACGCCTCTTCCGACGATTGCGGATCGAAGTCGGGCCCGCCCAGCCATTCACAAAGCCGCGCGAGGAGATACTCGCAGTCCTCGGGTGGGGCACCGAGGTAACGCGCGACACCAACACTGTGGCTACGCACGACGCCCGGGATGACTCCCTCTTCGACCTCGAGGTCCTCCAGCACCGTCCGGTTGAACTCGTTGACGCGGTCGGGAGTCAGCTGCAGTGGGCGACGGCTCACGACATCGTGGACGATCCCGTTGCAAGCCTCGAGGATGTTGTCGACCTCTCGACCCAGGTACTCCCGGGACTTCGGCAGCTGAAGACGGCCCTCGATCCTGGCGAGTACCTGCTGCTCGGACAGCGTGTTGCCTTCGATGCTGGTCGTCGCGTGGATGCCCTTGCTCAGGTAGATCGTGTGGAGCTGCTTGGCGACCTCCGGGCGCAGGGGCACGCCCGCCACGTGCTGACACTTCGATTCCGCCTCGCCCAACAGCTTCCACGTCAGGGGGGAAAGCCGACGCGGGTCGAACCGGAAGTCGATCCACGGGTGTGTCTGCTCATATGTCCGCGCCATTGTCCCCAAGGCTCCATCTAAAAGCCCTCTTCAGAACCGCCATTCTAGATTATTGGCCCCGGTTTTATCCCATGTTTTTCCAAGGCGCGTAACGGATCTTGGGCGCGACGACGGTCAACGCCGGGTTCGTTGCGTTTGTTCGACTATCCGGATCTCGGGTTTTCGTACTAGCCCGTGGGGCTCATCCGCCGCTCCCCACGTCTGGCCCGGGTCCGACGCCCGGGCCTCGCACCCGACGTCGGTGTTGGCGGGAGCGGCGCAGCGTGCGCCGCTCTTCCTCGTCACACCCGCCCCACACCCCGGCGTCCTGGCCGGTCTCTAACGCCCACTCCAAGCAGCGGGCGCGGACCTGGCAGCCGGCGCATATCTGTTTCGCGCGGGCGATCTGGTCGAGCGCCAGACCGGTCGTGCCGATCGGGAAGAATAGCTCGGGGTCGGCGTCCAGGCATGCGGCGTCGAATCGCCAGTCCATCAGGCGACGTCCCCGGCCGCG
>JBOGED010000183.1:0-9022 GCA_050743625.1 Egibacteraceae bacterium | reverse complement strand
GGAGGACACGCCGCCAGACCCGGCCGGAGCCGGTGCCCCGGTAATCGGGCTGATCGAAGACCTGATGGCCGAGCTGAGCTCAGTCTCGGGATAGCTGGCCGGGGGTGTTCATGCGCCCTCACCTGGCGTAGGGTGAGCCACGTCCACGGGAGCCCGGGCACACCGGGCTGAGAGGGCGGTTACCTGACCGCCGACCGACTGAACCTGATCCGGCGTCATTCCGGCGGAGGGAGAGACGATGGAGCCGCTCACGCTGCGACCCGCGACGGGCAGGGTGTACGAGCACGGCCCCCTGCCAGGCCTACGGGTGCCGTTCCGGGAGGTCACGCTCGCGCCTACCCCCACCGAACATGGCGCCGAGCAAAATCCGCCGGTCCGCTTGTACGACACGTCCGGTCCCCACGGGGATCCCGCGGTCGAGGTGGACCTGAGCGTCGGGCTTCCCCCGCTGCGGTCACCGTGGATCAACGGCCGGGGTGACGTCGAGACTCATCGTGCCGGCGACCCGTACCCGAGCCGGCTGTCCGGACCCGACGCGTCGACAGCGTCGAGGCTCTCCTCCCCAGCTCCTGGGGGCCCAGGCGTCGGTCGCCCGATCCTGCGCGCGCGGTCGGGCCGCACGGTCACCCAGCTACACTACGCCCGTCGGGGAGAGGTCACCCCCGAGATGGAGTTCGTCGCGGTGCGCGAAGACGTCACCGCGGAGTACGTCCGCGACGAGATCGCGCGTGGTCGAGCCATCCTGCCGAGCAACGTGAACCATCCGGAATCGGAGCCGATGGTCATCGGTCGCAACTTCTTGACCAAGGTCAACGCGAACATCGGGAACTCCGCCGTGACATCGTCGATCGCCGAAGAGGTCGAAAAGCTTGTCTGGGCGACCCGCTGGGGCGCGGATACGGTCATGGACCTGTCGACCGGCGCGGATATCCACGCGACCCGCGAGTGGATCATCCGCAACGCCGCGGTGCCGATCGGGACCGTGCCGATCTACCAGGCGCTCGAGAAGGTCGACGGCGTACCAGAAGCGCTGGAATGGGAGCTGTACCGCGACACACTCGTCGAGCAGGCCGAGCAAGGCGTCGACTACTTCACTATCCATGCGGGGGTGCTGTTGCGCTACATCCCGCTGACGGCGAAGCGTGTCACGGGCATCGTCTCGCGCGGCGGGTCCATCATGGCCGCGTGGTGCCTGGCGCATCACAAGGAGAGCTTTCTCTACACCCGTTTTCGTGAGATCTGCGAGATCATGGCCGCGTACGATGTCGCGTTCTCGCTGGGCGACGGGCTGCGGCCCGGAAGCGTCGCGGACGCGAACGACGCCGCTCAGTTCTGCGAGCTTGAGACCCTCGGGGAGCTGACACGTATCGCCTGGGAGCACGACGTCCAGGTGATGATCGAGGGGCCTGGCCATGTGCCGCTCAACCGCGTCGTCGAGAACGTGACGCGGCAGATCGAGGTCTGCCATGAGGCCCCCTTCTACACCCTCGGCCCCCTGGTCACCGACGTCGCGCCAGGCTACGACCACATCACGTCGGCGATCGGCGCCGCGGTCATCGGCATGGCCGGCACCGCGATGCTCTGCTACGTGACGCCGAAGGAGCACCTGGGGCTGCCCGACCTCAAAGACGTCAAGGACGGCCTGATCGCCTACAAGATCGCGGCGCATGCCGCCGACGTGGCGAAAGGCCACCCTGGGGCACAGGCATGGGACGACGCGCTGTCGAAGGCGCGGTTCGAGTTCCGTTGGGAGGACCAGTTCAACCTTTCCCTGGATCCTGAGACCGCCCGCGCGTTCCACGATGCCACGCTGCCGGCGCCCGCGGCGAAGAAGGCGCACTTCTGTTCCATGTGTGGCCCGAAGTTCTGCTCCATGCGCATCACCCAGGACGTCCGCGATTACGCCGCCGCCCACGGCCTGGACGACACCGCGGCGCTTGCAGCCGGCATGCGATCCAAGGCCGTCGAGTTCCAGAAGGCTGGAAGCCAACTCTACGTCGCGGAGTGAGGGAACGCGTATCCGGGATCTGCCCTCTCGCGAGTTATGAGGCGAGTTGGGCGAACACAACCACATTGTCGCGGTAACTGCCCTCGAAACGGTCGAATGCTCCCCCGCAGGTGATCAACCGCAAGGTCGGTCTCTCGGTATTACCGTAGACCTCGTCCGTCGGGAACTCCGCCTTCGCGTGTTGCTCGACGCGGTCGACGACGAAGGCGGAAGCGGTACCGTCGGCCGCCTCAACGAGGACCTCGTCGCCACGCGTCAACTTGTCCAAACCGTAAAAGACCGCGGGCCCGTCGTAGCTGTCGACGTGGCCGACGATCACGGCGGCGCCGGGCTCCCCGGGCTCCGGGCCGTCCACGTACCACCCGCTGGCGGAGAAGTCCTCGGGAACCTGAAGACTCCCGTCCCGCTCCAAGCCAAGGGGTACGACGTCGGCTTGGACGTGGATCTTCGGGATGATCACCCGCCGTGGCTCGGCAAGCTGGACGTCGTGCGGTCGTCCCACCAATGACGGCGGGGTAAGTACGGTGGAGTGGGACGCGCGCGATTGGGGGTTTGCCATGAGCGCGAAGCTCGTCGCCGCCCGCACGCCCGCCACGATTGGGGGAAGCGCCACGAACATCAGCATGATGCCGAGCGACAGGGTGATGTTCCCCCAGGTGTTCAACCGCCGCCGGTACGCGCACCGTACAGCCCTACGGCGCGATCCGGCGGCGGTATGCCGCCCGCGGTAGCGCACTACTCGGAGTGGGAGCCCTGTACCAGCCGGCGACGAGCCAGCACGATCATTCCCCCCGCCGCGACCAACACGCCAAGAACGAAGAGCGGCGCGTCCACTGCCTGCGCGGTCCCGCCAGCGCCCGTGCTCGTACCCCCGGCCGGGGCGGCGCCATTGTCCAGCGTGCCGCCAGTGGGGTCCAAGACCACCCCAGAGTTGGGCGCTGGCGTTGTCGTCTCAGGCGTCACCGTGGGAGCCCCGAAATCAGGCTGGGCGGTGGGAGCCTCGGAGGCCGGGAAGGTGTCGTCGAGCGCGCCACCCGCGAGACCCTCGGTGACGTTCTCGGTTCCCGGGGCGGCCGGGGCGGCGGTATCCACGCCTGGGGTCGTGTCGCCACTGGTCTCCGTGGGCTCGTTCGAGCCGCGACCGGTACACGCGGCAACGAACGTCAGCGACGTGACCAGCAGGCCGAAAAGGAGTACTCCCCGACCTTTGGTGAACAAAGCCATATCCATCCCCCTGCCTCCTTGGCCCATGGCGTCAGTCTCACACGATAGCCGTGTAGATTGTCATGATGCTGCACAGCTGTGCAAAAGTGAGAATGTAAAAAGACGCATAAGGCGCTTCACCCGCCGTTCCCGATCGCTTAGCAGGCAGTTTCCTCCCACGCCCTGACGAAGACCCCCGAGGCAACAGGGTCGCGTGACTCGAAGCCAGCTGCGGGAAGTCTGGGTACCCTACGGCTCCACGGGCGCTTAGCTCAGCTGGCGAGAGCGCTGCGCTTACAACGCAGAGGCCGGGGGTTCGAGTCCCTCAGCGCCCACCAGGGGGTCGTAGTACGAACCCCCGCCAGCCAGAACCAGTTCCGGTGACCCCTGATCGTCCTCCTGGGGATGGTCAGGGGTCGCTGCGTCTCGCCGGTATGTTCTGCGTCCCTCGCGGACGAGCGTCTCGACGGTCGGGGTCAGTTCGACGTGGGGTGGGCCGTCGATCACGATGCTTACCCTGACGAAGGCGAACTGGTTCCAATCGCGACGGAGGTCGTCAGTGGCGGCCTGGTAGGCGGCCTGGCAGTTCTCCACCAAGTCGAGCGCCTTCTCCAGCGTGGTCTTGAAATCGGCCTGGTCGACCTCGTAGGTCGCCAGTACTTCGTGGGCATTGGCGAGTTGCTTGCGGATGCGCTCCTGTCGTTCAGCCGCGATGTCCTCAGGGACAGCCCCGCTGAGCGCCAGGTCGGCGACTCTGCGCCGTTCCCGCTCCAGCTTGGTGAGATTCGAGCTTGCTGGCGTTGGACCTGCTCGGCACCCTCCTCCTGTTCGCGTTGCAGCTGCTGGAGCAGTCGCTCCCGCAGCTGTTTGACCTCGAGAGGCGTTAGTCTGACTTGGCTGTAGGCTCCGGCGACCCGCTCTGCGGCCTGGGTGATCGGCAGCTAGGGCAGGTCGCAACCGTTGCCGCGGTGACGGCCCAAGCAGAAGAAGTAGGGATAGAGACCGCCGTGGCGGCCTTTGGCCAGGTTGAAACAGAGCCGGCTGGCGCAGTAGCCGCAGTAGACGGTGCCTTTGAGGTAGTGGTGATGGATGCGTCGTTTCTCGCCAGCCCGCCCGCGAGCGTCGAGCATGGCCTGGACTTGCTCGAACAGTTGCGGTGTCACCAACGGTTCATGCCGACCCTGGTACTGCGCACCCTTGTAGGTCACGATGCCCATGTAGTAGGGGTTGCGGAGCAGCCAGTTGAGCTTGGACAGCTGTAGTGGTCGTTCCGGCTTGCTCGGCATCGGGCGGTTCGTCAGACCCAGGTCTGTCAGCTCTTCCAGCAGTTGACGCAGGCTGTACTTCCCGGTGGCGTAGGCCTCGAAGGCGTAGCGAACGAGGGGGCCGCGGACAGGATCAATGGTGACCGTGCGGATCTTGCGGCCCTCGATCTCTTCTCCGTTGTTCAAGTAGCCCACGGGTGCCCAGCCGTTGGTGCCGCCGTTCTGAGCTTTCTGGGCCATGCCGCGGGCTACTTCGCTGGCCAGGTTGTTGCGGTACCACTCCGAGATACCGGCCATGATGGCGTGTAGGAGCTGTCCGGCCGGAGTGCTGTCGATGTTTTCTTTGACTGAGATCAGTTGAGCGCCTGCGGCGCGTAGCTCGAAGAGGATGTTGGCATCGTCGCGGCGGTTGCGGGCGAAGCGATCCACTGAGTAGACGATGACGTAGTCGACGTCCCGTTGTTCGTATACCCGGCGGAGCATGGCTTGGAGTGCGGGTCGGTCAGCGGTCTTGGCTGAATCCAGACCTCCTGACATGATGCGATATTTGATGCGGTGTCTCCCCAGGCTGCGGTTGCAGTGCTGCTGGGGCTGGCGTGTGGGTTGCCGCGAATTGACGCGGTCCGCAACTTTCCTCCTTAGGCGGAGGAAAGTTGCGGGTCGGCAACGTGGCCGATCCGTTCGACCACGGTTTTCCTCCGAATGCGGAGGAAAGTTGTGGCCACGCCCAGATCCCAACGCCCGCGTGAGGCGCGGTTCGGCGAACCGCGTGGGGCTCCGCAGGAAATAACGTATAAAACGGTCAGAAGGGCGGGCTTCACCTTGCCTGCCAGGACATTCCATCCTTCCGGGTCAGGAGTCCTGGATTCTCCCCGGTCGACGTACTCGTCAACGATGTCTGCGTCCAGGCTTTCGGCGCGGCGCTCGCAGGCTGTTCGTTGTGAGGGTATGGAGTATCCCTCGGGATCGACGTCGGTTTCGGCCTGCCGGGCGGTCGAGACGCGCAGATAGATGACGGCTCGTTTGCGGGCGCTCGTCTCTATCAGGTTGGTCGGGTCCTGCGGTGTCGCCATATTCGTGCTCCTTTAGAGCGTCGCAACTGGCGCCGCTCGCTGGTAGCCGCCGTGCACGAGTACGAACGCGCGCCATCGATTCATCACCGATACTTGGGAATGGAAGATCTCATCCTACCCCCCAATCCTCCTTACTGCCGCCCGCAACGCCTCATCAAACTCTTGCACGAATGAGAAGTCCGCCCAGTCATCCGGGAATCCTTCCCGTACCACTAGGAGCCTCTGCAAACCAAGAACGTACCGAACCTCAAGAACACAGCCGATTGCCTCCATGCCCATACTGCATGCTGCCTCTGGAGCGTCTTGTGCCGCGTATACTCCAGCCAAGTCGCTCGCTATCCGAGCCCGTGGCCGGGCGACAGAGGAATGCTTAAGCCCATCCAGTAAAACTGGCTCCGCGGCAGCTGGCTGGTTGAGAAGCCACAGACACGTCCCATTATGACCGTTCAGGAATCCCTCATTCCACCAATTAAACATGCCCAGCTCGTCTTGCCTATGGGATTGAGCTATCTCAGCTTGTTCCGTCAGTCTTCCATACCCATCCGCATCCCGCGAGGCCGCACGCTCAACAGCTTCTCGGATGGCCAACCATGCGGAAACGCCGACTGGCGCATGCTGGGGCAAGATCGCATTAGCCTGTTCAGCCAGTTGGAGCGCCTTGGCAGTAATACCACCCTGGTACGTTGTTGAGTGCAGGGTGCTCAACGCGCCGAGCGCCCTGGCCTGGACGACCCCATCTGACGCTTCCACTGCTAAGTCCTCAGTGAGCAGAAAGTAGGCCCGAGCATCTATCCGCTCACCCAAGCTGAACCGCAGGTAACCGACAACCAGTGCTGCTTCGCTGGCACAACACAGCAACCGCAGTCGTTGGACTGGATGCATAGATCCCGCAAGCAACCGCGTCGTTCGCTTCAAGAGCAGCCGCGTTGGCACCAGCAGGCGTCGAGGTGCGGTAGTGTCATAAGCGGCCCCGACTGATCCTGTCAATCGCTCGACATCGCGAACCAGTGCCTCATCGATTGCCCGTGGCCGTTCACAGTAGGCCGCGAACCGCTCTAGGGCGTCGAGTGGTACGGGTGTGCAGGCGAACACCTTGACCAGCCGCATGAAGTCACGCCGCTTCGCTGCGCTGCCCTCCTGCTGCGGCCGTCCGTTACCAGCCAAGCCTGCCGTCCCAACCCGCTCATCGCACACCGCATGCTGCCCGTTGACTAGGATGATTCCTGTCCCAGGTGTAGAAGCGGGTTCGTCCAGTGCCGGCTCAGCGCTCACCGCCGTGGCGGTATCCACCTCTAAAGCATGGCCGTTGCCGGACGGATCGTGGCTCGCTGGCACGCCGAACCCCAACTCCTCCCGCTCCTCCCACGGCACGTCAAAGAGGTCGCAGATCACCTCCTGGTGGTTGGGATCGGGGGCGCACGCCCCCTCTTCCCATCGCCGTATCTTGCGGTGATCCACGCCGCAGTACCCGCCGAGCCGCTCCTCACAGCGCCGCTTGACCGCATTGGCAAAGGGGGTACGGCTTTTGCGGCCGTAAACCCGTTCCCGAGCAGCCTGGAGCTTTGGGTTCGGTACCCACTGGTCTCGTGGCTTCAGTGGCATCCTTACGTTCCCCCGTATCGGTCTGTCTCAGACATTCTCATCACATCGTACGAACCACCTCGGTCTTCCGCCGGGGTCAGACCATACAGGCACTGGCCAGGGGGTGCGCAAGGGGTCGTCGAACCCCCTTGGGAGGGGGCGTGAAACCCCCAGGCAGAGACCCCCTTCACCCCTTGGGCCAAGGGGATTAGGGTACATCCAACCAAACGTCATGAATTGTATTGGTCAGGGGTTTAGGTATCCCTCCTGCTTGTGTTGATCCCCAGCACCCCCTCGCTTCTGTTTGTATATCCTGCCAGTCTTTCTTCCCATGCACGCACCCGTGTGCATGGGAAGGGAATAAAACCCGTCGATCTAGTGATCCTGGATCGGCGGGTATGTCAACGGGGAGATGATGGGTGATCAAGGCAACAAGCCGAACACAGCGGGAGCAGGCATGTTAGCTCTGTCAACCAAAGCACCTAAAAGTGTCCAGGCCGACGGTCGGGAGTCCTTCCTTCCCAGGGATGCTTTGGCTATGCCCCCAAGCCAGAGCGTCCTCAGACTCCCGGCCGTCCTTTCCTTTCTCTACACAACATGTCGCACGCTCCTCAACAACTTGAATACATGGAAGCAACGTCAGTGGGACATGTGCCGTAGGAGGCGGTGGTGAATCTTTGTCCAACGTACCTTTGCCTGACCTCACCGAACTCCAGCAATGGAGTGAGCAACGTCGCCGTAACGAAGTCGCCCGTATCCTGGCGGCACTTGACCTTCTCAGTGAGGAACAGATTCACAGCTGGGCCATGCAAGTCAGACTGGAGGTGGCCTATACCAGCAACCGTAAGGAACTGCTTGAGGCGATCCGGCGGGAGTTGGTGAAGTAATGGCTCATCCTGCGGCAACAGACCCCGCAGACGAAGCTCTCACACTCGTCACCAAGGCCCTGACCCTTTGTGAGCAGCCAACCGAGAGTTCGCTGTCATGCTGCTGCGGGATGTGGTGATGGTGTTGGAGGAGGGGAGGGGGAGGAGGAAGCGGAATCGCTGTGATATGCATGGGAGTTGTATGAGCAGAATATGAAGCGCTTGCCTCTTTTACGGAAGGAGTGCGTTGATACGCTTGAATAGCTCCTCAATGTGGTCAAGGGTAGGGCCGGCGAGATGCGGAAGCAACGCGATTTGCTCACGCAAAAAGTATGCGGCGGGCTTATAATGGCTGAACTTTCCTCCGCTGATGTTCTGCTGTCGAAAGTGCCACTCCACCTGCTTCGTAATACGAGGATCAGCCGCAGCGAGGTCAGCCGGGGTGATACGAGGGGATAGCTCGTTGGCATAAGCTCCGTTCACGAGCTTGAAGCTCTCTTAGCTCCACCGCTCAGATGCTCGGATGCTCCCGAGGCGCCTGGAGGAATCGCCGACGTGGCCACGGTGTGCGGCCCCCTTTTGGGCGAAATAGCCCAGTCGGGTGGAGCACTTCGAGGTACTGTGCGCCAGTTGCTCGGTATACCGGACTAACTCTGCACAGTGCAGGAAAAGCCGGCACGGGCGGGGTGGCAACAATCTCGTCGGCGCCCAGAAAAGGACAGGCCAACGGCCTGCCGAGGGAGCCACAACGTCCTTCGGCCCCCGCTTTTGCGCGTACGCGCAAGACTCCAGGCGCGCTCCGCGAGCGCCCGCCACCGAACACGGTTTCCCGCGCAGCGCGGGAAACCTGGCGCTCAACGTCAGGCGCCTGCCGAAGGAGTTGGTTTTCCCGCGTCCACGCGGGAAAACGGGAGACAGGAGTCAACGGGCTCTCGCTCGGGCGATAATCGATAGCTCCACGCCGCCTTTCGTGTCTGGGAAGGCGGAAACACCTACAGCCACCATGTGCGGAACGCCCGGCTAGCG
>JBOGED010000182.1:0-2181 GCA_050743625.1 Egibacteraceae bacterium | reverse complement strand
CGGTCACCGAGGCGGCGGACCAGCAGCTCGGGCGTGGCGCCGACCAGGCCCGCGCACGCGAACGCGAAGCACTGGGGGAACCGCTCGGTCAGCCGGTGCACGAGGACGCGGGGGTCCAGCGCCTGCTCGCACCAGACCTGGACGTCCCGCGCGAGCACGACCTTTTTCAGATCACCCCGGCGGATCGCGCGGACGGCGTTGTCGACCGCCTCCATCCAGCGCAGCTCAGACAGCGACGTCCCGGCGTAGCGGATCCGGCCCGTCGCCGCCAGCGCTTGCACGGGACCGAGCGCGGCCGAGTCCCCGCCGAGGACCGTCAGCCATGCCCGACCGTCCCGCCGGCCCAGCACGACCCGCGGCACGACCAGCACCGATCCCTGGCGGGCGGGATCGAACGTGAAGCTGCCGAACGCCACTGGACCAGTGCCCGCCAGCCCGACCTCGTCCTCGACGCGAACACCTGCGAGGATCCGGGACAAGACCGCGGACGCCCGGGCGAACCGGCCCTGGCCGGTCCCGACGTCGACGCGCGCGACCTCACCCCAAGCGATCAGGCCCTGGCCCTCGCGCACCCACGCGAACCCGCCGGTATCCGGCAGGCGAGTCACGAGATCGCCCGGGTCGGCCACCTCCACCGTCCGCGCCGTAATCGCCCGCGCTTGCACGCTCATCGCCCGGAGTCCTGTTCGATCCGGGCGCGGGCGGCGGCGAGGAGGCGCCGGCGGAAGTGGTGGGCGACGACGGCGCCGGCGGCCGGCAGCATCTCGTGGAGCGCCTCGACCATCTGCCGTGAGGCCTCCTCGTCCGACGCCGCACAGGCGCGGATCGGGTCGCGGACGTACCGGGCGAACAGGTCGACGGCGTGCTCGGCGATCACGCGCATCGCCTCGTCCTGGCGGCGAGCGAGCGCCAGCAGCTCGCTCAGCGGGACGCCGGCCGCCAGAAGGGCGAAACCCGCGCGGACGGCATCCACGTCGGCGCTCGTGTACGGCTGGTCGCCGTCTGCTCGGGGGATGAGCAGCCCTTCCCGCTCGGCGGCCTCCAAGACCACCAGCGACATGCCGGTCCGCTCGGCGAGGTCGGACAGGCTCAGCGCCTCGACCGGCGCGAGGTCCTCGCCGGGCAAGGGCCCGGCGAGCGCTCCCGCCAGCGCCTCCTCTCCCGCGTCCAACTCACCCACCAGAAGGCGGGCGATCATCGCGAGGGTGAAGCCGCGCGCCTTCAGGTCGCGGATGCGCTCGAGCCGCCCGACGTGCTCATCGCCGTACCACACGATCCGCCCGTCACGGGCGGGACGCGGCAGCAGCCCCTTGGCCTGATAGAAACGCAAGGTGTCCACGCTGACGCCACAGCGCGAGGCGAGCTCATCGACCCGGTACCGCACGACCACATACTCTATGAGCAAATGCTCGCACGACAAAGGCCCGAGCTCAGCGCCAAGTGGCGGCGAGCCCGGGCCAGGGGTCCGTAGAGCTAGTCTTCGTTCAGGTCAACGCGGAACGTCACCTCGGACCCGTCGTCGGTCACCTTGATCAACGCCTCGCCGCTCGCGTCCTTGTAGATACCGGTACCACCGGTGATGGCTGCCGTGAACTCTCCCTCGTCGAAGTCGTCCTGGTCGAGGAGCGACTGGGTGGTGATCTGGCCCGCGGGGAGCTCGTAGGTCACGATGCACTCAAACTCGAAGTCGTCATCGCTGTCTACTCTGGTGGCGATGCACACGCCGCCGGACGTGCCGATCTCCTCGTCCTTCTCCTCCTCGTCCTTCTTCCCGTCCTTCTTTTGGTCGTCCTTCTTCACGATGTCATCGCTGAAGATGGACTGATCGCCGACGCTGAACTCTCCGTCGTCGTCAACGTCGATATCCTCGGACGTAACGGTCTTCGTGACGACGGTAAACTCGTCCGCGGCGAGCGCTGCCCCCGCGGTGCCAAGCGAGAACATGGTGATCGCGCCCAGGCTTATCGCGGCGCGGAGGAACATCTTAGGTGAGCGACGCATCTTGTCCCCTCTGTGAGTATTTGCACCGGAGGGTATGGTGCGCCGTACGGTCTCGATATGGCCATATGGACGGTTTGTAAGGATTATGGGTGCCTGACCTTCCCGATCCGCGCCCGACGGCCGCGAAAGACGTCTCGCTCGTCCAGCAGATGTTCGACCGTGTGGCGCCGCGCTATGACC
>JBOGED010000181.1:0-12993 GCA_050743625.1 Egibacteraceae bacterium | reverse complement strand
GCGCAACCCCAATGAGTGGCCGCACGAATTATCGCACTATGTCAGGAGCTCTGGTGCCGGCCGGGACGTACGCTGCGGGAGTCACGGCGGTTTAGACAAGGAGGTCATCACAATGGGCGCACACAGTCCCAAAGAGCTGCTCGGCCAGGTATCGGCGGCGTTCAACGAGGTCGACATCGATGCGCTCATCGCCCTGTACGAGCCTGGGGCGACCCTTGTCGCGCAGCCAGGGCAGCCGGTGACCGGTATCGAAGCGATCCGCATCGCGCTGCAGAGCTTTCTCGCCGTCAAGCCGGCGTTCGACCTCGAGGTGCGCAGCATCTTCGAGGCTCAAGGCCTCGCGCTGGTCAACTCCAACTGGACGCTGGAGGGGACCGCGCCAGACGGGAGCACCGGCGATGAGCGGTAGAGCCTCCGACGTCCTGCGCCAGCAGCCAGACGGCAGCTGGCTGTTCGTGATCGACAACCCTTGGGGCACCCAGCAGTAGCTGGAGAGGAGGGCCTGGACGCTGTCGACGCGTCCGGGCACGCCCGCGTAACGCGCCGCGCCCGTCACAAGCCGCCTGAGCCCGTCCCCAGGTACGCAGCCCTCACGGACTCGTCGTCGAGGAGCTGTGAGGCGGTGTCGCTCTTGACGATCGTCCCGCTCTCCAGCACGTAGGCGCGTTGAGCGTGCTGCAGCGCCATCGCGGCGTTCTGCTCGACCAGCAAGATCGTCGTTCCCTGGGCGTTGATCTCGGAGATGATCGCGAAGATCTGCTCGACGAGCTTGGGCGCGAGTCCCATCGACGGCTCGTCGAGCAGCAGGAGGCGCGGGCGCGCCATCAGCCCCCGGCCGATCGCGAGCATCTGCTGCTCGCCACCGGACAACGTGCCGCCCGGCTGGTCCCGGCGTTCGGCGAGGCGGGGGAACAGCTGGTAGACGCGATCGAAGTCCTCCCGCTTCGTGACCCGACGCCGGGCATACGCTCCCATCTCGAGGTTCTCCCGGACCGACATGCCCGGGAAGATCCGCCGGCCCTCAGGCGCCTGTGAGATGCCCATCTCGACGCGGCGGTACGCGGGGACCCGGCTGATGTCCTCGCCGCGGAAGCTGATCGTGCCAGAAGTCAACGGGCGGATGCCCGAGATCGTCCGCAACGTGGTCGTCTTGCCAGCCCCGTTGCCACCGATCAGAGTGACGACCTCACCCTCGCCTACCTCGAGCGTCGCTCCCTTGAGCGCCTGGATCTTGCCGTAGTGGACAGTGACCTCGTCAAGCTCAAGAAGCATCGGCCGCCGCTCCCAGGTACGCCTCGATCACGCGGGGATCTCGTTGAATTTCGCGCGGCGGCCCTTCGGCGATCTTCTCACCGAAGTCGAGCACCGAGACGCGATCCGAGATCCCCATGACCAGGCTCATGTCGTGTTCGATGAGGAACACGGTATAGCCGTCGTCTCGGATGCGGACGATCAGGTCCGCCAGCTGCTGCTTCTCAGCCGGGTTGAAACCGGCCGCCGGCTCGTCCAGCAGGAGCAGCCGTGGCTTGGTAGCCATCGCCCGCGCGAGCTCGAGCCGTCGTTGGTCGCCATACGGGAGGTTCCTCGCGGCCTCCTCGGCGCGGTGCTCGATCCCCATGAAGCGCAATAGCTCCATGGCCAGCTCCCGGCTCGCCTTCTCTTCCCGGTGGGAGCGCCTGAGGCCGAGCAGCGCGCCGGGCACGCTCGTCCTGCTCCGGGCGTCAGCGCCGACCATCACGTTCTCCAGCGCGGACATATCCGGAAAAAGACGGATATTCTGGAACGTTCGTGCGATGCCGTTCTTCGCGATCTGGTACCGCTTGCGGCCGAGGATCGATTGGCCATTGAAGCGGACTTGGCCGCTAGTCGGTGAGAACACGCCGGTGACGACGTTGAACACCGTGGTCTTTCCGGCACCATTGGGCCCGATCAGCGCGAGGATCTCGCCCTCGCCGATCGCGAGGTCGACCCCGGACAGCGCGGTCACGCCGCCGAACCGCATGGTCACACCCACCAGCTCGAGCAGCGGAGTTCCCTCAGTCATGGCGACCGCCCACCTCCGAGGTGGCAAGATCTGCCTCCGTCTCCGCGCCGAGCGCTCCCATCGCACCGGGCGGCGCGTGAGACAGCTCCGCCGAGCGGCGCCGGCTGGGGATCAACCCCTGCGGCCGGAACACCATCATCGCGACGAGCGCCGCCCCGAAGATCAGGACGCGCAGCTCTTGGAACTCCCTGAATCGTTCGGGGAGGTAGCCGATCACTATCGCGCCGACGATGACACCCACCATGTTGCCCGAGCCGCCGAGCACGACCGCGGACGCGAGGAGGATCGAGAGGATCAGCGTGAAGTTGTCGGGTGTAATCGCGATGACCTTTGAGGCAAAGATCGTGCCGCCCATCCCCCCGATCCCCGCCCCCATCGCGAACGCCCACAGCTTGAACCGGAAGGTCGGTACCCCCATCAGCTCCGCGGCGTCTTCATCCTCACGGATCGCGGTCCACGCGCGGCCGACCCGGCTGCGCTCGAGGCGCCGGACGAAGAAGATGACCAGAATGATGAAGGAGAGCAGCAGCCAGTAGTACGGCCTCGAGTCGAGAACCCCGAACTCGAGCGGCCCAATGTCGGGCGGGTGCGGGATGCCCGCGATCCCTCGGGGACCGCCGAGGGATGGCGTGTTCCGGGCCGTCAAGCGGATGATCTCGCCGAATCCGAGCGTCACGATCGCGAGGTAGTCCCCACGTAACCGCAGGGTGGGCGAGCCCAGGATCACGCCAGCGGCCATCGACAGCGCGACCGCGATCGGCAGGATCACCCAGAAGGAAAGCCCAACGGTGGTACCTAACACCGCCATCGTGTAGGCGCCGATCGCGAAGAATGCGACATACCCGAGGTCCAGGAGCCCGGCTTGACCGATGACGATGTTGAGCCCAATCCCCAGCAGCACGTACATCCCGACCGGGTAGAACAGCACGCTCGCGAAGTCCGAGCCCGGAGTGTCGAGTAGGGGAATCCGCAGCGAGGGAAGGATGTAGAGAAACAGCACTCCGGCCAGCGCTAGCAGCCGGCGCGGCCACGTGGGAAGCGCGGTCCACGCCTTCGTTACAGGGTTGGTGATGTCGAGCCGATCGCGCAGCCGCGAGATCGTCGCCATCAGGCCCTCGCTACACCCAGGGACTCACCGAGCAGGCCGGTGGGTCGGAACATCAGCACGATCACAAGTATCGAGAACGCGATGACGTCCTTCCAGGCCGCGCCCCAGACCGCCGCACCATAGTTCTCGATCATCCCAAGCGCCAGCCCTCCGAGCAGGGCGCCGCGCAGGTTGCCGATCCCGCCGAGCACGGCGGCCGTGAATGCCTTCACGCCCAGGGTAAAGCCGACGCTGAAGAACGTGACCTCTAGATACACCACGTACAACATGCCCGCAGCGCCCGCCATGATCCCGCCGAGCAGGAAGGTCAGCGTGACGACACGGTCGATGTTCACGCCCATCATGGTGGCGGTCTCCGGGTCCTGGGCGACCGCGCGGATGCCGAGGCCAAGGCGGGTGGCGTTCACGAACCGGTCGAGCACCACCATCATGACCAGCGCGGCGACGAGGACGAGGACCTTGTCGATCCGGACGTCGGCTCCCTCGAACGCGAACAGCTGCGTCTTCGCCAGGATCCTGGGGAACGCCTCGATGTCGCGTCCCTGCCACAGCGCGAAGACCTCCTGCAGGAAGAACGAGGCCCCGATCGCCGAGATCAGCGCGGCGAGCCGCCCCGCTCCGCGTTTGCGCAACGGCCGGTAGGCGATCCGCTCGAGGGCGACGGCCGAGATCCCCGATGCGAGCATCGCCACGATCGCGGCGAAGAGCAGGGTGAAGACGAGCGCCCCACCGGTCTGTATCGCGCTGGGCCCCGAGGCGACGCCCAACCAACCCGTCGCGAATAGGGCGGAGAACGTCCCGATCATAAAGATCTCGGAGTGCGCGAAGTTGATGAGCTTCAACACGCCGTACACCAACGTATAACCCAGCGCGATGAGCGCATAGATCGCGCCGTTGGCGAGACCATCCACCGTTGCCGGCCAGAACTGGTTGACGAGATCGCTAATCGACGTCTCCTGTCACGGACAGGGTCGAGAACGACAGTCCCTGACCCTGTCCTTCATGCCGCGCGCATGCCGCGCGTCTACCCAATCGGCCCCAGCGGCACGATCTGACCTCCCTGGACCTCGTACATGTAGATGGTGCTGCTGGGGAGTTCGCCGTTCTCCTCAAACTGGAGCGTCTTCGTAAGGCCCTGATACGACGCGGTGTCCAACCACTCGTTGATCGACGGCCGGCCGACGTTCCCCTCGGAGATTGCTTCAAGCAGCATGTTCGTCACGTCGAACCCCTCCGAAGAGTAGATGCCAGGCGCGCCGCCGTACGCCTCGGTGTAGGCGGCCACGAACTCCTCCCCGCCCTGGAGCTCGCCGTTCGGTGTGCACGGGCAGGTGAGCAGCACACCCTCGGTTATCGCCGGCCCACCTGCGACCTCGATCAGCCGCTCGTCCCTGGAGCCGTCGTCTGAGACGAAGGTGGCAGTGACCCCGGCGTCCCGGAGCTGCTTGAGGAGCAGGCCGCCCTGCTGGTAGTAGCCGGCGAAGAAGATGGCGTCGACATTGGCCGCCCTCACGCCGTTCACCGTGCTTGAGTAATCCTGCTGACTGGCGTCGATCGCATCGTTGTGGACGGCCAGGTCACCCAATCCCTCACGCACGATTGTGGCGATCCCTAACCCATACTCGCTACGGTCGTCGATGACGGAGACTCTCGAAGCCCCAAGCGTCTCGGCGATGTACGCCGCCGCGGCGGGACCTTGCGCGTTGTCGTTGCCCACCGCACGGTGGAAGATGTCCCACCCGTTCGTCGACAACCCCACCGCAGTGGCGGACGCGGTGACGATCGGCAACCCCGCCTCGTCGAAGATCGGGTTGGCCACATTGGACTCACCTGAGTAGGTCGGTCCGATGACCGCAACGATCTTCTCGTTCTGGACAGCTTGCTGCGCCAGCGCCGGCGCCTGTGCGGGGTCGGCTTGAGAGTCGAACTGCACCAGCTCGACTGGGCATGAGGGGTTTCCCTCCATGTACTGGTTGATCGCGAGCTGGGCGCCATCGCGAATGTTGATCCCGAGCTGCGGGCTGTTCGGCCCGGTCAGTGGCCCGAAGAACGCGAGCGCGACGCCATCTTCCGGGCAGGCCTCGCCCCCCGCTTGGCCACCGTCCCCTCCTCCTCCGCACGCGGCTACGAGCAGCGCAAGCGCAACCGACAACACCATTTCCCGCCAACGCGGACGCCCGTCTTCATACATTGGAATGTTTCCTCCCACCTCGTACGCGGCACTCAGCTCAGATTCTAGACCAGGGGAGCATCTCTTAGCTCATTCGGGGGATCATTGTTCTTGGCCGGCGAGGATCGGCGCGGGGAGCTTATCGCCTGGGGATCGTGATCCACCGCGCCGCAGGCGCGCGTCAAGGTAGTTGACCAAGCGGGTCAGCGGCACGGTGATGAGCAGGTAGGCGAGCCCCGCGCCGACCAACGGCGAGAAGTTCGCGACCTGCTGGCTTACGTTCTGGCCTACTCGGAACAGATCGCGCTCGCCCAGGCCGATACCGAGCACGAACGCGAGGCTCGAGTCCTTGGTGATCGCGATGAACTCGTTGGTCAGGGCGGGGAGGACCCGGCGCACCGCCTGTGGGACGATCACCAGCCGCATCGCCATCGCGTAGCTCATTCCCATGCTCCGCGCGGCCTCCATCTGACCCTTGTCGAGGCTCTGGATCCCCGTGCGGAACGTCTCGGCGATATACGCGGTAGAGATCAGCCCCAAGGCGAGGATCGCGTAGAGCCGGCGGTCACGACCGAAGATGTCGAGACCAGGAACGCTCGGAAGCCCAAGGCCGACGAGCGCGATGGTGAGAATCGCGGGCAGCCCACGGAAGATGTCGATATAGACGCGCGCCGGCAGCCGTACCCACCAGAGATCCGACGTCGCCACCAGCGACAGTCCGAGCCCCGCAACCAGGCCGATCGCGATCGCTCCCACGGACAGATACAGCGTGTTGACCAGCCCCTCGGCGATCAGCGCGGGGAGGGTGTCGACGATCAGCTCCACGTTGAGGAACTGGGTGAGAACGCCACCGCCCACCGCCTCGCCCTCGGCCGCCAGCTGCGCGACCGGAAGATCAATAAATACCGCGTCGACCTGGTTTGCCCGAAGCGCGCCGAACGCCGCCTCCGACGTGGGGAAGGACAGGACCTGCGTGCCGGCGAACCGCTCGCGCGCGTAGGACTCGCCGGTGGTGGCAGCCTGGACCGCCACCGTCTTGCCGTCCAGGTCGGCGACGCTGGCGACGACCGACCCACCCAAGACGGCGATGCCTTGCGTCGCGACGAAATACGGCGTGGAGAAGTCGATCGACTCGTCCCGCTCTGGGGTGATCGTGATACCTGAGACGATCGCGTCGAACTGGCCGTTGGCGAGCTGGGTGAAGATCGTGTCGAAGCTCGTGTTGACGAACTCGACATCCACGCTAAGGCGACCGGCGATCTCGGTGACCAACTCGATGTCGAAGCCCTTGCTCTCACCATCCTCGACGAACTCGAACGGCGCGAACGCCAGATCCGACCCCACGACCATCCGGCCGGGCACGGCCAACTCGTAGCTCGCGGGATCGCCCCGCTCGCCTCCCTCAGCTCTCGCGGCGATCCCCTCGAGTTGCCGCCGGATATCGCCCTCGGGGAACCAGCGCTCGAAGATGTCCGCGTAGGTCCCGTCACCGACGATCTCGGCCAGCGCCGCGTTGATCCCCCTGCGCAGGTTGTCGTCACCGGTCGCTACGCCGATCCCGTAGCGCTCGTCGGTATCGACCTCGGCGGCGATCGTGATTCCACCCCGCGCGCCACCCGCGCAACCAGCCAGGATGAGCGCAACCGCCGAGACCGCGACCGCGAGGAGCAGGCGCGGGCGGCTCATGGGTGACTAGCCGCTCCTCGTGTAGCGCTCGATCACCTGCTCCGCAACGGCCCTCATCGTCAGCCGCCGCTCCATCGCCGTCTTCTGGATCCACCGGAAGGCCGCGGGCTCCGTCATGTTCTCGCGCTCTTGGAGCAGGCCCTTCGCGCGCTCGACGACCTTGCGCGCCTCAAGACGATCGGTGAGCGTGCCGACCTCGGCCTGCAATCCTTGAAGGTCCTTGAAGCGACCGGCGGCGATCTCAATCGCGGGGAGCAGGTCGTGCTTCTGGAACGGTTTCACCAGGTATGCCATCGCGCCCGCCCGCCGAGCCTTCTCGATCAGATCCCGCTGGCTGAACGCCGTAAGAATGAGGACCGCGGACAGGCGTTCTTTCGTGATCTGCTCAGCGGCTTGGATCCCGTCCATGACCGGCATCTTCAGGTCGAGAATCGCGAGGTCGGGGCGCAGTTCCCTCGCCATCCGCACGGCCGTGGCGCCGTCCGAGACCTCGGCGACGACGTCGAAGCCCTCTTCTAGGAGCATCTCTTTCAGGTCCAACCGGATGAGCGCCTCGTCCTCCGCGATGAGAACCCTGATCGGTCCGTCGGGCCGTTCGGTCACCAGATACTCCTTGGGTCCGGCATGCGGATGGCCAGCAGTTGATCCACTTCTCCAGGCTCTGCGTCCCCCGGCGGCTCCCCACCACCGTCGCACGCGCCTCCTAGATCATCGACCACCAGGCGCGGCGACGCCACCACCACCTGGTGGAACCGGCCCGCATCGACACGCAGCTCGTATGCGGGCCCGGCGGTAGGGACCGCCGGCCCCCCGCATGCCATGCCGGATATGAGCGGTACAACGTTCCCCGACCACCTCGCGATATATCCGTATCGCGGTGTATCAAGGCAGACATCGATCAGCTCTTGTCAACACAGTTCATGAGCGTCGCAGCACATTAGCGTAGGATTTACTCATGGCGCATCCTTTGAAGTTCACCAGTGGCCATGGCACATGACATCTTCATCTCCTATGCATCCGGCGATAAGCATTTCGCAGACGCCGTCTGTACCGTATTGGAACAAGCAGGCATCCCCTGTTGGATGGCACCACGAGACATCCTGCCCAGCGCCAGCTGGGGCGAGGCGATTGTCGACGCGATCTACCACAGCAAGTTGCAACTCGTCATCTTCTCCGCAAAGGCCAACGCATCGCCTCAGGTGACGCGGGAGGTTGAACGGGCGGTCAATCGCGGAGTTCCCATCCTGCCGTTCCGGGTCGAAGACGTGACACCGACCAAGGCGTTGGAGTACTTCCTGGCCGTGCCGCACTGGCTGGATGCCGTCACGCCCCCATTCGAGCAGCACATCGACAAGCTCCTCGCCACGGTAGCGCAGCTGTTTGGAACTGAAGTGACCAGCCGCTCGGCGGACGAGGGCGAAACGCCAAAGAAGGTGAGAGGCCCTTTCCTGGAAGTACCGCCCCAGGAATGGGCGCGACCGAGGAGCCGCTTCTTGAATGTGTTACGCGATATCTTCGAGGATCGCTAGTTAAGGGACGCGCAGGATGACCGAGAACAAGTCCGTGTCTCAGCAGGACTCGCCTGGGCCGAGCTTGCTCACGAGAGCCAAGCAGAACGACAGAGATGCCATCACCATCATGTTCGAGCAGTTCCTGCCCCCAGACGAGCAGGTTCTGGAGGCTCAGTATTTGGGGCTGCGTGGTTGTTGGGGGATAGGATCTCACAGCCTGGCCGCGCTGACGCCACGGCGTGCCGCCTCAATACGAATCGGATTATTTGGCGAGCTAATCTATCAAGATGGGGCACTGGAGCATGTCAATAGCGGGGTCGTGTACCAACCCTCGCGGTTCGTGCTGTATCTACTCAGCGCCTTCTTCTTCCTCGCCACTCTGGGGGTGGCTCGCACGCTCTGGCCGATCAGTATAGCCCTTTCCCTGATCACATTAAGTTTGGGAATCGCACTGCTACCCATCGTGGTCCGCCTTTATTACCGTTTCAAGAAGAGCGGTCTGGTGTTATGGATTCGGGAGGGGGTCGCGGTCTACTCGTTCGCGGACCGCAAGCGGTTCCGTACCGCAAATCGCTATTTTCGCGAGGTCTCGATCCAACGTGAGCTCCGGTTACAAGAACTCGCCGCATACGAGACGGCCCAGCCTGGGCCCAGGCGCTCAGAGGTCGGCGTGGGGACGGACGACCAGCCCGTTGGAACCACCGTACCGCCGGTGCCTGTGCGGACAACGGTACCTCAAGCGCCATTGATATATGCGGGGGTCGTCTCGCTGCTAGTAATAGCATTGATCTGGACGGTAGTCGCGGAACTGACCGGGCCAGACCTGCCGAACGTCGTCAGTAGCCCGCAGTTGCCGGCCAGGAGTGGACAGGCACTACCCGAGACCGAATCCGCGGGAGTGATTGGCACGATCACCGCCACACCACAGTCCATCACCCCGGGAGGCTGCTTTACGCTGCAGTGGTCGACGACTGGCGCGGACAGCGTGGCGATCGATGTGGACCCGGAGGGCGATACTGCCGTGGACCTTGTCGCCGTCCAGGCTTCGGGGAGCGAAACCCTTTGCTCCGAGAGCAATGTCACGTATTACCTGTGGACAACGGGCGGCGAGAGGATACTCGACAGTACGCGCGTGACGGTCAGCGGTTGATTCGTCATCACGAGCAGGCCTGGCTACCGGGTATCCCGTCTCGAAGCCGAAGTTGAGGGTCGATGCATAGTGTGCCCGTACGCACATAGACGGCTGTGCCCACAGCGTCGACAATGGCCACGGTGAGCGGGCGGGCTGCCCAACGCGGACGGTCGGCGGCTCGACACCTCCTTCAGGATATGTGGGGATCGACATGACTCAGATGGTCAGCGGCGGCATCGAGGCGTTGCGGGCAGCGGTGGAGGGCGATGTCTACGGCCCTGGTGATGCCGGCTACGACGAGGTACGGCGGGTCTGGAACGCCCAGATCGATCGCCACCCGGCGATCGTTGCGATGTGTACGAGCCCTGCCGACGTCGCCGCCGCCATCGCCCACTCACAGCAGGAAGCCTTGGGGATCACCGTCCGGGGCGGTGCGCACAACACGTCCGGGTCGGCCGTCACCGATGGCGGCCTGATGATCAACCTGTCCCAGATGAACTCGGTCACCGTCGACCCCGACGCTCGCCGGGTACGGGTGGGCGGCGGCGCGCTGCTCTCCGACATGGACGCTGCGACCCAGAAGCACGGCCTGGCCACTCCTGGCGGGATAGTCAGCCACACCGGCGTCGCCGGGCTGACCCTGGGCGGCGGCATGGGCTGGTTGACTCGCAAGCACGGCCTGGCGGTCGACAACCTCACCGGCGCGGAGGTAGTGCTCGCCGACGGGTCGGTGGTGTGGGCCAGCGAGACCGAGAACACCGATTTGTTCTGGGCGCTGCGCGGCGGCGGCGGCAACTTCGGGGTGGTCACCACCTTCGAGTTCGCCCTGCACCCGGTCGGCCCCATGATCAACTTCGGGTTCTTCTTCTGGGAGGCCGACCGCGGGACCGAGGCGCTGCGGCTGATCCGCGACACCGTGTCGTCGCTCCCGCGCGAGTTGAACGCCCTGACCGCAGGGCTCAACGCCCCGCCCGCGCCGTTCGTACCCGAGCAGCACCGGTTCGCACCCGGGTATGCGTTGCTATTGGGCGGATTCGGCTCCCCTGAGGAGCACGCCGAGCAGGCGGAGCGGATCCGCACCGCGCTGCCCCCGTTGTTCGAGTTCATCACGCCGATCCCCTACACCGCGCTCCAGCAGATGCAGGACGAGGGCACCGCCTGGGGCCAGCTCGTCTACGAGAAGGGCACCCAGCTGCCCGACCTCACCGACGACGCGATCGACGTGCTCACCGAGCACTTCCCTCGCCGTACGTCGCCCATGTCGATGCTTACGCTCTACCGGCTCGACCAGGCGTACTCGGAGGTCGACGAGGACGCCACAGCCTACGGCGGCGGCCGCTCACCGCGATACGCGGCGACGCTGGTGGATCTGGCCCACGACCTGGACACGTGGGCCAAGGACCGTGACTGGGTCCGAACCCTATGGTCCGCGCTGCAGCCCTACTCGCTCGGCATCGGCGACTACATCAACAACATGGTCGAGTTCGAGGAGGACCGCATCAAGGCCTCCTACGGACCCGCGAAGTACGAGCGGCTCGCCCGGATCAAAGCCCTCTACGACCCGCAGAACGTCTTCCGGTCCAACGTGAACATCCCGCCCGCGATGGAGTAGCCGGCTACCCGCGCCTGCCCGCTGCGCCCGCTGCATCCTCAGGAGGATGTGTACAGCCGACGATCCGAGCATCCGGCGCTCGCGCCGCCAGCAGCGCTGCGGCAGCTTCCCGCGGCGTACTCACTGGGGCCGCGCCTGCGCTCGAGCCTCTGATGGACCTTGCCGAGGTCAAACTCAACGCCATCCTCAGTGGGGAGCGGCGTAGGTAATCCAGCGCAACTGATCATTGTCGGCTTATTGTGGCCTGCCTAGCATCCTGGGCGTGCCCGGACAATGGCCTCTGACAGGGCGGGTCGAGGAGCTGCGCCTCATCGGTGAGCTGACCCGTCACCGGGACGGCCCGGCAGGCGTCGTGCTGGCTGGGGCGTCCGGGGTGGGAAAGACTCGGCTGGCTCGGGAGGCGCTCGCAGCGGCCGAGCAACGCGGAGCGCTGGTCCGATGGGCGGTCGCCACGGCCTCGGCTCGAATCCTGCCGCTGGGCGCGTTCGGGGCGATGCTCGGCACGGTCGGTGCGGATCAGAGCCGGCTGGTGCGCCAGGCCACCGACGCGCTGCTGGCCGGAGCCGCCAGGCCGGGTGTGGTGGTCGGGGTAGACGACGCGCACCTGCTTGATGAGCTGTCCGCCTTGTTGGTCCACGACCTGGCGTTGCGCCGGGCGGCGAGGGTGGTGCTGACGTTGCGCACCGGCGAGGCCGCACCAGATGCGGTGACCGCCCTGTGGAAGGACGGGCATCTGGCTCGCCTGGAGCTGCAGCCGTTGTCGCAGGAGGAGACCGCAACGCTGCTACAAGCCGTGCTTGGCGGGCCGGTGGACAGTGCACCGGCTATGGACGATCACCCAGGGAAACGCGCTGTATCTGCGGCAGCTGGTCGACGGCGAGTTGGAGGCGGGCCGGCTGCGCGAGGTCGCGGGAGTGTGGCGGTGGTCCGGCCAGCCGCGGCTGTCACCGGGATTGGCCGAGCTAGTCGGGGCACGCATGGGGCAACTGCCCGATGAGCAGCGTGAGGTCGTTGAGATCCTGGCCTTCGGCGAGCCGCTGGGCGTGTCGCTTCTGGCTCAGCTCACCAACGCGATGGCGGTGGAGGAGGCGGAGGCGGGCGGCCTGATCGAGGTATCCGTCGGCGAGCGGCGGCTGCAGGCGCGGCTGGCCCACCCACTGTACGGCGAGGTGCAGCGAGCACGGATCGGCCAGCTCCGTGCCCGCCGGCTGCGGAGCCGCATCGCGTCGGCCCTGGCCGATACCGGCTGCCGCCGGTCGGACGACACCCTACGCCGAGCGACCCTCGCGCTCGATTCTGACCTGCCGTCCGACCCAGAGCTGCTCACTACCGCCGCCCGCCGCGCCGCCGCGCTGGTCGACCTGACGCTGGCCGAGCGGTTGGCTCGGGCGGCCATCACTGCCGGCGGCGGCTTCGAGTCACGCCTGACGCTCGCCACCGTGCTCGTCGGGCTGACCCGCACGGCCGACGCGGAGCTCGCCGCGCTGACGGAGCACGCGCGCACAGACGCCGAGAAGGTCCGGGCCACAGTTCTGCGGGTGATAAGCCTCGCCTGGATGTGGTCTCGACCCGCGGAGGCGGAAGCCGTGTTGAACGCGGAGGCAGTCGTCGTCCAGGGTGACGCCCAGCGGGAGTTGATCGCGCTGCGCGCGTTTTTCGACGCGTACTTCGAGCGGCCACGGTGTGCGGCTGAGTCCAGAGCTCCTGACATAGTGCGATAATTCGTGCGG
>JBOGED010000180.1:0-9668 GCA_050743625.1 Egibacteraceae bacterium | reverse complement strand
CGATCGGCGAGGTGGTCTTCAACACCGCGATGACGGGCTATCAGGAGGTGCTCACCGACCCCAGCTATCACCGTCAGCTTGTGACGATGACGAACCCCCAGCAGGGCAACTACGGGGTGACGCCTGCCGACGCCGAGTCCAGCCGTGTCCAGGTCGCCGGCTTCATCGTCCGTGAGGCGAGCAGGTCGTACTCAGGATACCGGGCCTCCGGAGGCCTTGAGGACGAGCTTCGTCGCGCCACCACCGTCGGGATCAGCGAGATTGACACCCGGCGTCTCGTCCGCCACATCCGCGCGGCGGGGGCGATGAGAGGCGCGATCTCCACGGAGGTACTGGATGCCGACGCACTGCGAGAGATGGTGCTCCAGGCCCCCGGCATGGTCGGTGCCGAACTCGTCACGCAGGTGTCGACCCCCCATCCCTATGACGTTCCCGCAGAGGGCGAGGCGCTCAGGCGCGTCGTTGCGCTGGACTTTGGCATCAAGCGGAACATCCTGCGGCTGCTGTGCGCTCGTGGCTGCCAGGTGCGCGTGGCGCCCGCCACCGCGACCGCCGAGGAGGTGCTCTCCTACGAGCCGGACGGGGTCTTCCTCTCGAACGGTCCCGGCGACCCCGCGGCGGTAACACACGGCATCGCCACGATCGCCGCGCTCCTCGGCCACGATGTCCCCATCTTCGGCATCTGCCTCGGGCACCAGCTGCTCGCGCTCGCCGCCGGTGCGCGCACGTCCAAGCTGCTGTTCGGCCACCACGGCGCGAACCAGCCAGTGAAGCGGCTCGGGCAGGCGGCGATCGAGATCACGAGTCACAACCACGGGTTCGCGGTCGAGCGCGAGTCCCTCCCGGGCGACGGCCCCTTCGGCCGCCTGACCGAGACGCACGTGAACCTCAACGACGGCGTCAACGAGGGCTTGACCTGCCACGACGTTCCGGCCTTCAGCGTCCAATACCACCCTGAGGCCGCGCCCGGCCCGCACGACGCGCGCTACCTCTTCGAGCAGTTCACCGACCTGATGGACCGCCGCCGGTGAGCCCGGCACAGGGGCGGCGACATGCCGAGGCGTGACGACCTCCGCGCGATCCTGCTGCTCGGATCGGGACCGATCGTGATCGGCCAGGCGTGCGAGTTCGACTACTCGGGGACGCAGGCATGCAAGGTGCTGCGGCGCGAGGGCTACCGGGTCGTGCTGGTGAACTCGAACCCGGCGACGATCATGACCGATCCCGAGTTCGCGGACGCGACGTACGTCGAGCCGCTCACACCGGAGTTCGTCGAGCGGGTGATCACGGCGGAGCGGCCCGACGCGCTCTTGCCGACGCTCGGCGGCCAGACCGGGCTCAACGTGGCGATGGCGCTGGCCGAGGCCGGCGTGCTCGACGAGCACGGCGTCGAGCTGATCGGCGCCGGCGTCGAGACGATCCGCATGGCCGAGGACCGCGCCGCCTTCACCCAGGCGATGCGCGAGATCGGCCTGGACACGGCGGCGTCGGGGCGGGTCCGCGACATCGAGGACGCCGGTGCGCTCGCCGAGCGGTTGGGTTTCCCGATCCTCGTCCGGCCGAGCTTTACCTTGGGGGGCGCGGGCGCCGGGATCGCCACTGACCAGGCCGAGTTCCGGCGCCTCGTCGCCGAGGGGCTCGCCGCCAGTCCTATCCACGAGGTCCAGCTCGACGAGAGCCTGCGGGGATGGAAGGAATACGAGCTGGAGGTCATGCGCGACGCCGCCGACAACTGCGTCGTGATCTGCGCGATCGAGAACCTCGACCCGATGGGCGTGCACACCGGGGACTCCATCACGGTCGCGCCAGCGCAGACCCTGTCCGACGTCGAGTTCCAGTCGATGCGCAACGCGGCGTTCGCGGTGCTGCGCAAGGTCGGGGTGACGACGGGGGGAGCGAACGTCCAGTTCGCGGTGGACCCGCGGACCGGGCGCATGACCGTGATCGAGATGAACCCCAGGGTCTCGCGTTCCAGCGCCTTAGCGTCGAAGGCTACGGGCTTCCCCATCGCGAAGATCGCCGCGCTCCTCGCCGTCGGCTACACCCTCGACGAGATCCCGAACGACATCACCCGCCGGACCCTCGCCGCGTTCGAGCCGTCGATCGACTACGTGGTCACCAAGATCCCGCGCTTCGCGTTCGAGAAGTTCCCCCAAGCCGACACGCGGCTGGGACCTCGTATGCGCAGCGTGGGTGAGGTGATGGCGATCGGGCGGACGTTCAAAGAGTCGCTCGGTAAGGCGTTGCGGTCGCTCGAGAAGGGCGTCGTCGGGCTGCTCGGGGACACGGCGTGGGGCGACCCGCTGGCGTTGGAAGAGGCGCTGGCCACGCCGAGAGAGCAACGCTTATACGCCGCCGACTCGGCTCTGGCCAGGGGTTGGCCCGCGGACAAGGTCGCCCGCTTGACCGGGTACGATCCCTGGTTCTGCGATCAGCTCTTACAGATCGTCGAGCTGAGACGGGAGCTTCGTGGTCGTGAGACGCTCGCGAACGTGACCGACCACCTGCTCCGCAAGGCGAAGCGAGCCGGGTTCTCGGACGCAGATCTCGCCAGGATGCTCGGCACCGATGAGGACACGGTCCGGTCCCACCGTCTCGCCGCGGGCATCACGCCAGTGTTCAAAGCCGTGGACACGTGCGCCGCCGAGTTCGCCGCCGACACGCCCTACTACTACTCCACATACGAGGACGAGACCGAGGTCGTACCGACCTCCAGACCGACCGTGGTGATCCTCGGGTCCGGCCCGAACCGGATCGGGCAGGGCATCGAGTTCGACTACTGTTGCGTACACGCCGTCCTCGCGTTGCGCGAGGCGGGGTTCGACACCGTGATGGTGAACTGCAACCCCGAGACCGTCTCGACCGACTACGACACCGCCGACCGCCTCTACTTCGAGCCGCTCACCCTCGAGGACGTCTTGGCGGTCTGCGACGCCGAGCGCGAAGGGCTGGCCGGCGTCCTCGTCCAACTCGGAGGCCAGACCCCGCTCGGGCTCGCGAAGGGCCTAGAGTCCGCGGGAATCCCGATCCTCGGGACGCCGCCGTCCGCGATCGACCTGGCAGAGGACCGCGGGCGGTTCGCGAGCGTGCTCGACGAGCTGGGCATCGACCAGCCGCCTGGGGGGATGGCGCAGTCAGTGGAGCAGGCGTTGGGCGTCGCCACGCGGATCGGCTTCCCCGTGCTCGTCCGACCCTCCTACGTGCTCGGCGGTCAGTCGATGGAGATCGTGTACACCCCTGAGGGGATGCGGGACTGGCTGCGGCGCAACGCGGGCGAGGGCGACGTGCTGGTCGACAAGTTCCTGGAGAGCGCGGTCGAGGTCGACGTCGACGCCGTCTACGACGGGGTGGAGGTGTTCATCGGCGGGGTCATGGAGCACATCGAGGAGGCTGGTGTCCACTCCGGCGACTCCGCCTGCGTCATCCCGCCCTACACCCTGGGGCGCGCTCAGCTCCGGCAGCTGCGGAGCATCGCGGAAGCGATCGCCGCCGCGCTGTCCACGCGCGGCCTCATCAACATCCAGTGCGCCATCCGAGACGAGGTCGTCTATGTCCTCGAGGCGAACCCGCGCGCCTCACGCACCGTGCCGTTCATCTCCAAGGCCACCGGCGTGCCGCTCGCCAAGATCGCGGCGCGGGTGATGACCGGGGCGAGGATCGCGGAGCTCCGCGCTGGGGGGCTGCTGCCCGAGCACGATATGGTGACCGGGCCAGCGCTCCCGCATGTGGCGGTGAAGGAGGCGGTGCTGCCGTTCAACCGCTTTCCTGGCGTGGACACGAGGCTGGGTCCCCAGATGCGCTCGACCGGCGAGGTCATGGGCATCGACATGGATTTCGGGGTCGCGTTCGCGAAGAGCCAGGCGGGTACGGGGCAGATGGTGCTGCCCACCAAGGGCACCGTGTTCTGCTCCGTCGCGAACCGTGACAAGCGAGCGATGATCTTTCCGATGAAACGGCTTGCCGAGCTGGGCTTTCACGTGCTGGCCACGGAGGGCACCGCCGAGACCCTGCGCCGCGCCGGCGTGAGGGCGACGGTGGTGCGCAAGTTCAGCGAGGGGAGCCCCAACATCGTCGACCGTATCCTCGCGGGAGACGTCGACCTCGTGTTGAACACTCCGAAGGGTGGGGGCGGTCCCCGCGTTGACGGCTATGAGATCCGCACGGCTGCGGTCTCGAATGGCATTCCGTGCATCACGACCCTGTCTGGCATCCTCGCCGCCATCCAGGGCATCGAGGCGCTCCGCGCGAACACGGTCGGTGTCCGCAGCCTCCAGTCCTACCAGGAGGCCCTTCGCACGAAGGGAGGCGTCCCATGAGCGGTACGGGGCCGGTCCGCGCGCCGTGCGAGGTGGTCGCTTCCAGGAGGATCGGGAGCTACCACTCGTTGACGGTGGTCGCTCCCGAGATCGCGGCCCGTACCGAGCCGGGCCAGTTCGTGTCGATCGCCGTGGAGGGTGATGGCACGTTGCTGCGCCGCCCGTTCTCGATCTCCGCGGTCAGGGACCTGGCCGGGACGGTCGAGATGACGTTCGAGGCGAACGGCCGTGGAACGGTATGGCTGGCCGGGCGGGCGCAGCACGACGTCATCGACGTCGTCGGGCCACTGGGGCACCCATTCTCGCTCCCGCGACAGCCGGTCGGCTGCCTGCTCGTCGGGGGAGGGTATGGGGCGGCGCCCCTGCTGTACCTGGCGAGCCAATTGCGGCGGCGTGAGCTGCGGGTCGACATGATCCTGGGCGCGGCCACCCGGCGGCGGCTCTACAACACGGTCACGGCGAGGCGCGTCTCCGACGCTACCTACCCTGTGACGGAGGATGGCAGCTCAGGGACCAAAGGACGCGTCACGGACGTCATGGACCGCGTGTTGGACTCCCGAGCGGTCGGCATTGTCTACGCCTGCGGACCGATGCCGATGCTCGCTGCCGTCTCAAAGATCGCCACCGGGCGCGAGATCCCGGTGCAGGTCGCGGTCGAGGAGGCGATGGCGTGTGGCGTCGGGGTCTGCTGGACGTGCGTGATTCCCTACCTGTCCAAGGGCGAGGTCCGCAACGTCCGTGCCTGCGTGGAAGGTCCCTGCCTGAACGGTAGCCGGGTGCTGTGGGATCAGATTGGAGCCACCCCATGACCGGGGTGCAGGCCGCGGGCACCACGCTCCGCCCTGACCAGGTGGATCTCCGCGTACGGCTCGGGCCCCTCGCGTTACGCAACCCGATCGTCACGGCGAGTGGCTGCTTTGGGAGCGGCCAAGAGATCGATCGGTTCTTCGACATCGCTTCGCTGGGCGCGGTCGTCGTGAAGTCCATCACGCTCGAGCCGCGGCTCGGCCTGCCGACGCCACGGATGGTCGAGACGGCGAGCGGCATGCTCAACGCGATCGGCCTGCAGAATCCCGGGATTGACCGGTGGCTGGCCTCCGACCTGCCGTGGCTCGTCGCCCGAGGGGTCCCGACGATCGTCAGCATCGCCGGCAAGACCGTGCGGGAATACCGGTTGCTCGCCGAGCGGCTGCGCGGTCAGCAGGGCATCATCGCAATCGAGGCGAACATCTCGTGCCCGAACGTCGATGACCGCAACACGATCTTCGCCTGCAAAGAAGAGACCGCCGGGGCCGCCGTCGAGGCGGTCGTCCAGGTGGCTGACGTGCCGGTATTCGCGAAGCTCACTCCTGATGTCACGGACATCACGGTCATCGCACGCAGCGTGCGCTCGGCCGGGGCCGCTGGCGCCAGCCTCGTCAACACGCTGCTCGGCATGGCCATCAACGTCGAGACCCGCCGTCCCCGGCTCGCCGCCGTGACCGGTGGGTTGTCGGGGCCGGCGATCAAGCCGATCGCCGTCCGCGCCATCCACCAGGTGCACCGCGCGGTTGGAGACCTCCCCATCATCGGCATGGGCGGCGTCCGCTCGGCCGCCGACGTTGTCGAGCTGCTGCTGGCCGGCGCCTCCGCGGTCGCCGTCGGGACCGCCACGTTCGCCAACCCCCTCGCCGCACACGACCTACTGGCCGAGCTCCCTACGTGGCTCGCCGCCCGTGGCTACCACACCGTGCGAGAGCTGACCGGCGCGGTCACGCGGTGAGGGCCCCAGCCAGGGCCCCAGCCACGGCGTCCCCCCCTTTCCTGCACTGTGCAGGATTATGCCGGTATTCCGGTCTAACTCTGCACAATGGGCCGGTTCCGCTCGCCGCGGTCCTGCACTGTGCAGGATTATGCCGGCATTTCGGCCTAACTCTTCACAGTGCAGGTCTAGGCCGTGAGGCGCTGCAGGCAGGGCGGCCGTCGTGGGCGTGAACCCCCTGATCGTCGCCCTCGACACGGCGGATCTCGGTGAGCTTGAGTGGTTGGCGGAGACCCTGGCGCCGCACGTCGCGTACCTCAAGGTGGGGCTGCAGGCGTTTGCCGCGCACGGGCCCACCGCGGTGAACGTCGCGGCGCGGCACGCGCCCGTGTTCCTGGACCTCAAGCTGCACGATATCCCCCACACCGTGGCGGCGGCGGCGGCGGCCGCCGCGCGACTGGAGGTGGCGATGCTCACGGTCCACGCCTCAGGCGGGCCGGCGATGATCGCGGCGGCCGCGAAGGCGGCGCCGGACGTCGTCATCCTCGGCGTCACGGTGCTCACCAGCTTGGACGACGACGCGCTTCTCGGGGTCGGCCAGCGGCCGGTCTCCGAGCAAGTGCGGCGCCTCGCCGGTCTCGCGGTCCATGCGGGCGCGAGGGGCGTCGTCTGCGCGCCGGTCGATGTCGAGGCGGTCCGAGCCGCGGCGGGCCCGGATGCGCTGCTCGTCGTCCCCGGCATCCGCCCGCACGGCGCTGATCCTGGCGACCAGGCGCGCGTCGCGTCACCGGCGTCGGCTGCGAAGGCGGGTGCCGACTATCTGGTCGTGGGCCGCCCGATCATCACGAGCCCCGATCCCGCCGCGGCGGCCAGGACCATCCTCGCCGAGGTACATGGCGGATGAAGAGCCTGGCTGCCCGCGTCTACGCCTGCGCCCATCTCACCGGTGAGTTCCTCCTGCGGTCCGGCGCGACGAGCACTGAGTACTTCGACAAGTACCTGTTCGAGGCCGATCCCGCGCTCCTCAAAGAGATTGCCGAGCAACTCGCGCCGCTCGTGCCCGCCGATACGGAGACTCTCGCCGGCCTCGAGCTGGGTGGTGTGCCGCTCGTCACGATGCTTTCCCAGGTCACGGGCTTGCCAGCGGCGTTCGTTCGGAAGCGGGCCAAGGAATACGGCACCCGCAGGCTCGCGGAGGGAGCGGACGTGACCGGTCGGAGGCTCGCGGTGGTCGAGGATGTGGTCACGTCGGGCGGGCAGGTGATCGCCTCGTGCGCGGACCTGCGCGCGCTCGGAGCGGACGTCTCCAAGGTGCTCTGCGTGATCGACCGGGAGCAGGGCGGGCGCGAGAGATTAGCGGTGGAGGGCCTTGAGCTGTCGCCCCTATTCACCTGGGCGGAGCTGGCCCGCCTCGCACCTGGCGACCACCTGAGCGGTCGTCCAAATTGACGCCTGCGGATGTGGGGTTAGGATGCCGGCCTACCCGTTGATCCGAGGAGAAGCTGATGCCGTTACCCGAGCTTTCTGACGACGCGCGTCGCCAGGCTCTCGAGAAAGCCGCCGAGGCACGGAAGATTCGCGCCGAGCTAAAGCAGCAGCTCAAGGCAGGCGAGATCGATTTCAGCGAAGTGCTCCGCCGTGCCGACAACGACGAGATCGTCGGCAAGACGAAGGTCTCGGCGGTCCTTGAAGCCCTCCCAAAGGTCGGTAAGGTACGAGCCCGTAAGATCATGGAGAAGCTCGATATCTCACCGTCCCGCCGGGTGCGAGGTCTCGGCGCCAACCAGCGCGAAAGACTGCTGCAGACGTTCGTCAGCAACAACGATCACTAGCGCGCGGCCTCACACTCCGAGGCGGCTGCTGGTCGTCAGTGGCCCCAGCGGGGTAGGAAAAGGTACCGTTGTCGCCGCGCTCGTCGCAGCACGCGACGACATCGAGGTCGCGACTTCCGCGACCACCCGTCCTCCGCGCGCAGGCGAACGGGATGGCGTGCACTACCGCTTCTTGGACGAGGATCAGTTCGACGATCTCCTGGCTGCGGGCGAGTTCCTCGAGTGGGCCGAGTACAACGGCCACCGGTACGGGACCCCTTGGTCATCGGTCCGCGAGGGAGCCTGCGCGACGATCGTGCTCGAGATCGAGGTGCGTGGTGCCCGCCAGGTACGTGAGCGCTTCAGCGACGCGCTGCTGGTGTTCCTCATGCCGCCGAGCATCGTCGAGCTGGAGGACCGTATCCGGAGGCGCGGCGCTGACGACGAGGCTGGGCTCGCCCGCCGGCTCGCGATCGCTGAGCAGGAGTTGGCACAGGCAGGCTTCTTCGATCACCTCGTCGTGAACGCCCAGGTGGATGCGGCGGTCGAAGAGATCGGGCGTATTTTGGACGGCTATACTGGCCGCCAGTGCGAGCCCTCTGAGAATTCGCCCGAGGAGTTGAACCGCTATCGCCACGATCGATGACCTGATGTCGAAGGTCGACAGCAAGTACACCCTGGTCCATTTAGCCGCCCGCCGGGCCCGCGAGATCAACAATTACTATCACTCGCTTGGCGAAGGGCTAGGCCAGTACGTCCGGCCGTTGGTTGAGCAGGTCGACTCCAACAAGCCGCTCTCGATCGCCCTTGAAGAGATCGCCGCCGAGAAGATCGTTCCCCACTACCCCGGGGACGCCCGCGCCCAGGCGGAGGCGTTGCTGGGCCCCGACATTCTGCAGGGCGATGACCTGGGCGGCGATATCGTGCCGCTCGACCTCGACGACGAGGGGTTCTAGGGGCCGATGGTCGGCGGGCCGTGCCTCGCCGGCCGTCACGTACTGCTTGGGGTCTCAGGCGGGATCGCGGCATACAAGGCGGCGTCGCTGGCTCGCCGCTTGCGTAAGGAGGGCGCGACGGTCCAGGTCCTTCTCACCGCCGCTGCCACGCGGTTCGTCGGTCCCGCGACCTTCGAGGGGCTGACCGGTCGTCCCGTCTACTCCTTTGATGCCCTTACCGAACCGCACCGAGTGCTTCACCTCGAGCTTGCCCGTGAGGCCGACGTCGCGGTGTTCGCCCCGGCCACGGCGAACCTGATCGCGAAGCTCGCCCACGGCTTGGCCGACGATCTCGTGACCAATGTCTTTCTCGCCTTGACCTGCCCCGTGATCGTCGCTCCCGCGATGCACACCGAGATGTGGGAGAACGCGGCAACCAAGGACAACGTCGCGCTGCTGGAGCGCCGGGGTCTCAGTCTCGTCGGGCCGGCTTCGGGGCCTCTTGCCGGCGGCGACGAGGGGATCGGGCGGCTCGCGGACGAGCAGGACATCCTCGCGGCGATCGTCCGCGCCGTCGCCGGGATAAAGGGGTCTCTCGCGGGCCGTCGGGTGGTCGTGACGGCTGGCCCGACGTACGAGCCGATCGATCCCGTTCGGTTCATCGGCAACCGGTCGAGCGGAAAGATGGGGTACGCCATCGCCGCCGAGGCCGCTCGGCGAGGCGCCGTCGTCGACCTAGTGAGCGGGCCAACCCACCTCGCCGTCCCCCGTGGGATCTCGACTCATCATGTCGAGACCGCGCTCCAGATGCGCGAGGTGATCCTGCCGCTCGCCGAGAAGGCCGACGTGGTCGTCAAAGCTGCCG
>JBOGED010000179.1:0-56019 GCA_050743625.1 Egibacteraceae bacterium | reverse complement strand
GGGAGCCGGATGAGTCGAGAGGCTCACGTCCGGTTCTGCGAGGGCCGGGGGGTGAGACTCCCCCCGGCCACTCACCCCTGTTCGGGGAAGGCCTGGCGGACGTAACGCGCCTCCTTCGCCGAACTCGGTCCAACTCGGCAACGCGCGGTGCGATCACCTCAAGCACACGCACGAACATGCACCACGCCAGACCACACCGCGCGCTACTGGACGCGTACCGATGCGCGTCCCCCCAACTCCGGATCCTACGGTCCACCGCGGGCGCCGCATTTGGCCAGCCAACCCTATGTGCGGAAGACGGGCGAGAGTCGCCGCTTTCTCCATATCCGAAGGCCAGCGGGCGTTGCGATACGCCAGGCTCCGACGGCCAAGGGCGCGGTGCGATGGTCCGGTGCCGGGTGTTTGGCCTCGGCGCAACGACGCCCTAACGTGAGGGCACGATGACGCCCCTAGCAGCCCAGGCAACCGGCGCGACCCAGGACGTGGACAAACGAGAGCGTCCTTACGGTGGCTACCCGACGTGGCACCTCTGCGAGATGTTGGAGCGGCAACTCGACCGGGGAGAGCCGTTCAACGAGCGGATTGTGTTCGAACTCGCGAACCGAGCGTTGGCAGCCGAACGCGTGGCCGGTCGGTAGCGACTGGCACGTCCTGTGACCCTGCCGCGCGTCGTGCACATCAGCCCACTCGATCTGTCAGATGTCCGGCGAGCCGAGCTGAGGCGCATCTTCGCTGGCGAGGTCGAGAGGTGACCAGCATCTCACACCTTGACCACAGTCCGGCCAGTCTTGTGAAGGCTCTCGAAGAAGCAGAACCCCGCGCCGTAGTGCTGGGCACCGCGCCCCTTGATTACCGTGAGCGCATCGAGAGAATGGGCCCGCGACATCCCCGTACTGCGTACCAGATTTCGGCAGGTGCGCAATCATCGCGGTGAGCTGGAGGACGTCCCCGCCGGTCTGGGGTGCAGCCGTGCGGGAGGGCGGATTGAGGCGCTCGCAGACGGCGCCCTCGCCGACCGTGGCTACGCCCGTCTTTCGCACATAGGGCTGGCTGGACAAAGGCAGCGCCCCGGTGGACGGCAGCGGTAGGTGTCCGGTAGTTCGCGGGTGGTGTGTGCAGGTTCGTGCGTGTGCGTGAGGTGATCGCACTGCGGCTTGCCGCGCTGGACTGAGTTCGGCGAAAAGGCGGGTTGTGTAGGCCCGGTCTTCCCTGTTCGGGAGGCGTCGGCGTGGTGGAGGCGGGGAACCCTAAAGCCTGAATCCACCACTGCCGGCGCGTACAACGCAGGTTTCCTCCGTATACGCAGGATTGTTGCGTCCTCCGCCCGGCGCGCGGGTCTTGACCTCCCGCTTTCCTTCGCATGCGGAGGAAAGCGGCCGTTGAGCGGTCGGGCGCATGAGCCTCTGCGAGGACAGGCGGCGAGGCGTGACCGATAGCCGCAGGCGGCTCGGGCGGGAGAATCTACAGCGGCGTGTACGCTCCAGGATTGAACCCGGCACATGAGGAGTTTTGGTGAACGTTTGGCCAGGCCGGCCGTATCCGTTGGGAGCGCGTTGGGACGGCCGAGGAACGAACTTTTCCGTCTTCAGTGAACACGCTGACGGGGTCGAGCTGTGCTTGTTCGACGAGGAAGGCTATGAGCTGCGCATCGAGATGCGTGAGGTCACCGCGTTCGTGTGGCATTGTTACCTGCCTGGCGTCGGCCCGAGCCAACGGTACGGCTATCGTGTTCACGGCCCGTACGAGCCGAGAAGAGGCCGCCGGTTTAACCCGGCGAAGCTGCTGCTGGACCCGTATGCGAAGGCGGTGACCGGTACCGTCGACTGGGACCCGTCGGTGTTCGGGTACCCGCTGGGGCAGGACGATACGGTCCGCGACGATCGCAACAGTGCGCTGCACGTGCCGAAGTCGGTGGTCATCAATCCGTTCTTCGACTGGGGCAAGGATCAGCGGCTTGAGACGCCGTGGGACCGGACAGTCATCTATGAGACCCACGTCAAGGGCATCACGATGCGCCACCCGGACGTACCGCGAGAGCTACGCGGTACCTATGTCGGCCTGGCGTCGCCACCGATCATTGACTATCTCGTGTCGCTTGGGGTCACCGCGGTCGAGCTACAGCCCATCCACCACTTCTTGCACGACCATTTCCTCGTCGAGAAGGGGCTGCGCAACTACTGGGGTTACAACACGATCGGGTTCTTCGCTCCACACGCGGACTACGCCGGTCGAGGAACGCTGGGTGAGCAGGTCTACGAGTTCAAGTCCATGGTTGCCGACCTTCACGCGGCGGGCCTTGAGGTCATTCTCGACGTGGTCTACAACCACACGGCGGAGGGCTCGCATCTGGGCCCAACGCTGTGCTTCCGGGGGCTCGACAACGTCTCGTACTACCGGCTGGTCGACGGCGACGAGCGCTTCTACATGGATTACACGGGTACGGGAAACTCGATGAACGTCCGGCACCCGCACGTTCTGCAGCTGATCATGGACTCGTTGCGGTACTGGGTCACCGAGATGCACGTCGACGGTTTTCGCTTTGACCTCGCCTCGACACTCGCGCGTGAGCTGCACGACGTCGACCGGCTCTCGGCGTTCTTCGACATCATCCAACAGGACCCGGTGATCTCCCAGGTCAAGCTGATCGCCGAGCCGTGGGACGTCGGCGAGGGCGGTTACCAGGTCGGGAACTTCCCGACGCTGTGGACGGAGTGGAACGGGAAGTACCGGGACACAATCCGTGATTACTGGCGGGGTAAGGCACCGCTCGGAGAGCTCGCCCAGCGGGTCTCGGGGTCCTCGGATCTCTACGAGCACACTGGCAGGAGGCCACACGCCTCGATCAACTTCGTCACCGCGCATGACGGGTTCACCTTGCGCGACCTCGTGAGCTACAACGAGAAGCACAACGAGGCGAACCAAGACGATCAGCAGTCCGGTGAAGACCACAACCGGTCGTGGAACTGCGGGGTCGAAGGCGCCACCGGTGACCGGGAGGTCGGCGCGCTCCGCGAGCGCCAGCAGCGCAACTTCCTCGCCACACTGTTCTTGTCACAAGGCGTGCCGATGCTGCTCGGCGGCGACGAGTTTGGCCGCACGCAGCAAGGCAACAACAACACCTACTGCAAGGACAACGAGTTGACCTGGTACGACTGGGAGCTCGAACCGGCGCAAGGGCGCCTCCAGGCGTTTACTCGCACGCTGATCCAACTACGGCGTGAGCATCACGTGTTCCGGCGGCGGCACTGGTTCCAAAACGAGAAAGAGGCTGGCTGGCTATCCGCCGACGGGACGCCGATGGCCCAAGAGGATTGGGACAACGGGTGCATACAGGCCGTGGCGGTGTTCCTCAATGGAAACGCGATCGAGGCGTGCGACGAGCGCGGTCGCGCCTTGCGCGACGACTCCTTTCTTATCCTCACGAATGCCAGCCACCTCGACGTAAAGTTCACGCTCCCCTCACCGGCCTATGCGGAAGAGTGGGAACTCGTGCTCTCGACCGCCCGAGCCAAGCCGCTCGCACGCCCCACCCGCCACCCGGCTCGCCACAAGCTGACCGTGAAGTCACGCTCCCTCCTGCTGCTGCGGCGCGTAGACGACGCCCGCGACACGTGAGCGAAACCTGCGCGCCACCTACGGCCGGCCTCGCGTCGCCCGGTTTACCGGGTTTGCGCCACTAGAGCGGTGCCGGGCGCTTGCATTTTCCTGCACAGTGCCCCGTCCCTTCATGGATGCAGAGTACGGCGGCGGAGTGGATCGGGGATCGCGCTCACCATGAACGGTGGGGCGCCGGGCGGGTGCGACAGTTGGCTGTTGACCGCGAGCAGCCGGTCGCCGTCTCGAGCCAGGCCTGCCGGGGCATCGAACGACGGATCCGTCACACATGTCACGACAGCACCCGAGGCGAGGTCTCGGGACAACCGCACCGCGCAGATCTCGGCCCGCACGGGCGTGCCATCGTCAGGCTGCGTGTATGCCACCGCGTAGAGGGCGGTGTCTTCCAGAAGCATCCCGTCGGCGTTGAGACCTGACTCGCCGAGGTCGACGATATGTACCGCCTGGGTCGCGGTGTCGATGCGGTACAACGCGCCTCCCAACGTATCGGCGACAAGGAGAACGCGACCCCTCTGGGTCGGCGACGACACCGCTAAGACGACGACCTTGCGGGTGTGCGGGGGAGTGATCGTTGATGTCCACCCACGGCTCCAACTCCCCGATGGCAGGACCTCGCAGCGGAGCCCGATACACCACCTGAAGCTGGCTGTCGGTGATATAGACCGCGTCGCGCGTCAAGGCCAGGTCGTTGAACTGCGCGTCGGCGACCGGGGCGAGCCGGATCGTGACGAGCCGCCCGAGCTGGTCATAGACGAAGAGCTTGCTCTCCACACCATCCTCAACGCGAGTGAAACCGGCAACGAACAGTCGCCCGCGCCTATCGCGGCGGATGCCACCCGCCGCATCCAACCCGTCCCGGCCGCCGGGTAGGAATGGGTGCGTCTGCGGCTGAGTCATGTGTCCCCGGTAGATGGTGCCGGTGCCCGCGCTGGCGACGTAGAAGGTGCCATCCGGCGCGACGTCGATGCCCTCGGGGAGCACTGCCTCACCCGGGAGGACGTACGACGTGGGTTTGCGCGGGCCGACCAACCGGCAGCGAAGGCCAGCGCGACGACAGTGAGGAGCAGGACGAGGAAGGGCGACGCACGTTTCAACCTTCTGCGGCGCAAGACAACCTCTCCGAGCTGGTCTTCAACATCACCCTCTGCGGTTAGGTCGTCAGCCGACGCGCAAGACCACCTTGCCGGCTAGTCCACCGGCCATGACAAGCTCGTGCGCTTTAGCCGCATCCTCGAGCGGCAGTACGCGGCTCACCCGGGCGGTGACGGCGCCTTTGCTCGCCAGGCGGGCGAGCTCGCGCATCTGCGCGCCGTTGGGTTGGACCATGACCATGGTTGGGACGATGCCGCGCGCTGGTTCTGGCATCGAGATGGGGACGAGCGTGCAGAACCGCCCGCCATCGCGGACCGAGTCGAAGGCGGGCATGGCAGTGCCAGCCCGCGCCGCGTCGATCGCGGCGTCGGCCCCGTCGCCGGTCAGCTCGCGTACTCGGGCGACCACGTCGCCGCGGCGGTCGATGACGTGTGTGGCCCCGAGCTTGCGCGCCACCTCGGCATCGGCGGCGCTCACGCACGCGATCACCTCGGCTCCCCGAGCGACGGCGATCTCTGTGATCACGCCGCCTACCGCGCCGGCGGCGCCCATGACGAGAAGCCGGTCACCCGCCGACACGCTGATCGCGTCGAGGGCCTGGAGGGCGGTGAGCCCCGCTGCCGGAAGGGTCGCGGCCGCCAGCGAGTCGAGGCCGTCAGGCCGGGGAGCGAAAGCCTCGACGTCGAGCACGACATGCTCCGCGTACGTGCCGATCTGGGTGCCCAGATGCTGGCTGAAGCACATGGCGGGATCACCGACCGACCAGCTGGTGACCCCCGCGCCGACCGCGCCGACCGTCCCGGCCGCCTCCCAGCCCAGCACCATGGGGAAGCCAGCGGCGTGGGCGGTGGGCGCGTACCCGGCGCGGGTAGCCCAGTCCACCGGGTTGACCCCAACCGCGTCGATGTGCAGCCCGAGCTGTCCGGGACCTGGTTCGGGCGTGGGCAGCTCCGCCATGCGAAAGGGTGCGTCTGGTCCAAAGCGATCGATCACTGCAGCACGCATGCGATGTGCTCTCCATTAGCTCATGTCCGAGATCTCTGACGGATCATGGCGGGCGAACGGGTACTGGCCGCGATGGTCGTCGATCAGGTGCGCGGTGTTGCGGTGCACGACGTCACGACCCATGTCACTGCGCGGGAACTCGTACGGGAAGCCGGGGCCACCCCGTCCCAATCTTCCCCAAGCGTCATCGCGCCGAGCGCGAGCGGGGACACTCGCAGGCCGCTCTTGCACATGAGATGTCCCAAGCGTTACGGGTCGAGCTGCTCGACGCTCCACTCGCCATAGTAGTTGACGAAGCGCGCATCGGCCTCTTGGAGTGCGGCATGGGCCGCGGTCTTGCGGTCCTCGTCCTCGCCGACGTGGACGCCGAGCACGAAGTGCCCGGCACGGAGCTCCGCGGCGTGCCGCTCGACGTGCTCGTCCTCTCCTCCGAAGCTCTGGAGGATGCGCGTCAACCGGGCGAGAAGGCCGTGGCGCTCGCCGGTGGCGTCCAGCCGCTGCGCCCCCTCCTCACCGCAGAGCACTCGTATCTCCTCGCTGTCGAAGCCGGCATGCGAGAGGCGATCGATCGCCGTGGCCACCTGGTCCGGCTCGTCGAGGACCGCGACAATCCGGTTGGTAGGGTAGCGCAGGAATTGCTCAGCTGGCTCCGTCAATTACAACTCCTTGATCGGCTATAGATTGACGGGAACGAGGTTTAACTGCTGTAAAATGCTGAGACTGTCAGAGTTGAACCAGCGTTCCACGGCCTTGCCGTCGACGACGCGCCACATCACGAGCCCCTTCCATGACAGCTGGTTGCCGGTGGGGGCGGCGCTCATAAACTGCCCGTGATGATAGCACCGCATGGTGCCGCGAACACCTACCATATCTCCGTCAGTAATCATGTCTTCAATGTAGACGTTGAAGTCGGTAAAGATGTTGTGCCCACCGATAATGGCTTCTCTCAGCGCGTTACGACCTTGGGGGCTGCCAAATAGTGCTTCGCCGTGGTCATTAAAATCTTCGGCGATCAGCTCATCCAATACGTCAAGATTTCCTCGGCCCATCACTTCATCATAGAAGCGGCGTACGACGGCTTTGTTTTCTTCTGACATGTCTTGGCTCCTCCTTACTGGCCTAGCGATACCCTGCCGAGCTGCTGCAGCATGGCGAGTTGGTCATCGATCACCCAGCGCTCCACCGCCTTACCCTCATCGTTGAAGCGCACGATCTGAGTTGCCGTCCAGGTCATCTGCTGGTGTGTCGCGGGCACGCCCATCCACTCAGCCTCATGTGTGCCGACGAGCTGGAGGTGGCTCATGACCTTGTTGCCCTCGCCGATAATCTGCTGAACTGTAGCAGTAACGTCGGGGAAGGCGGCTTTAAACCCTGCCAGTCCCTGCTTGAGTCCCTCAGTACCATGGGCGACTGGCTGAGGGAAAAGGGTATCACCGTGGGTGACCAGCTCGGGAGCGAACAGGTCATCGATGGCTTTGAGTAGAACGTCTGCATCGGCGCTGAGCGCCTCGAAGAATCGGCGCACCGCACTCACATTCGTCGCTATGGACATACTTACAACCTCCTCTATCGCGTGTAGTGCATCATGAGCGCAATGGCTCGTGTAGAAAGATCTCGCGCTCCTCGGAGGTCAACTCACGGGTGAGCCGACCTTCCGACAGCTCAAGCACGTTCTCGATCGGGCCGCAGACCTCGCATTCCGATACCTGTACTGTGCCGTCAGTCCCGGCGCTGACCACCCGCGCCCCGTCGGGACTGAAGGCGACCGCGGTCGCTGCGTCTTGGTGGCTGCGGAGCGTCACCGGCTCGCCTCCCAACGGCCCTCCTAGGCGTATGACCACGGTGCCGTCGTTGCCGGTGCTGGCCATACGCTGCCCATCGGGGCTGAGTGCGACGGCCAGTACCGGCACGATTGGACTCTGGTGGCTACGCAGTACCACCGAATCATCCCCGCCCGCGGGGTTCCACGCGCGCACCGTACCGTCCGCGCCGGCGCTGATGATCCTCTGGCCGTCAGGACTGAACACACAGCCGAACACGACGCCGTTGTGGCCGTGCAGCATCATGGGCTCGCCGTCGGCGGCCCAGTCCCACACCCGCACCGTACTGTCGTTGCCGGCGCTGACGACCCGCTGCCCGTCAGGGCTGAACGCCGCGCACCGTACGGTCTCCTCGTGGTCTCGGAGCACGATGGGGTCGGCTGTGCTGGCCCATTGCCAGACCCGTACGGTGCCGTCGAAGCCGGCGCTGACGATTCGCCGCCCGTCAGGGCTGAACGCGGCGGCGAATACCCCGCCCTCGTGGCCTTGGAGCACGATGGGGTCGGCTGTGCTGGCCCATTGCCAGACCCGTACGGTGCCGTCGTTGCCGGCGCTGACGATTCGCTGCCCGTCAGGGCTGAACGCCGCGGCGAATACCCCGCCTTGATGGCCGTAGAGCGACAAGGGCTGAATTTCGCCAGCCCACTGCCAGACTCGGACGGTGCCGTCGTTGCCGGCGCTGACGATTCGCTGCCCGTCAGGGCTGAACGCGGCGGCGGTTATCCCACCCTGATGGCCGTGAAGGACTACCGGAGCGCCCCCGCTCTCCCAATTCGACACTCGCACGGTGGCGTCGACGCCGGTGCTGACCACGCGCTGTCCGTCAGGGCTGAACGCCGCGCTGAACACCGGACCCTGGTGGCCGCTGAGCACCACTGGGTCCGCTCCACCGGCCCACTGCCACACCCGCACCGTGTGGTCCTCGTTGCCGGCGCTGACGACGCGCTGCCCGTCAGGGCTGAACGCCGCGTCCCATACGAAGCCCTGATGACCAATGAGCACGATAGGGTCGCTTTCACCGCCCGGGTGCCAGACCCGCACCGTGGCGTCGACGCCGGTGCTGACCACGCGCTGCCCGTCAGGGCTGAACGCCGCGCTCCGTACAGGACCCTGGTGACCGCTGAGCACGACCGGGTCGGCTCCGCTAGCCCACTGCCACACCCGCACCGTGCCGTCGACGCCGGTGCTGACGACCCGCTGCCCGTCGGGGCTGAACGCCGCGTCCCACGCTCGGCCCTGGTGTCCGCTCAGGACCACTGGCGCACCTCCGCTCGCCAGATCCCACACCCGGACGGTGCCGTCGTCGCCGGCGCTGACGACGCGTTGCCCGTCAGGGCTGAACGCCGCGCCCCACACCAGGCCCTCGTGGCCGCGGAGCGTGACGCGAACCCGCGAGTCCAGCGTGGCCTGCCGCAGCACCGCCTCGGCCTCCTCGGTCGGGCTGACCTCGAACGCCCGCCTGGCCAGCAAGAGGCTGAGCTCCGGATCGATTGGCAGCTGGGTCGTGGCGTTCGCCGCCAGCTGGCGGGACAGCGCCACGTCGCGTTGGCCAACCGCGTCGTTGCGCCCCACCAGCGCCAGGGCAGCCAATACAAGAAGGACGATCAACCCCCCGCCGAGGCCGATCATCGCCTGGCGCACGGGCACCCGCCGGGTGTCGGCGGGAGCTGTCTCACGCCCCAGGTCCTCTAGATCCCTCACAAGGCGGCTCCCGGTGATCCGCGCTGCTCACGGGGCGGCGGTTCGTGCAGGAAGATCGAGCGCTCCTCGGGTGTCAAGTCGCGCGTGACCCGTTGCCCGGCCAAGGCGAGCACCTCGTCGATCGGGCCGCAGACCTCGCACTCCGACACCCGAACGGTGCCGTCGATGCCGGCGCTTGCCACCCGTCCATCGGGGTCGAAATCGACGCCGTTTACTGGCCCCTGATGGTTGAGCAGCACCACCGGCTCGCTCCCGCCGGCCCAGTCCCACAACTGCACCATGCCGTTGACGCCGGCGCTGGCGATCCACAGCCCATCCAGGCTGAACGCCACGCCTTGCACCGGCAACGCCGGATTTTGGTGGCTGCGCAGCACGACCGGCTCGCTTTCACCGCCCGGGTCCCAAACCCGCAGCGTGCCGTCGCCACTCGCGCTCGCCACCTGCTCTCCATCCGGGCTGAACGCAACAGCGAACACGTGGCCGCCATGGCCGCGGAGCACGACCGGCTCGCTTTCACCACCCAGGTCCCACACCCGCACCGTGCTGTCCAGACCAGAGCTTGCCACCCGCTGCCCGTCAGGGCTGAATGAGACACTGGACACGCGTCCCACGTGGCCGCGGAGCACGACCGGCTCGCCTTCACCGCCCGGGTCCCACACCCGCACCGTGCCGTCAAGGCCGGAGCTCGCCACCCGTTGCCCATCGGGGCTGAACGCGACGTCGAATACCGGACCCTGATGGCCGCTGAGCACAACGGGGACGGCTCCGCCGGCCCAGCTCCACACTCGTACGGTGCCGTCACCGCCAGCGCTCGCTACTCGCTGCCCGTCAGGGCTGAACGCCACACGCTGTACCCCACCCTCGTGGCCGCTGAGCACCGTGAGGGCGGCTCCACCCGCCGCGTCCCACACTCGTACAGTGCCGTCACCGCCACCGGCGCTTGCCACCCGCTGCCCGTCGAGGCTGAACGCCACGTCGCCCACTGGACCCTGATGGCCGCGGAGCACGACGGGGACGGCTTCGCTCGGGAGGTCCGACACCCGTACGGTGCCGCCGTTGTCGCCGCTTGCGACCCGTTGCCCGTCAGGGCTGAACGCGACGGCGCCCACCGAGCTGTCCTGGGGCAGCACGACTGGGTCGGCGCTTCCTGCTAGGTCCCACACTCGTACAGAGGCGTCGACGCCACCGCTTACCACCCGTTGCCCGTCAGGGCTGAACGCGACGCCGAACACGATGGCCTCGTGGCCGCTGAGCACGACCGGCTCGCCTCCGCCCGCCCATTGCCACACTCCTACGGTGCCGTTACCGCCGGCACCTGCCACCCGTTGCCCGTCAGGGCTGAACGCGACGCTGAACACGGGACCCTGCTGGCCGGTGAGCACGACTGGGTCGGTTCCGCCCTCAGGGTCCCAGACCCGGATGGTGCCGTCGTTGCCGGCGCTCGCCACTCGCCCGTCACGGCTGAACGCGACGAATAACGCTGGACCCTGGTGGCCGCTGAGCACGACTGGCTCGCTCTCACCGCGCGGGTCCCACAGCCGTACGGTGCCGTCCTCGCCGGAGCTGACCACGCGCTGCCCGTCTGGGCTGAACGCGACGCCCAACACGTTGCCTTGGTGGCCGCGGAGCACGATTGGGTCGGCTCCGTCCGGCTCCCACACTCGCACCGTGCCGTCGGCACCTACGCTTGCGACCCGCTGCCCGTCTGGGCTGAACGCGGCCTCCCACACCTGGCCCTGGTGACCGCGAAGCACGACCGGCTCGGCTTCGCTCGCCGGCTCCCACACTTGTACCGTGCCGTCGTAGCCGGCGCTGACCACGCGCTCCCCATCGGGACTAAAGCCGACACCCAACACGGCTCCCTGGTCGCTGTGCAGCGTGGCGCCTCCCCGCGAATCCAACGTGGCCTGCCGCAGTACCGCCTCGGCCTCTGCGGTCGGGCTGACCTCATACGCCCGCACGGCTAGCAAGAGGCTCAGGTCTGAATTGATCGGCAGCTGAGTCGTGGCGTTCGCCGCCAGCTGGCGGGATAGCGCCAGGTCACGTTGGTCAACCGCACGGTTGCGCCCCACGAGGGCTAGGACAGCCACCACAAGGATGACGACCAGCATTCCGCTGAGGATGACCACAGGCACACCCACACGCCGGATGTTGGCGGCGCGTGCCTCGCGCTCCAGATTCTTCGTGTCCTTCACAACCCATGCTCCACATTCATCAGGTCTCGAAGCCACTCAGGTCCTCGCGCGGTCGGTCAGGGAGCCAGACCTTCTCCCCTCGCTGATCCCGTGTGGTCGCGGCAGACCCCGTCGGCGGGTCAGGAGGTCTGCCCTTGCTGATCGAGGTAGTCCTGTATGGTCTGCTCGGACTTTTGATAGATGGCTTTGTACTCGTCACTGATGAGCCACGCCGGATCAGGCATAGGTCTACCTGCGATACCAAACTCGTTCTGGCTGGTCTCTTCGATGATGACGAAAGTAAACGGCCGCACCTGCTCGCCCAGAACGCCGACGAACGCATCGGTGAGTGCGGGAACGAGCTGCATCTTTTGTTCAGGTGTAAAGGTGGGTCCGGGCAGTTTTACATTGATGACTGGCATCGGATGCTCCTTTTTCGCTAGCTGGGAAGAGCGTTCTTCAGGCGTCTCTCGAGAGCAGGACGACCACGCTGTGGCCGTGGGCGTGATAGGTATCGCCGTCGACGGGCGCTTCGCTGCCCGGCTCGGGAATGTCGGTGGGGGAGGGCGCGGCGGTGTCGACCGCGGTGAGCCACTGGCGGCCCTCCACGCCAGGAATCTCGAAGTCGATACCCAGATGGAACATGTTGAGGATGACGTGGAGGTCCGGACCCTCACCTGGGGCGCCTAACGTAAAGGCCAGCACCCGGCTGTTGGGATCGTCCCATCCTGGAGTGTTCAATTGAGTGCCATGCCAGGTGATGTCGGCCAGGCCGCGCTCATTGACCTCGCCGTCGAAGAAGTGCCGCCGCCGCAATATCGCATGACGCTTGCGGAACGCGATCATCTGCGTGAAGAACCGCAGAATGTCGGTGTTCTTGTCAGCGAGCTGCCAGTCAAACCAGTTCAGGGCGTTGTCCTGGTTGTATGTGTTGTTGTTGCCCAGTTGGGTGCGGCGGAACTCATCGCCTCCCAGCAGCATCGGCACACCTTGGCTGAGCATGAGAATGGCGGCGAAGTTCTTGATCTGACGCTGGCGGAGGCGCTCGATCTCGGGGTCGTCGGCCGGCCCTTCGATGCCACAGTTCCAGCTGTTGTTGTCATTGGCACCGTCGCTGTTGCCCCAGCCGTTGGCCTCGTTGTGCTTTCCGTTGTACGTCACGAGGTCATTCAGTGTGAAGCCGTCGTGTGCGGTGATGAAGTTGATGCTGTTGGTCGGCCGCCTGCCTGAGGCTTGATAGAGGTCAGCGCTTCCGCCGATGCGGGTGGCCACCGCCCCGACCAGGCCTGAGTCCCCCCTGACGAAGCGGCGGATATCGTCGCGGTAGCGCCCGTTCCAGTCACACCATCGGGACCCGGGGAAGCTCCCGACCTGGTAGAGCTCCATGTCCCAGGCCTCCGCGATGACCTTCGTGTTGGCGAACGCGTCCATCAGCTCAATGATCCACACCACCGTTGGCATTGGAACCGCGGCGCCGTCTGGCCCGCGTGAGAGCACCGACGCAAGGTCAAAGCGGAAGCCGTCGACGTGGCATTCGGTGACCCAGAAGCGTAGGGACTCGAGAATGAGCTTGGTCACGAGCGGGTGATTGGCGTTGAGCGCGTTTCCGGCGCCCGAGTAGTTCATGTAATACTGACGGTCGGGTGAAGTGAGGTGGTAGTAGGCGTTATTGGCCAGGCCGCGGAAGCTTATCGTTGGCCCCTGTTCGTTGCCCTCGCTGGTGTGGTTGTAGACGACATCGAGAATGACCTCGATCCCCGCTCTATGGAGCGCCTTGACCATGTCACGAAACTCGTCCATGTGCCTGCCGACCTCAGGTTTTACGCAGTACCACAGCTGGGGAGCGAAGAAGCCGTAGGGGTCATAGCCCCAGAAGTTGCGGAGCTCCTCCCCGCCGGGGCCGTGGCGCTTCACCTCGGTCTCGTCGAAGTCAAAAATGGGGAGCAGCTCGACTGCCGTCACCCCGAGCTCCTGCAGGTAAGGAATCTTCTCGATCACTGCCGCGAACTTTCCGGGGTGTTCGCATCCAGAGGTCGGCGAGCACGTAAAACCACGCACGTGCATCTCGTAGATGACGGTCTCGTTCAGTGGCGTGTTGAGCGGGGTATCGCCCTCCCAGTCGTAGCCGCTCGTGTCGATGACCACACTGCGCATCGAGGTCGCGACGTTGTCCTCGGGTCCGACCGCATCCCCGCGGTTCCACACAATATCGACGTTGCCTTTGGCGTATGGATCGATTAGCACCTTGTTGCGGTTGAAACGCTGTCCCGCGTTGGGCATGAACGAGCCGTCGGCGCGGTAGGCATAGATCTGCCCAGGCTGGAGTCCCCTCACGTACACATGCCAGAAATGGAAATCCTTGTGGACGTCCGGGTCGAGGACGATGACATGCTCGGGCTCCGGCGCGTCGTAGGCGGAAAATAGGAGTAGCTCGACGCTGGTCGCGTGCTCGGCATAGACCGAGAAGTTCACACCTTCGCCGTCGATGGCCGCCCCGAGGGGTGCCGACCGCCCGGGAAGGATCTCCAGATCTGGGCTCGCAGATGTGCTCATGGGAGGGCTCCTGCAGGGTTACGCGTCGGGTAGGGGGGGTGGGTTGTCCTCGTCGCGGTAGCCCTGGTTCAGCTCCACGATGTTGCCTTCGGGATCGGCGATCCAGACGGCCCGCTGACCGGGGATGAACTGGCTGAAGTCGAGCGGCCCGAGCGTGATGACCGCCTCGTCACCCATCGCGGCGAGCTTGGCGTCAAGGTCGTCTACCGAGAACGCCAGGTGTCGCCAGCTTGGCCACTCGTAGCCCGAACCTTCTGGCTCGACCACCGGCGCTTCCTGTGTGGCCTGGAAGATCTCCAGGTAAACTCCATCCGTTTTGACCATCACGACCTGGCCGGCACCTGGTGCGTAGACCCGGGCGCGCTCAAACCCAAAATGCTTGCGGTACCAGCGCTCGACAGTGAGCGGGTCGTTGCAGGTGATCGCGGCGTGAAAGAAGGCGAGCGACATTGGTCTATTCCTCTGCCGGTTTTGACAGCAGGTCGATGATCGTGCGCGCGAACAGGTGGCAATGGTCGGCGCTGCGCCCGGTCACGAGGTCGTCGTGGACCACCACATCCTCGTCGACGTAGATCATCCCTGTATTGCGGACGTGGCTGAGGATATTGGTATGTACGACGGCTCTGCGATCGCGGATCAACTCAGGCGCCGGGGCCACCAACCACATTCCGTGACAGTTGACACCTTTGAGGATCGACTTCTCCGCGAATACTCGTTGCAAGAACTCCGTCGCGGGTGGAAGCTTGGCGAGGTCCTCGGTCCAGAGCAACTTCTCGGCGACCATGCCACCTGGGACGATGATCGCCGCGTAGCTTCGCAAGGTCTGCTCGTCCATGCCCTCGAAGCTTTCAGACACGTCCAGGCGAAGCTTCCACTCATTCCCCTCGAAGGTCAGGCGCTCTTGACCCCAAAGCCGGGTGAGGAGATGGACCTCGGCGCCCTCTTCGGCGAAGCGGAATGTGTAATAGAAGATCTCATGCTCGGCGTACGCGTTCTCTACGAGCACGCCGATCTTCTTGCCGGCGAGCTTGCCCTGCCCAGTGTTGGCCGGCGTATCCGCGGTCCACGTTCTCATGGCACCAATCCATGTTCGATCTTGAGGAGCTCGGCGGCGCGCTCGCCGATCATGAGGATCCCGGCGTGGCAGTTGGCCGACGGCACGACTGGCATGACACTCGCGTCGGCCACCCGTAGCCCCTCGACGCCGTAGACGCGCAGCTGGGGATCGACGACCGCCAGCTCGTCCAAGCCCATGCGACAGGAGCCCACGAGGTGGAAGTACGAGTCGGTGTGATTGCGCAAGAAGACACGCAGATCGGCCTCGGTCTGCACGTCTGGGCCTGGCAGGAGCTCCTGTTTCGCCCAGCTCGAGAACGCCGCGGTTGCGAAGATGTCCCGGGACAGCTTCACCGCCTGCACCATCCGCTCGAGATCAGCGGCGGCGCCGAGATAGTTCGGGTGAATCTGTGGGTGCGCGAGTGGATCGCTGCTCGCCAGCCGGATCCAGCCGCGTGACATCGGCCGCACCAAGCCCGGCAAGATGGTGAGTGCGTTCTCCAAGCCTGGTGCGACGTGCACGAACCCGATCTGCAGGTCGGGACCGGTCCAGCCGGGATCCGACTTGCAGAACAGCGCGCTTTCCGAGCAGTTCTGGTTGGGCGGGGGGACCGGCTGCGCCGCTTCTTGAACGACCGGGGTCAGCACGTGGTTGTGGAAGTTCTCGCCTACCCCGGGGAGGCCGACGCGCGTCGTGATGCCGTGCGCTGCCAGTTGGGCTGGGTTGCCGATGCCGGACAGTAGCAGCAGCTTCGGCGACTCGATCGCGCCGGCGCAGACGATGACCTCCGCGGAGGCGTACGCCGTTTCGATGCGGCCGTCGACCACATACTCGACGCCGGTGCAGCGCGTCCCGTCGAACAGCAGCCGAGTGGCCTGCGCACCCGTCCGCAAGGTGAGGTTTGGCCGGTCGAGGATCGGCTCGAGGTACCCGGCCCAGGCGGCGTGGCGCCTGCCGTCCTTGATGTTGACATGGTGCCAGCCGGCACCCTCCATGTACGGGCCGTTGAAGTCGTCCGTCGCGGGGTAGCCCAGCTCAAGGCACGCCTCGATGAAGACGGCGGAGGTCGGGTTGGGACCGTGGAGCTTCGCGTTGGCGACATGGACCGGGCCGCCCTTGCCGGCCGTGGGGTTGGTGTCGTCCTCTTGGTCCTCCATCCGCTGGAAGTACGGGAGGACGTCGTCGTACCCCCAGCCGGGGCACCCGTGGTAGGCCCAGTTGTCGTAGTCCGACCGGTGCCCACGGGTGTGCATCATGATGTAGAGGTTGCTGGTCCCGCCGGGCATCTTGCCGCGCGGCTCGGCGATCTGGCGATCACCCAGGCCTGGCTGCGGGATGGACCGGTAGCCCCAGTCGACGGATGTGCCCCAGAGGGTGGGCCACGCCGCAGGCACATGGACGTTGGCGGGGATCTCCGCGCCGCCCGCCTCCAGCACGAGGACGCGGACGTCGGGGTGCTCGGTCAGCCGGTGCGCCACGACCGGGCCCGATGTCCCCGCCCCCACCACGATGAAGTCGTAGCCGCCTTCCGCGGTCGCCTCGCTCATGACAGGTCCTGGCTGTCATATGGCTGGAAGGGGACGGTGTCGTGGAAGTCCGCCATCCGCACGATCTTCCCGTCGCCGATCTGGAAGTAGTTCGCTCCACGCGCGTCGATCGGCACCCCGGCGGCGTTCGCGGCCTCGCAGTGCCAGACGACGCAGGCCTGGTCGCCCTCGATCGTGATGAAGAGCGGCGTCATCTGGAACCTCGAGTAGCCCCTGCGGAACCTGTCGACGACACCGCGCACCGCGTCGATTCCCACAACCTGCCCCTCTAGCTGGTCTTCCAAGATCACGTTGTCGTCAAAGAGCGTCAGCCAGGCATCCCAGTCGCGCCCTGACGTCTGGTAGTACGTGTCAATGACTTGCCTTGTGTCCCTCATGACAGATCCTGGTTCAGGAAGGGTTGGAAGGGGACGGTGTCGTGGAAGTTTTCCATTCGCACGATCTTGCCGTCGATGACCTGGAAGTAATTGGCCCCACGCGCATTGATCGGGACGCCAGAGGCGTTCGCGCCCTCGAAACGCCAGATGACACAGGCCTGATCGTTCTCGATCACGGTGTACTGCGGGTGCATTTGGAACTCCGAATAGCCCCGCTCCAGCCCACCGACGGCCCCGCGGAGCACCTCGATACCCTCCAGGTGCCCCGCCAGCTGCTCTTCCATGACGACGTTATCGTCGAACAACGTCAGCCAGGTTTCCCAATCACCGGCGTTTACTGTCTTGTAATAGGACTCGATGACCTGTCGCGTGTCCATCGCTGCTCCTTTAAAGGCTGGCCGAGCCCGGCATGGGCTTCATGGCGTCGACGATGTAGGTCAAGATGACAGGCAACCCCGAGGTGGGGGAGCGCTGCACGACCCACGTCTGGTAGGCGTCAATGTCGAGCCATTTGCTCTTCGGCTCCGGCGGGTTCCATGCTCTGGCTTGCCAGTTGACCACTACCGTGACGTCTGCCATGTCGCCCATGGCGGTAACGCTGAGCTGGTTGATCTTGTGTGCCTCATCGAAGAAGCGCCCTATCCAGCTCTCGTACACTTGCGTGAACCCTACGTGACCTCGAAACGACCCCTCGGGTATGCGGATCTCGAACCCGTTCTCGGCCAGCAGCGCGAGCACCTCCTCGACGGGAGCGTGGACGTCCAGCTTTTGATACCAATCATCCGCCAAGCGCCTGATCTCTACCTCGGTGAGTGGGTCCACTGCGCTACTCCTTCCGCCGCCAGCACTGCTCGTACTCGGGAGTTCTCTCGCGGGGCTTTATGGCGTCAACGATGTAAGCCGCGATTACAAGCTGGCCGAGAGTGCGCGAGCGCTGCACGACCCAAGTCTGATACGCGTCAAAGTCCAGCCATGTGCTCCTGGCCTCCGGCGGGTCCCATATCCGGGCCTGCCAATTCATCATGACCTTGACCTCTGCGGTATCGCCGGTAGGCGCGATGGTGAGTTCTTCACCTTGTGCGCCTCATCGAAGAAGCGTCGGATCCATCCTTCTTCATATAATCGTTTGAACTCATCGGGTCCCCGAAACGTCCCTTCGGGGACCTGGATCTCGAAGCCGTCGTGAGCTACCAATGCCAGAACTTCATCGAATGGAGCATGCTCGTCGAGCTTGCGGTACCAGTCATCCACCAACCGCTGCACGTTGTCGACGGTAAGCGGATCCACAACAATTGCGCTTTCTACGCCCAGAACTCGTCGTACTGGGCGGTGCCATCGCCGAATATGGCGCCTTTGGCCTCGACGATCTTGCCATCGCGCCATCGGAAGACGTGGATGACGTCGATAGCCAGACGACGACCGTCGGGGCGAGTGCCTTCGTTATAGGTAATGTTGGCTGAGTATTCACCAGAGGCCATGGTGGCGATCGTCCGCATGGTGAAGCTGTTGGCGGACAGCTCTCCAGTCCAGCGATTGAAGTCCATGAACTCGTCGAGGCTCTCTTTCCAACCTGATATCGGATTGTGGCCGGGCACGAGCCACCGCAGGTCTTTCGCCCAGTACTCCTCTGATCCCATTGCTGCCCAGGCGGCTTCGGTCCGCTCGACAGTCACCTCGGTCATGTCACCCTCCCAGTCGCGCGGGGATCGGCGCGAGCCCGTAGGCGGCCCAGAAGAAGTTGTCGGCGCCGTACTGGTCGCTCATAAAGACCTGGACCTCGGCGATCTTGCCGTCTCTGAGCGTGTACATCGTGCAGTTGATGGCGTCCAACCTGACGCCCGCCGTCTCCCCATAGCCGCGGTGGACCTCGATAGCGGCATCGTCGCCAAAGGTGTCGATGCCCCTGAGCTCAACCTGGATCCCCGCCTTGTTCAGCTGTTCGAAAAAGGCGATCACTTCGTCGGCGCCTTGCTTGACGCCACCAAGGGGGTGGCGGCCGGGCAATCTCCAGACAATGTCCGGGGCAAAGACGCTATTGCGGATCGTATCCATATCACCCCTGTTGAAGCAGTCATACATCTGCTCCACCATGGCTGGTGCGGTGTTATCGGCCATTGCACCTGTTCCTTTCAGTTTCCCATCCAGACGTGTATCGAAGTAGTCATAAACCGTGACGCGTTCATGCGCTATTCGCGGTCACATCCCGAGCCGCGCGGGAATCGGCGCCAGCTGGTAGGCGGTCCAGGCGAAGTTGTCGAGACCGTACTGGTCGCTCGCGAAGATCTGGGATTCGATGATCTTCCCATCTCCAATGGTATGCATAATGCAGTTGCGGCCGTCGACTTCTGAGCCGGATTCTGTCTGCCCGTGGTAGTGGTGTACCTCGATCACCGCGTCGTCGCCAAAGGTATCGATGCGTTCCACAGTGGACTGGCCGAAGAACCGGCCGATCATCTCGAAGAACGCGAGCACCTGATCGACGCCACGATGGGTGCCGCCAAGAGGATGTCGACTGTTGTACCTCCAGACCATGTCCGCGGCGAAGACCTCGTTGCGGAGGGTGTCCATATCCCCGCCGTTGAAGCAGTCATACATCTTCTCGACCAGGGCTACGTTACTCTGAGCCATTGAACCCCCTCCTTGCTGTGACTCCTCTATTAAGAGCGCGCGATTTCTTGGTTTGATACACGGTGTTCAATCCCAGGAGAGATTTTTTCCTGTCACTGCGTAAGCGCGGCCTCGTCGGCGACGAAGATGAAATCCTCTTCGGGGACCGAGCCGCTGACTCGCCCGAGAACGGATCGGACGTGATCGCTCGCGGCGACGATGTAGAAATCGGCGCGGTCGTCGATGTCGAGCTTGGAACGGAGGAACATGAGCTGGCGGACCGCCTCTGGGCATATGTCCGCCAGATCGCCGACGAGCAAGGCGATGAGGGTGGCTCGGTCGGCGATGGCACGCTCGAGCTCTCGTCGGAAGGACGGGACTTGATCGTCGGTCAAATTGCCCCGAAGAATGATCCTGGCGACGCCGCCGGCCAGCTCGTACCTCGAGTCGAAGGGGTCGGCGGTCGGCGCGATGCGCACGCGAACCTTGACGTCCTGATCGGCCTTGGGTAGCCGTACGGTCAGGGCCTCACGGTCGAAATCCGCATACGGAGCATCGTTCACCCACACCTCGCTGAGATAGACGCTGCCCGGTGGCAGGAGGTCTGGGGCCACACGCAGGATGCCGTCCGGAAAGGATTCGATTTTGGGTTTGAAGTGGAGCTCGAGCGGCTGTTTGCGGAGCAGCAAGTTCGTATATACGCAGGCCAGGTAACACAGCTCTATGGAGTGATACGCGGACTGCGAGTGGCTGCCTTTGAGACGTTCGGTGCCGAGTAGGTATGGCATGCCGTTGGCAAAGACGTTGAAGTACACGCCACCGTCGTCATGATCCAGGAAGAATGCGTTGTAGAAGGCCGCGGACTCTTTCGCCACCCGCTCGTATTCCGCATTTCCCAGTGAACCGGCCAAGATGAGGTAGGCGAGGATCCCTTGCTCTTGCTGCCACCATGCCTTCCGGTCGTGCCACACGAACCGGTGGTACGCTTGATTTTTCACCAGCTCGCGCTCGACGGTGTCGTACCAGCCGCCGCGCTGCTGGTCGCCGCCGAGGGCGGGCATGGTGTCCCCGATCTTCTCGGCGAGCTTCACGTACGCGTCGTTCGGCCGGTAGTGGTGGAACCGCATCAGGTTCCAGGCGATCTTGAGGTTATGGCCGATCACCGCGCGGTTCCGCTGCCCGACGTACTCGACGTCTGGGCTCCAGTCCTCGTGGAATCGCTCCAACACGAACGGTTCGTCGTCGGGAAAGCGCTGTTGGATAGTGTCGGCGGTGGCGATGAGGAAGTCGCCGAAGCGCTCCTCACCGGTGGCGAGCACCAGGTTGATCAGGTAAGCCGGCGCGTGGTCCCCGGTCGAGTTCCAGTTCTTGCGCGCGCGGTTCGGTCCCAGCGACTCGTGCCGTGGATCGAAGGTGACCGGGTCGATGTGCGAGAAATAGCCGCCCAGCCGGTCGTCCTTGAAGAACCGATCGAACAGGGTGATGGTCTTCTCGATGTCATCGCGAATGCGCGGGTCGCCGGTGATCCGGTACAGCTGGGTCGGCCCGGCGAGCGCGTAGATCTGCTCGTACATCGGGATCGCGTCATAGTCATCGCTGAAGGCGTCGGTGTGCTCCGAGGCATACACCTTGCGTTCGTCGTCGCCTTGCACATCAACGGCGTGGTACCAGTAGACGACCCCCTCGGAATCGTCCGTGGCCCGCATATGGTCGTGGAGATAGTCGGTGCCATTCTGAGCCGCCTCCAGGAAGCGGTCCTCTCCCGTCAGCAGGTAGGCGCTGGCCAACCCATAGATCATCCGGGAGATCGTGTTGTTCTCCTGGCGAAAGCCGCCGCCCCGGTAGCCGCGGATATGCGTCCCGTTGAGGTAGAGCTCCGTGCGGTAGTTGCGCCAGTCGTAGTTCCCGTCAGGGAACTGGCCCTCCAGGTAGAAGTCGGCAACGGCGCGCGCTTGGTTGATCCACCAGTCAGGAGCCTCGAACACGAACTCGCCGCCTACGGAGGGGAAGATCAATGACTTTGGTTCGAACCAATGCCCTTCATTCTCGGGGTAAAAGATGCCATAGGCGAAGACGTAGCGCCCGGGTACCAACATCTCCTGCATATCGGCGGTCGCGTCGCGGTAGTCCCCGCCCAGGTTACGCGCGACTTGCGCATACGTATTCGGCGTGAGATAGCAATGAAACTCGCGGTTGTCCGCGGTGCGCAGACCGAACGAGTCGTCGTCGGTCTCGAAGAAGGTCACATAGCCGGCTATGGTGTCGGAGAACGTGAACCGCATGTCGTCCATTGTCATGAGACCGGCCTTTCAAGAGTGTTCATAGGACCGGGCCCTTCGACGGGGAAGCTGATGTGGGCCATACGTTGGTCGAGTCTGACAGGGGTCGGAGAGCTTCGACGATATAGGTAGAGATGACGGGCTGTTCGCGCGACCGCGACCGGCGCACGATCAGGGTCTCGTACGCGTCGAAGTCGAGCCATTTGCTTCTCGCCGCCGGGGGATTCCATGTGCGGGCTTGCCAGTTGACCACCATCTTCACCTCGGCGGTGTCATCCGCTCGGGTGATGGTCAGCCGGGTGATCGCACGGGTCTCGTCGAAGAACCTTCGGGTCATCTCGTCATACCAGCGTTTGAATTCGCCGGCGGTTGTCAATATCCCCTGCGGGGTCCTCATCTCGAAATCTTCTTCGGCAAGAAGCTCGAGGACCGCTTCTACAGGAGCATGAAGATCCAGCCGGCGGTGCCAATCGTTCAGGAGCCGGTTGACCTCACGCTGGCTGAGCGGCTTCATATCAAGCTGTCTTTGGAGATCGGGTGACTTTTTCAAAGCGTGCCCCACTGGATGCTGCCTATTCGTTTTCGATCATCAGGTCGATGAGGAATGGCCCGGGATGCGACCGTGCTTGCTCGATGGCGGGACTGACCTCATGGGGTTTCTCGACGCGGACCGCTTGTATCCCCAAAGACTGCGCGAGCTCGGCGAACTTGATATCGGGCTCACGCAGGTCGAATGATTCTGGGAACGGCCGATCTGGGAGGTTCCGCTCGCGCCAGTACTGCTCGAGGTTCTCCTTGAGGATCTCGTAGCTGTGGTTATGGCAGATGACGAACTTCGCGTCGATGTGGTAGTGGGCGGCGGTCCAGAGCGCCTGGGGGGTGTACATGGCTCCCCCGTCGCCGGTGAGGGCCCAGACCTCGTGGCTCGGCCGCGCGAGCTTGATGCCGAGCGCTCCTGGGATGCCGACCCCGAGGGAGCCGCCGCGGTTGCTGAAATAGGTGCCGGGCGTGCGTGGCGGGAGATAGCGGATCAGCTGGGGGGAGTTGGTGATCGTGTCGTCGAACACGATCGCGTCGTCCGGCAGGTGGCTCGCCAGCTCGGAGGTGAACCGCGACAGATGCAGCGGCAGCTGATCTCGTGCCCGCTCGTCGAGGGCGCGCCGCTCGGAAAGAGCATGTGCCTTGGCTTCGCCCATCTGCCCCACGCGCTGGGCCGCGGCCGTTGCCTGCGCCGGCGACTGGCGATCGTGGATGGCGCCGGCCAGGCGTGCCAAGGTCATCTTTGGATCCGCGACCAGGCCGAGATCGACGGGGAAGTTCTTGGCGATCTCGTAGGCGTCGAGGTCGATGTGCACGACCTTGGCGCTGGGAGCGAAGACGTGCGCGAGCGAAGGGAAGACCTCAGGGAGGGGGTACGTGCCACAGATCAGCACCGCGTCGGCCCGCGAGATGATCGGTTGGCTGTACGAGCCGAACATATGCCCGGTCAGGCCTTGGAAGCACGGGTGTGTCGCGTCGATGTTGACCTCGGAGGAGTCGGCCCCCCACACCTCGGCGCCAAGAAGCTCCGCGACGCGGGTCAGCTCCTCCTGCGCGCCGGAGAAGGCGACGCCGTCGCCCATGAGGATCAACGGCAGCTGGCTGCCGACGAGGAGGTCGGCGGCGCGCGCGACGTCCTCCGCGCTGGGCGCGCTGCGCGTCACCAAGCGGGAGGTGGGGACGATGTCCTCGTCGCAGACCGCGTCGAGGACGTCCATCGGCAGGGCCACGAAGACCGGTGCCGTTGGCGGGGTAGCCGCCATCTTGATCGCGCGCCGCAGGACCCGGAGCGTCGAGGATGGGTCAACGACCCGCGTTGCCCACTTCGTGACCGGCTCGGCCAGCGCGACCAGGTCACAGGCCATCTGGGCGTCCATCGCGTCGTAGCGCAGCCCGGACTCGCCGGCGATCACGACAAGGGGGGAGTGGCCCCGCTTGGCCTGGTACATCATGCCGATGCCGTTGCCGAGACCGACGCCGCTGTGCAGCTGGACGATCGTGGGCTCGCGCGTGGCGCGGGCATAGCCGTCGGCCATGGCGACCGCCACGGTCTCTTGCAACGCGAGGATGTAGTCGAGATCCGGATAGTCGAGCAGCGCGTCGAGGAAGCCCTCCTCGGAGGTGCCTGGATTGCCGAACATGTAGCGGATGCCGTCAGCGAGCAGCTGCTCGATGATGGCGAAACGTCCTGTTCTTTCCGTCATGACGGACTCCTCAACGCCGCGACGCGGAATTCGTCACCACCCGTAGCGAACCAGGCCGGACTCCAGTACCTCGACGATCTTCTCGCCACAGGGGTAAGAATCCCTGGCCGTACGCGCCGTGATGAAGGGGTAGTCGACGATCACGGAGACGGGACGGCCGAAGTTCCCATAGAAGCCGCCGTCCGGACCGGTGGCGTCGCGCAGGATGTACTCCAGGACGAACGGCGGCGGACCGATGACGAAGTCGGTGCGCTCGAAGCCGGTGCCGTCTTCCCAGTCGTCCTCCAAGGGGTGGCCGGTGACGTGCTTACCCCAGATGATGGACTTGCGGAGGTCGATCTCGCGGGCGAAGGCTAGGCAGGGGACGGCGTAGCACTCAGCGGCGATCGGCTTGTTAGCCTTGTAGAAGGCGAGGATCAGGTCGTGGACACGGAAGTTGTTCACCATGTCGACGAAGGGCCCGCTCCCGCCGACGAGCAGCAGGGCGTCATACTGGTCAGTGGTCTCTTGAGAGATCCTGGCGAGCGCGGTGTAGTAGGCCTCAAGCTCGTCGAAGTAGTCCGGCGAGCTGACGTATGGCCGGTCGGGGAACCACTCGAAGAGGTTCACGGGATTGTCCAGCCGTCCCGACGCGTCGACCTCACGCACGTGGTCCGCAGTCTCTTGCGTGACGACCGAGTACCCCCGTGGCGGGTCGATGTGGCTCGGATCCATGCTGGGGGGCAGCGGCGGCGCCTTCCGGCCCCTTGAGGTCACGAAGGTGACCTCGTAGCCGGCCTTGTCGAAGTGGTCCAGCGGACCGACGAGCTCTTCGCCCCAATAGCCCCATTCGGACAAGACGGTCAAAATTTTCTTCATCGCTGCCTCCAGCGGGAGCAGTAGAGTCCTCACAACGGCAAAGCCGAGGAGGTGGTTGGTCAGGATTGGTCATCCGCGAGCGGCGAAGTCGCAGACGTGCCGAGGCCCTCTTATCCGATGTAGTGCGGGGCCTTTTCCCCTGGACCCAGGCCCTGCGCTCAGGCTAGGGGCGGGTTTTCGTGCCGCCTAGAGCACACCTGTGGTCACTCGCATGCCGGCCTACAGATGTGGTGGCTCATTTGTGTGACATGGTTTGTGTCGAGGATTTTACGCTAGGTAGCGGGCGTATCACGCCGCTGCTCGCCCGCTCTGTTTAGGGGCAGAAGACGTGGCAGCGGACACAGTGAGGCCTCCCACGTCACCCGCCCGCAACGGGAAAGCTGGATCATGGCAGAAGTATGGACGGCCATCGCCAAGGCGCCGGAGAGCATCGAGTCTTCTGTCCGGGAACTCCTTCGTGTGGTTTTGACAGATCGGCACCGGTTGGACTGGATTCAACGAGAAGAAAATGGTACGGACGTTCTATTGGATGTTGAGGTGGACGGAGTGCGCTGCCTCTTACAGCGCAGACCTCCGTCATCTCCGCTGCGACCGGTCAAACTACTTACTCCACGTGAAGAAGAAATAGCGGAGATGGTGGCGCAGGGTTACCCAAACAAGGCCATCGCCTCTTTGTTGGAGATCAGCTCCTGGACCGTTTCGTCCCACCTGCGCCGGATGTATGCAAAGCTTGGCGTCAGCTCACGCGCGGCGATGGTCGCCCGGCTGTTGGAGGACCGCCCTTGAGCGTCGCTTCGCCGATCGGAGGTATCGACCTGCTCGACTGGCTTGCCGTGTAGTGGAGTCGTCGACGCACCACGCGCGTGTCCTGGGCGTGCGCGGTATCGTCGCGCGATGATGCTCGACCAACTGCGCGCCGTCCTGCTCAGTTACCCCGAGGCGGTGGAGGAGGAGCCGTTCGGGCCCGGCACGCTCGTGTTCAAGGTCGGAGGGAAGATCTTCGCGATCACGGGTGACGGGTCGGATGAGAGTCCGGCCAGGGTGTCCCTGAAGTGCGAGCCTGGTCTCGCCTTGGAGCTGCGAGCGATGTACCCGTGTGTGCGGCCCGGATACCACCTGAACAAGCGCCATTGGAACACCGTGACGTTGGACGGCTCGGTGCCGCGCGAGGAGGTGCTCGACCTGATCGGCCACTCGTACGAACGCGTCGTCGCCGGGCTGCCCAAGGCCGACCGCGAGCGCCTGACGAGGAGCTGACCGGCCTATTCCTGCACTGTGCAGAGTTATGCCGGTATACCGGCATAACTCTGCACAGTACGGCGCAATGCTCCTATGGTCGCCAGCGGTTCAGACGGTGACGACCCGCACCCGCTCCGCGCCCAAAGTTGTGAGGAGATGCGTCAAAGTCGCTCGCGTCAGAGGTCAGCACCGTCGCGAAATGTTGGTCGGAGAAGGCGGCTACCAGCGCGACGGTGGCGTCGATGACGTCCGCGGTCGCGGACACCCCGCACAGTCTCCCCGCGGCGCGCCCTTGGGACCCATCGAGCGGTACCTCCTCGCACTTGCGCAGTGCCCGGGCGAGCAGCGCTTGGCGAGCACCGTCGCGCCAGACTTGACCGATGACGGCGGCGGGAACCCGCACGACAGCATTCTCGTCGGCGGCCGCACGCAGCAGCGCCCAGACCTCGCGAACGTTGCGATCGAGCGCCACCATCCGAGCCGGCGGCGCGCGTCGGCGATCTCCTCGTCAGTGAACGCGCCATGCTCGCGCTCCCACTCCGCGATCACCTTACGTAAGCCGCTCGATGCCAGCCGGCGCTGGGCGGCGGCGGCGATCCAGGCCGACATGTTCTCCCGGTCATTCTCGGCAGCCTCACGGATGGCCGCCGCGAGCTCCGGATCAAGGCGTGCGGTCACACGCTCAACGCTCATGGCGAGATTATGATCGCCGGGCGGCGCGGCGGTGACGCCACCACCAGGCCGCGGCGGCGAGTGCGAGGAGAACGGGCGCAAGCAGGCTGTAGCGTGACACGACCGCCGACACCTGGTCGTACCGTTCGCCAAGGGCGAAGCCGGCGCCGATCAACAGCGTGTTCCAGGAGGTCGACCCGACGGCGGTGAGCACGACGAACCGCCCGGCCGGCATCTCGGATACGCCGGCTGGCACCGACACGACACTGCGGACGATTGGGAGCATCCTGCCGAACAGCACCGCGATCCAGCCGTAGCGATCGAACCAGTCGTCGGCTCGGTCGAGATCCTTCTCCTCCAGGCGGAGGACGCGGTGCCAGCGCAGCAGCAAGGGCCGGCCGCCGTACCGGCTGAGGCCGTACAGCAGAACCGCGCCTCCTGTCGATCCCACCGTCGCGGCGATCAGCGCCTCGGCGAACCCGAACGCCCCGGTGCTCACGAGGAATCCTCCGAATGGTAAGAGGATCTCAGAGGGGATCGGCGGGAAGACCGTCTCCAGCAGCATCATGAGGGCAAGCCCGAGCGGCCCGGCCGCGCGGAGTGCCTCGGTCGCCCACTCCGTCAACGCGGGAGTTGGGGGATGACGTCGAGCATGTCGAGGTCGTCGAACAGGAGGTGTTGGAGCATCACGCGCTCCACGCCCGCCTCGGCCAGCTCGGCGAGCCGCCCGGCGGCCTGATCGGGCGTGCCGAGCACCCATGCCTCCTCAAGATCGTGGAGGAACGCCTCGAGCGGCCTTGTGTCCTCGGACAAGGCTTGGAGCCGCCTCGCGCGGGCGTGAAAGTCTTCGGTGTCCAGGTCGACGAGGCATCCGGTCATGGCCGAGTAGCCGACCGTGTCGGGGTCACGGCCGGCCGCATCGCAGGCGGCCCGCAGCGCCTCGCGTTGCTTCGCGCACTCAGGGGGTGACAGGTACACGCCGTTCAGCTCGTCGGCGTAGCGGGCCGCGAGCGTGGGCGTGCGGTCCAAACCGCGCCCGCCGACGATGATGCGAGGCGTGGGGTCTGGCTTGGGCGCGAACCGCCCGTCCCGGATCGTGACAAACTCGCCATCGAAGGTAAAGCGCTCGACCGCGGGATCCCACAAGCCGCGCACCACCTGGAGATGCTCCTCAAGCCGGTCATACCTCGTGCGGAGGTCCTCGAACGGGAAACCGTGCTGGACATGCTCGGACTCCAGCCAACCCAGCCAACCCGTGCCCATGCCGAGCTCGACCCGGCCGCCGCCGGCCATCTCGCTGATCGTAGCCACCGTCTTCGCGAGGCTCGCGGCAGTCCGAAATGTCACGGGGGTCACCAGAGTGCCCAGCTGGATCCGGTTGGTCTCGCGCGCCAGTCCCGCCAGCGTCGCCCACGCGTCGGTCGAGCCATGCTCGTCACGGCCGGTCACGCTCTTGTAGTGATCGCTGCGGAACAACCCGTCCAAGCCGAGCTCCTCGGTCCGTCGCGCCACGGCCAGGATGTCCGCGTAGGTCATCCCCTCTTGGGGCTCGATCATCACGTTGAGTCTCATGGCGCCAAGCATGCCACCTCGACCTCGTGCTCAAGCCCGCCGCGGGGCTGACCACGCCGCGGGTGCGAGGAGGAGCGCGCTACCCAGCCGAGCCGCGATCTCGGCCCCGGCGGGTCCAAGGCCTCCCGACCGAGCGCGGCTCGCGAGGTCATAGGCCAGCTCTTGAGCGCGGGTGAGATCGACCCCGACGCCGAGCTGGATGGCGAGCTCGAGCCAGCCTTCCACGGCGGCGGCGTCGGTTTCGCCGAGGCTCGCGCAGGCCTTCCGGGTCGCCTCGACAAGCCCGGTTGTCACCGCGTCGGAGACCGGGTCGAGGTTGAGCTGGTATCCCTGTGCGCTGGCGAGCTCGATCGTGGAGCGGATCCAACCGAACACGCCGGGATCGATGTCCGCGTGCGCGAGGAGGCGCTCTACCTCGCTGGTCAGCGTCAGCTCGGCGGCGGCGCGCAGCTCGCGGGGAAGGGTGTAGCCGGCCGCCACCAGCATCTCCAGGACTCGCCGATGGTCGTGGTACAGCCGTGAGTACTGCTCGCGGAACCGCGTGCGAAGGTCCGAGAAGACCGCCCCGACGACCTCTTGCACACCCTCGGGAAGCAGTTGCTCGAAGCCGAACTCCCCACCCGGTAGCACCTCTGCCACCAGCTTGAGGAGCCGCGGGAGGGGCACGGTCGGGAACGCCTGCCAGAGCCGTCGCTCGGCGCGATGGTAGGCCTCGCCGCCGCGGTGACGGGTCACGGACCCGTGCACGTCGATCCCGCCCAAGTGGACGGCGGCGACGTCGAGGTCGTTCCGCCGCCCGGTCGCCAGCGACGTGACGGACATCCACGTGGTGGACAAGGTCGCCTGCCCCCGCTGCTCCCGGCGGTGGCCGTGAACGGACACGAGATGGCCAGCGGTCTCCGACTCGGGCTCTAGCGGGCGCACGAGACCGACCACCGCATGGTGCGCGGCGATGCGTGAGGGGCCGACAGCGGCCGGCTCGATGTGCTCCCGCCACACGTCGGCGCCCGTCCCGGCACCCGGTTTGTTGCTCACCGCACCGGCCAACAGGCCGAGCACGTCCCGCCACGGCGCCAGGACGCCAAGCTCCTCCAGCAGGCCGAGCACGCGGTACGCCGACCGCAACACGTACCGCGTCTCGAGCCCCGCGACGTCCGCGAAGAACCAGCCGCAGCTCGTGTACATCACCATCGCGTGGCGCTGCGCCTCCAGCAGCGTCCAGACGTCGACCTGCCGCTGGTCGTCCAGGTCGCTCGCCGCGGTCGCGTGGCGCCGGAGGAACTCGGCACGGGTCACGGCGCCGAGCCGCACCCCGATGTAGTCGTCGCGCGCCGCCCATGGATCGCGGAGCAGCGCGGCACCCCGGTCCTCGAACACCGCCACGGCCGCGTCGCGGACGACGTCGAGCGCCTCACGAAGCGGCGTCCTCCAACGCTGGTTCCAGCCCGGTTCCGAGTCGGTCACGCAGCCGCAGTCGCGGTACCAGCGCCCCACGCCGTGCGCGCAGCTCCACGCCGTGCCCTCGCCTTCGCGTACCTCGATCTCGTGGGTGGGTGGGTGCGTTGCGAGATAGGCCTCATAGCTCGTGGGCTCGAGGCCTCGCGCCTGCGCCGCGCCGAACAACGCGTGGGCAAGCCCCAGCTCGCTGAAGTGGTGGTGGTGCCCGAACGTCTCGCCGTCCATCGCCGCGTGGATCAGCCCGCCGGAGTCACGGGCCTCCACTCTATTGAGCAGCGCCTGCGTATCCCCTGTCGCCGGGTCGAACGCGAGCGCTTGCGCGAGCTCGCCGTCGTACACGAAGACCGCGATCGACCGGCCCGATCCGTCGGAGTGGCCATGGCGGTGGGGCCGACCGATGTCGAGGTTCCGGCTGGCGGCCCGCCACGCGCCATCCGAGCCGCGTACCCTCCCGATCTGGTGTGGGGCCAGGACCGTGAAGCCGACGCCGGCATCGATCAGCGCGTCGACCGTCGCCCGGTCCACCGCGGTCTCGGGCAGCCAAAGGCCCAATGCCGGGCGACCGAAGCGCTGACGGAAGTCCTCTAGCCCCCAGCGGATCTGCGTCCGTTTGTCCCGCTTGTTCGCGAGCGGCAGGATCATATGGTTGTAGGCCTGCGCCATGGCGTTGCCGCACCCGGTGTTGGCCAGGGCGCGCCGGTCGCCGTCCAGCACACGCTCGTAGGTGATCGGATCGGCGTGCTCCAGCCAGGCGAGCAACGTCGGGCCGAAGTTGAACGACAAGCGCTCGTAGTTGTTGACGATGCGCAGGACACGGCCCTCGTCGTCATAGATCCTGGCCGCCCCGTTCGGCCGGTAGCACTCGGCCAGCACACGCTCGTTCCAGTCCCGGTACGGCGCCGCCGACGGCTCCGGGTCCAATCCCCCCGTCCACGGGTTCAGCCGCTCAGGCTGGTAGAAGTGCGTGTGAATCACAAACGGCCGCATGGTGGCCAGTATGCGGCGCCTCTAGGGGCCGGGCGCGGGAGGAGCCGTGGTGGCGAGGTTCACCAGGATCGGAATCGCCGCGCAGACGATCACCGCGATCAACGCGTAGGTCGCCAGGGGGCGGTCGCCCTTTGCGATCGCCCTCCCCGCCAGGAAGAGCCCGAGCAGCCCGAAGGCGCCGGGGGAGACGGTGAGGGCAAGCGCCGCGCACATGAAGGCGAAGTTGGTCATGTACCGTCCCGGCGGGACAGATTTCCGTGGGATGCCGGAGTGGTCTGGTGACTCCATCCCGCTCAGGATGCGCGGGCGCGTTGCGTTTGTCCAACTATCCGGACGAACGGTGTGACACGCCGGTGTCGCCATAGGGTTACTGGATCCGGCGGTACTGGCGAATGGCCAGGGTGGCGAACACGGTCAGGATACAGACCGTCCACGCGAGCGCCCGCAGCACAGGGGTTGTGGCGGGCCCGTCGATCAGCAGGGCTCGCAGCGCGTCGACCGCGACGGTGACCGGGTTGGCCTTGGCGAATGCTTGCATCCAGCCGGGCATGGTCTGGATGGGCACGTAGACGGAGCTGGCGAAGGTCAGGGGGAACAGCCACAGGAACCCGGCTGCCTGGACCGTCTCGGGGTTGCGCACGGCCAGCCCGATCCAGGCGGCGACCCAAGCCAGCGCCACGCCGAAGGCGATCGCGAGCAAGAGCGCGCCGAGGGCAGCGACAGGCCCTGTGGCGATCCGGAACCCGAACAGCGTGCCGAGGCCGGCCAACAGGAGGGTGGTGAACACGAAGCGAGCGGCGTCGGCCAGGATCCGCCCCGTCAACACCGCGGAGCGGGCCATCGGCAGGGACCGGAACCGGTCGACGATGCCCTTGGAGACATCCTGGTTGAGGCCGATGCCGGTCTGGACGGTAGCGAACGCGACGAGCTGGACGACGAGCCCGGGGATCAGGAAGTCGATGTAGGCCACCCCCGGAGTGGCGATGGCGCCGCCGAACACGGAGTTGAACAACACCAAGAACAAGATCGGCTCGATGGCGGTGAACACCATCAACTCGGGGCTGCGCCTCAGCTGGATCAAGTTACGGCGGGTGACGGTGAGCGCGTGGCTGAGCGCCCGCCGCGGACCGGATCGCGGGTTCGGCGGTATGGGCCTGGCAGCCTCGACGCGTTCGACGGTGGTGGCGGTCATGCGACCCTCCTTCTGATACGGCGCTTGGGTACCGGTCTGGGCTCTGCCTGGTCGGCGGGTTGAGCCCTGCGCCCGGTAGCTGCAGGAAGACCTCGTCAAGGCTGGGCCGGCGCAATGCCAGGTCGGTGACGGCGATGCCGGCATCGTCGAGCCGGCGGACGGCCACCGCGAGCAGACCGGCATGGGCGATGCAGACCCTGATCACCCCGGTGTCGCGGTCGACGTCGGGGAGATCGCCAGCCAGCGCCGCCATCTGGGAGGCGACGGCCTCCATGTCGGCCGGGTCGGCGGGACGCACCTCCAGAACCGGCCCACCGGTCTGCGCCTTGAGCTGTTGGGAAGTGCCGTGGGCGATGACCCGGCCCCCGTCGAGGACGGTGATGCCGTCGGCCAACTGGTCGGCCTCGTCCAGGTATTGCGTCGTCAAGAGCACGCTGGTGCCCTCGGCGACCAGCTCGCGGATGATGCCCCACAGATCCATGCGGCTGCGCGGGTCCAGTCCTGTGGTGGGCTCGTCGAGGAACAGCACCTTAGGGCGGCCGACGATGCTGGCGGCAAGGTCCAGGCGGCGTTGCATCCCCCCGGAGTACGTCTTGAGGGGGCGGCGGCCGGCGTCGACAAGGTTGAAGCGCTCGAGCAGCGCGCCCGCGCGCAGGCGCGCCTCAGCTCGCGGCAGGTCGAGCAGGCGGCCGATCATCTCGAGGTTCTCGAACCCCGTGAGGTTGGCGTCGACCGCGGCGTACTGGCCGGTGAGGCCGATGACCCTGCGTACGTGCGCCGCCTGGCGGGTGACGTCGTACCCGGCCACGCTGGCTCGTCCCGCTGTGGGCGCGAGCAGCGTGGCCAGGATACGGACGGCCGTGGTCTTGCCCGAGCCGTTCGGGCCGAGCAGCCCCGCCACGGTGCCCTCGGGTACCTGCAGGTCGATGCCGTCCAGCGCGCGGGTGGCGCCGAACGACTTGGCGAGCCCCTCGACCTGGATCGCGTTACTCATGGTGATCTCCCTCTGGGGTGTCGTGTCGGCTTACGAGGCGGAGGGCGCGCACGCTCTCCTGGTGGGCGGTGGCCGCCAGCCACTCGCCGACATGCGCCGGGTGTGGGAGGCGGCCAAGGCGCTGTGCCAGGCGCAGCCAGGTCACGCGAGCCACGGAGGTTGCCTGAGCAGTGGGTAGCCCATGCGTGTGGGCGATATCCCAGACAAGGCCCGCGAAGCGTTGGACCAGCGCCGACCAGGCATCCTGATCGCCAGCGGCAGCGGCGAGCACAAGCGACGCGTGCCCACCGTCGACAGCAACGGCGGATCGGGACGGGGGTTGGTATGCCGGATATGCAGGGTGTCGCATGAGTCGGTCCACCTCTTGGCCGCCGGCCTAGGCGCTCATACGGCGGCAGTTGCACAGCGGGAATGGGTTGGCGGGTCGAAGAGCGGGCTCTGACCGGAGTTCCAGGTCAGAAAGAAGGCCTTAAGACGGCGTCAGTGGCCGATGCCGCTGACGGGGCGACGGGTGACGGCTTTGGCGCCGTGAGCCTGGATGGTTAACGCCGGATACGGAACATCGACGGCATTTGTCCGCTTACGCCAACAGCGTCAGACAGAACCCAAGAACCACGAGGCCGCGAAGCTTCGGCAGGCGTCCACGCAACATGCGCGCAGCGGCGAAAAAATCGATGGCGTGTGCCATGACGGTCGCCTCCTTCGCCACTCGTGGGGATCGGTCTGACTTGCAAGAGGCGCCACACCCCCGCACAAATACATCCACTCAGGAAAATTTTCCGTGGTGGCCGGCGGGTTCGGGCAGATTCGGGCATGGGCCGTAGGGTGCTCCCGCCTTGTTCGCGGGGCGCCGTTCTTTCCTGAACAGGGATTTAGGGGCACATGCGCCCCTAAATCCCTGTTCGGGGAAGACCTGGCGCGTATCCCGCACACAGCTCAGGGTCGTCCAGAGCGGCTCGCGTCCGTGTGCGTTCGCGGGCGGCGCATATGCCGTCAATGGCGCAGGCTTGCTCTCCCGAACAAGGTTTCAGGGGCAGGTAGACCCAAATCCCTGTTCCGGAACTCCGGTTGGGTTCTTTGGCTTCGGCGTCTTGGTCACGCCGCTGCGGGCGATGGATCTCCCAACTGGAGCACCCGGCCGCACCAGTACCCGACCAGCTCGGCGTCGTGGCTGATCAGCAGCACGCCCAGGCCGGTCCGCTGCTGGGCGGTTTCGATGGCGCGGAGGACGCCCGCCTGCGAGGAGACGTCCAGCATGGAGGTCGGCTCGTCGCCCACCAGATAGTCCGGCTCACAGGCCAGCGCACGGGCCACCATCGCCCGCTGGAGCTGGCCCTCGGAAACCTCGTGAGGGTACCGCTCCAGCAGCTCTTCGGGAACACCGGCGATCTCGGCCCAGCGGCTCAAGTCCACCGGGGTCTTCTTCAGCGCCCCCGGCTCGGTGATCAGGTCGGCCAGCTTGCGGCGGGGGTCGGCGGCCTGCCGTGGGGACTGCCAGAGCATCTGGACCCGCCGGCGAACCTGCGGGGGCGCTTTGATCCCGAACCGGGTTACCCGAGTACCGTTCAGGGTTACCGTTCCCGAATCGGGAGCCAGCAGAAAGGTCAGGATCCGGGCAAGCGTGGACTTCCCGCACCCGCTGGGGCCCACCAGTCCCACTCGCTCGCCTGGCTCTATGCTGATGGAGAGATCCTCCAGCGCCGGCACGGTCCCGTGCGCCGACTCGAAGCTCTTAGAGACCGCCCGCGCGCTAAGCATGCAGGAGGCACCGGGATGCGCCGTCGGGCAACGGCGCCAGATCAGGGACCCGCTCGGCGCAAGCCGGCATGCGATGCTCACAGCGGGGAGCAAAACAGCAACCGTCGGGCAGCGCGGTCAACGAAGGCGGCATCCCGGGGATCGGTTCCGCCCCCCGCTCCGGGAGCGCTGCCAGCAGGCCCACGCCGTACGGGTGGGCCGCCGATTCGAAGAAGGCCTTTGTGGGGCGATCCTCCACCACCCGGCCCCCGTACAGCAAGGCGATCCTGCCCTCCAGCCGGCGGGCAAGGCCAAGATCATGGGTTACCACCAGCAGACCCGCCCCCTCCTCGGTCAGCGCGCGCAGCTGCCGGGCGGTGTCCTCAACCCGGCTGGCATCCAGCCCGCTGGTCGGCTCATCGGCCAGCACCAGCCGGGGCCGGCTGGCCAACGCCAGCGCGGTGACCGCCCGCTGCTGCATCCCGCCGGAGAGCTGATGAGGGTAGCTGCGCCAGCGTTCTTGGAGGTTCAGGCCCAACGATGAGGCCCCCTCCAGCAGCCGGCGGCGGCTCTCCGTCCCGTCCAAACCCCTGCTGCCGAGAAGCTCGCTCAACAGCGGGCCCACTCGGCGGACCGGGTTCAGCGCCGTGGATGGGCTCTGCGGGATGAACGCGGTTACCTGCGACCGGATGAGGGCCATGGTGCGGTCGCTGGCGCCCAGCACCTCTTTACCCTCGACCTGAACCGAGCCGTGAAGCTCGACATTGGCCGGAAGCAGGCCGAGCAGGCAGTGCACCAGGACGCTCTTGCCCGAACCGGACTCGCCGATCACCACCCGGCATTCGCCCGGCCCCAGATCAAGGTCGACATCGGATAGCGCCGCCACCAGGCCGTGCCGGGTCCGGAACTTGGCCGAAAGGCCTCTTACCTTCAACAACGGCCCGTCGCTTGGGGCGGTGGCTTCTCTCACAACCTTGTCCGCAGTGTCGCCTTCAGCGGGTGCGCCGCTCATAGCTCCAGCTCCGCCCGCCAGCGCGGCTGGGTCCGGTCCCGCCACCACTCGCCCAGGGTGCCGACACAGATCGACGCCAGCACGATCAACAGACCGGGGAACAGGATCACCCACCACGCTCCCGCGAACAACGTGCGCTGCCCGGCCGAGATCAACGTGCCGAGCGATGGCTGGTCGACGGGCAGGCCCACCCCCAGGAACGACAGCGCCGACTCGTGAAAGATGGCGTGCGGCACCAGTAGGACGAACCCCAGCCCGGCAGCCGGCGCGAGGTTCGGGATCAGATGCCGGACGATGAGCTGCCGGCGGGTGGCCCCGGCGTTGATCGCCGCCGCCACGAACTGCCGCTCCTTCAAAGAGAGCACCTCCGCACGCAGAACCCGGGCCAGCAGCATCCAGTGGGTCAGCCCCACCGAGAGCATGATCGCCCCCGCCCCGCCGACCACGGGCCGAGCCAGCACCGCGATCAGGATTCCGAACAGAAGATGACTCTGGGAGGAGAGAAAATCCACCCCCCGCATCATGAGGCCGTCGACCCAGCCCCCCGCCGAGCCGGCCAGGACCCCGAACGACCCTCCGATCACAAGCGCCAGCACCGCCGCCGCCAGGCTCACCGAGAAGGAGACCCGCATTCCCCGGAGGATGATCGCGAGGACGTCCCGCCCCACCTCGTCGGTTCCCAGGGGATGGGCCGCCGACGGCGCCTCCAGCACCGAGCCCAGATCGGAGACCAGGTACTCGGCCGGGCGGATCACGCCAGCGAAGATCGCTCCGAGGAGCATCAGCGCCAGCAGGATGGCCGCGGCGATCGCTCCGTACCGGGGCTCCAGCCGGGCGATCCGTGAGCCGATGCGAGCCGGCGCGCGAACCCGGGTGGCGGCGGGCGATTCCGCGGTCATGCCGCCGCCTCCCTGACTCTGGGGTCGACGAACCGGTAGGACAGGTCGGAGATCAGGTTCCCCAGGACGATCACCACTGATCCCAGCAGGGTGATCCCGAGCAGCAGCGGAAGATCCACCACCCGGGCGGCTTGCACCGCCAACGCCCCCAGCCCCGGCCAGCCGAATACCGTCTCGATAAGCACCGAGCCGCCAACCAGCTCGGTCAGGTTGGCGCCCACGCCGGTGAGAAAGGGCAACAGCGCGTTGGGCAACGCGTGGCGGAACAGGACCCTGGCTCGCTTCAGCCCCTGCGCCTCGGCGAACCGGACGTAGTCCTCCCTCAGGACCTCAAGAAGCTGATTGCGCACGAACATCGCAAACCACGCAAGCTGGGCGATCGCCAGGGTGACCGCCGGCAGGATGAGGTGCCTCACGCTGAAGCCGCCCGCGCCGGCGCTGCGAAGATCGGTGGTCCCCCCGGGCGGCAGCCAGCCCAGCTGGATGGAGAACAGCCAGAGCGCCAGCAACGCCAGCCAGAACGACGGGGATGCCACGCTGTAGAAGCTGAAGGTCCGCACCAGCCAGTCGAAGGGACCATCCCGAAAGGCGGCCGCCAGCACCCCCGCCGCCAGCCCTCCCACCAGCGCCAGAGCCAGCGCTGTGGCCACCAGCACCGCCGACTTGCCAACCCTGGCCCGCAGCTGATCCGCGACCGGCTGACCCCAAGCAACCGTGAGTGGCCCAGATCGCCGGTCACCACGTTCCCCACCCACCGGCCGAACTGTTCATGGACCGGCGCGTCCAGGTTCCATACCCGGGCGATCCGCTCGGCGGTCTCCGCGGACAGGGACTGCCCGCCGGTCGCGTAGGCGTCCCGCCAGTCGAACGGTGACACCGCCACCATCCCGAACGTCATCGCCGCCACCAGCAACAGCACCAGGGGAAGTGTCAGCAGGCGGCGCGCCACCATGGCCAGGGCACCGCGCGGCCCGAGTGCTCTTCTCATCGGTGCGTACCCTCCCAGCCAGGCGAACCGATCTCTGTTACGCCAACCGCCACTCGGTCAGGTTCCACATCAGGCCCCGGCTCCACCCGTGGAGGTGCCCGTCCAACGATCCAGCGTCAATGCCCTGGATGTTCTTGGACACGATCAGCAGGTAATCCCGCTGGCCGAGGTACTGAATAGCACCATTGTCCCGCATCGCCATCTGGAGCTGGGAGTAGGCGCTCTTCCGCTCTGCCTGAACGAGGCTGGCGCGCCCGGCTTCGATGGCGGCGTCAACCTGGTCGTCGGCTATCCGGCTTCTGTTCGTGGCAATGTCGTCATCGGTGGCCGACGAGGAGTGGAAATCCCGGAAGAGGTACAGGTCGGGGTCATAGGCATTGCCGGGCCGGCCGGTGGTGACCGCCCCGGTCTCGGCCACTCGTTCCGCTCCTCGAAGCTGTCCACCGCCTCCAGCCTGGCCTCCACGCCGATCTCCGCCAGGGCGTCCCGCAGCGCCACCGCCGCGTTCTGGTCCAGCGGAGAGGTGCCGTGGAGGAACTCGAAGGACATGCGGGTGCCCTGGCGCTCCAGCACGCCGTCCGCTCCGGGCCGCCAGCCCGCTTCGGCGAGCAGCGCTCTGGCTTGGTCCATGTTCTGGTCGAACTCCACGGATGAGTCGTACGCCCAATGCTGGGGCTGGAATGCGCTGTACGCCGGGCGGCCGAAGTCTCCGAACAGCCCGCTCACGAAGGTTGGCCGGTCGATTGCCAGCCCGATGGCCTGGCGGACCCGCTGATCGCTGAGCACGGGGTTGTGGGTGGGCAGGTTCAAGGAGAGCTGCTCGCCGGGAACCCGCACGATGTCGTAGCGGTCCGAGTCCCGGAAGCGTTCGGCGATTCGGGGTGTCAGACCGACCGCGTCGACGTCGATCTCGCCGGCCTCCAACCTGGCCACCCGGGTGTTCTCGTCGTTGATGAACACGAACACAATTCTCGGAATCCCCACGTCGCCGCCGAAGTAGTCCGGGTTGGCGGTCATGACCAGGCGCTCGCCCTCCACGAACTCGCTGAAGACGAACGGGCCGCTGCCCACCGGCTCGACATTGAACCGGGCGGTGTTGAGATCCTGACCCTCCAGCAGGTGCTGGGGCACGATCCCTATGGTGAGCTTGTCTAGGAAGGCCGGATCCCGGCGGGAAAGCCGGAAGCTGACCGTTTGCTCGTCCGGTGCGCTCACTTCCGCGAGAGACTCGAACAGCAGATCCCGCAAGCTGGTGGCCACATCAGGATCCAGAATAGATTGATAGGTGAATACCACGTCACCGGCGGTAACCGGTTCCCCGTCATGCCACTGCACGTCCTCGCGGACCTTGACGGTGACGCTCAGCCCATCCTCAGAGACCTCGGGCATCCCGGCGGCCAGCGCCGGCGTCAACTCGGTCTGCTTGTTGTAGTCCAACAGGCTGGTGAAGATCGGCCAGTGGTCCCCGTTGAACGAGCCGAAGACGTCCCCGAAGATCGGATTGAGGTTGTTCGGCTCGCCTTCTATCGCGATCACCAGCGTGTCCTGCGCCGGCGCTTGCGCAGCGGCGACCGAGGCAGGCCCGAGTACGGATAGCAGCGCGGCGAGCGCGCTGAGGAGACGGATGCGAAGTGAGGCCATGCCCAAGGTCCCTTCCCGCAGGTGCAACTGATTCGCAGTAGCTCAGTGGTAGCAGAAAATGGCCGACAGGGCAAGAGATTGTTTGACGTGCTTCTTGAAGCTTTTACGCTGTTTGTTATCCCGAACCGGGATTTCTGGGCACATACACCCCGAAATCCCTGTTCGGGGGCTAGGGTGAGGGAGTGAAGGGGTGGACCCGGGCGCACCTGCGGCATCTGCGGCGCATGCTGCGGTTCGATCGGTACCCCGCCAAGGCGGTGTACGAGAGCCTGGGCGACGACTTCTTCATGGCGTTGGCGCCAGGTTGGTTGAACCTTGGTCTTTGGGAGGGGCGAGGGGACGCCACCGAGGCGCGGTCCGCGCCGCAACGGCTGGTCGAGGTACTCTGCGAGCCGCTGCCGGCGGGCGGGGTGATCCTCGACGTGGCGAACGGCCTTGGAATGCAGGACCTCGTGGTCGCTGAGCGGCTGCGCCCCCGCCGGCTCGTCACGCTGAACCTCAGCGAGTTCCAGCTCAACGCTGGCCGCGAGAGGCTCGATCGCGCACGGGCGCTGCCCGTCGTCGGTGACGCGGTTGCGCTCCCGATCGCGACGGATGCCATCGACGGGCTGCTCTGTGTCGAAGCCGCGTTCCACTTTCCTTCCCGGGAGGCCTTCTTCGCGGAGGCGCGGCGAGTATTGCGCCCGGGTGGCGTCCTGTCCCTGTCCGACATCTTGGTCCCGCGGAAGGCCCGTGACCCGCGGGAGCTCATTGCCGGGGCGACGAGCCTGCGGTTCTGGGGACTGCATCTCGATGTCGTAGCCGGGCCCCGCGAGATCGAGGAGCTCCTGTGGGCGGCGGGGTTCGTCGACGTCGCCGTCGAGACCTGTGGCACGGCCGTCTTCGACCCATTGCTGAGGTACTCCCGGACCACCATCCAGCGCTTGGGCGCCCTGGACAGTGTCCCCCGCGCTCAGGCGTGGGCGGCCCGCTTGATGATCTCCCAATGGGAGTTCCTCCGCCGCAGGGGAATGCTCGAGTATGCGATCGTGCAAGCTCTTGCGCCGTGAGAGATGCTGTCGGTATGAACGAGCTTGTGGTCATCACGCGCTTCACCGCCAAGGCAAAGCTGCTCGACGAGGTCGAGGAAGCCCTACGAGAGCTGGCCGCCAAGACCCACGCGGAGCATGGCTGCCTCCGTTACGCCATTCACCAGGCACTCGACGACCCAGCCACGTTATTCGTAATAGAGAAATGGTCCGACCAGCGCGACCTGGAGGAGCACTTCCTGCAGCCACACGTCAAGGCTCTCGATGATCTCATCGGCGCCTACCTCACCGGCCCGCCGGACATATGGGTCGCATCGCCTCTCCCCGAGGGCGACCTGGCCAAGGGCGTCCTCTAGGAGGTGCGTACTACTCCCCGGCGCATCCCGGGTGCGATGATGCCCTGATGAGACTCACCGCCAAGGCCGACTACGCGTTGCGGGCAGCCGCTGAGCTGGCCGCCGCCGCCGCAGAGGGCACGTCCAGGACCCGGGAGCAGATCGCCGCGGCGCAGGGGGTGCCATCGGCGTTCCTCGTGCGAATCCTGACCGACCTCCGGCGGGCGGGTATCGTCCGCAGCCGCCGGGGCGCCGAGGGTGGGTACCGGCTGGCCCGCGGCGCCGAGGAGATCAGCCTCGCCGACGTCATCCGGGCGGTCGAGGGGCCATTGGCGGAGATCCACGGTGACCAGCCGCAGGACATCTACTACGAGGGCGCGGCCGCCTCCCTCCGGGACGTATGGATCGCGCTGCGCGCGACCGAGCGCCGGCTCCTTGAGTCGGTCACCCTTGCGGCGGTGTCGAGCGGCAACCTGTCGCCAATGGTCGCCGAGCTGACTCGTGATCCTGACGCCTGGGCAGGCCGGACGCCGTAGTCCCTGTTTCCCCCACGCTCTCCTGCGCGAGCCACTTGATGAACTTGACCTCGTAGGCCATATTCATCTTGAGGGTCAGTCTGGAAGGAGACCGGGACCGTGGAATGGACGCTGCAGAGGCTGCTCGTGCTGGGCCTGGTCGGGCTCGCCGCCCAGTTCGTCGACGGAGCGCTCGGGATGGGATACGGCGTGACCTCGTCGACCTTGCTGCTCGCCGTGGGTCTCGCTCCGGCTTCGGTGTCGGCGTCGGTGCACGTGTCGAAGATCGCCACGGGCTTGGCGTCGGGCGCCTCACACTGGCGATTTGGCAACGTGCATTGGGAGACCGTGCGCCGGATCGCGGTGCCCGGTTGCGCCGGTGGCTTCGCCGGCGCGGCCTTGCTCAGCGCGGTGCCGGGCGCGGCGGCGAAGCCGTGGATCGCGGGCGTGCTCGTGCTGCTCGGGGTCTACGTGCTCGCGCGCTTCACCCTGGCGCGAGTCGCGGTTCCGGTCACCACAATGACCTTGCGGAGGCGCTTCCTGGTACCGATGGGATTGTTCGCCGGGTTCGTCGACGCGGTCGGCGGCGGCGGTTGGGGACCGGTGGCGACACCGTCGCTCCTCGCGTCTGGGCGGATGGAACCTCGCAAGGTGATCGGGTCGGTAAACGCGAGCGAGTTCTTCGTCGCGTTGAGCATCACCGCGGGATTCCTCCTCTTCCTCGGAGCGGAGGGGATCCAGCCGGCGGTGCTGATCGCCCTGCTGGCCGGTGGCCTGCTCTCCGCGCCTATCGCCGCGTGCCTCGTCCGCCGCATCCCCCCGCGCCCGATGGGGGCCGCCGTCGGGGGGCTCATCATCCTCACCAACGGCCGCGCGGTTCTCGACGGGCTCGGGGTCAACGGCCCTTCCCGGCTGGTCCTCCTCGCCCTGGTCGCCTGCCTTTGGAGCGCGGCGGTCACCCACGCGACGAGGCAGTCCAAGCGGGAGCAAAGGGTTGCGGCACCCGCGCCGGTACCCGAGACCGTCTCGGTGGCCTAGCCGGCGACTTGGCGCTCCAGCGTGACGAGGAGACCCTCGACCGCGCCCGGGCCTACCCGGCCTTTGACGTCGGTTGAGGTGATCGCTCTTAGCCGCCAACCTTGGCGTGCATGGTCGTTCAGCACATCCTCGAGCTTGTCGCCGCTTACCTTGCCGCCGATCATGCCCTCACGGATTACGACGACTTTATACTCGTACACGGTGTCTCCTCGTCATGGACGGCGGTCTCCTATGATGCCGCTTTTTCAGAAGGGGCCCAATGGCAGGCAAGCGAGTCCGCGTCGGTGGGCCGTTCTTCGAGGACTTCGAGCGCGGTCAGATCTACGACGACGCACCAGCCCTCACGCTGACCACTGGTCACGCGGTCCTTCATCAGGCACTGTGTGGCGATCGGCTCCGCCTCGCGCTCGACAACGCGCTGTCCAAGGCTGTCACGGGAAAGCCTGAGCCGCTCGCTCATCCTACCCTGGTCTGCCATGTCGCCATCGGCCAGACGACGTTCGTTTCCCAGCGGGCGCGGGCGAACCTCTTCTACCGGGGCTTGCGCCTCCTCAGGCCCGTACACTTGGGTGACACGTTGCGCACCCAGGCGGAGGTACTGGCACTGCGTCAGAGTCGCGGCCGGCCAGGGCGCCCGTCGACGGGCCTGGTGGTACTGCGCATCGAGGTCGAGAATCAGCACCATGAGCGCGTGCTGGACTTCTGGCGCTGCCCGATGATCCCGTTGCGTGACCCTGACGCGCAGACCGGGCACGAGGACTCCTTCGACCCGATCCCCTCGGACCTCGACCCCGACCTGCTGGTCGAAGCGGTACCGGCCGGTTGGCGCCTCGATGTCTTCCGCAAGAGCGCGGGTCACGGCGAGGCGGATATCACCCCCGGCACGGTTTACGAGATCGAGGGGAGAGACACGGTGACCTGTGCCCCCGAGCTGGCCCGAGCGACGCTGAACCTGGCCGCCACCCACACCGACCGGGGCGCGTCCGCCTACGGGCGTCGGCTCGTCTACGGCGGGCACACCATCTCAATCGCCGGCGCCCACGTGACCCGGGCGCTGCCCGACCTCGTCACGATCCTCGCCTGGCGCAGCTGTGACCACAGCGGGCCGGTGTTCGAGGGGGACGTGCTGCGGACCGAGGTGAGCGTCGAGGCGGTCCACCCGTTGGCGGATGGCGCGATGATCGATCTCCGCGCCATCGTCCATGCCAGCAGAGCCGGAGCAGGCCCTGAGGATCAGGTCCTCGACTGGCGTTTCGTCGGCCTGATCGCTTGACCGGCAAGGGGAGCGTATGCCTGGGATCCTGGACGGTATGCGGGTGGTGGAGGGCTCGGCCTTCGTGGCGGCGCCGTTGGGAGGGATGACGCTGGCGCAGCTCGGCGCTGACGTGATCCGTTTCGATCCGCTGTCCGGTGGCCTCGACGCGCGGCGCTGGCCGATCACCGCGGAGGGGTCCAGCTTGTTCTGGGCCGGCCTGAACAAGGGAAAGCGCTCGATCGCCGTCGACCTGCGTTCGCCCCGAGGGAGGGACCTGCTTACCGACCTCATCACCGCGCCAGGGCCGAACAGCGGGTTGTTCCTCACGAACTTTCCCGCCGCGGGCTGGCTCGATTACGAGAAGCTGTCAGCTCGGCGCGGCGACTTGATCATGGTCAACATTGTGGGCAATCACGACGGGGGCTCAGCCGTCGACTACACGGTGAACCCGGCCACCGGCTTCGCCTGGGTCACCGGGCCGTCGAGCCTGAGCGTCCCTGTCAACCACCTGCTCCCCGCCTGGGACGCCATCACCGGCATGATGGCCGCCGCCGGGCTCCTCGCGGCCGAGCGCCACCGCCGCCTGGAGGGCGAGGGGCAGCTCGTCCGGCTCGCGCTCTCCGACGTGGCGTTCGCGATGGCCGGGCACCTCGGCAACATCGCGGAGGTCCAGGTCAACAACCAGGAACGTCCCCGGTACGGGAACTATCTTTACGGGGCCTTCGGGCGAGACTTCGTCACCAAAGACGGCAGGCGCGTGATGGTCGTGGGGCTGACCCGGCGCCAATGGCAAAGCCTGTTGGAGGCGACCGAGCTGAACGCCGCGTGTGCGCACATCGAGCGCCTCCTGGGGGTGGACCTCGATCAGGAGGGGGACCGTTTCCAGGCGCGGGAGACGATCGCGGCGGTGTTGGAGCCGTGGGTCGCCAGCCGCACCTTGGACGAGGTCCGGGAGGCCTTCGACGCTCACGACGTGTGCTGGGGGCCGTACCAGACGTTCGCCGAGCTGGTGGCGCACGACCCCCGGTGCTCGCCGGCCAACCCCATGTTCGCCGAGGTCGACCAGCCGGGTGTCGGCACCCACCTTATGCCGTCTTCTCCCCTTGCTTTCTCCGCTGCCGAGCGCCTCCCACCCCGCCCCGCCCCACAGCTCGGCGAGCACACCGACGAGATCCTCGCCGACGTCCTCGGACTCTCGTCATCCGACATCGGCCGCCTCCACGACCAGGGAGTGGTCGCAGGACCGTAGTGGGTCAACGCGCTCGTTCTATGGCGCGTTGGCGTTATCGAGGAGTTGGGCGCGTGCGGCTTGGAGGTGCTCCTGGTTGTTCGTGGTGAGCGCGTAGAGCGCGTAGTTGACGGCGAAGGCGGAGAGCATCTCGGCGCAGTGGGCTTTGACGCGAGGCCAGGTCCGGCCACCGGCTTTCTCGTACTCGGCGAGCAGTTGATCCAACCCCTCGTCGCCGAAGGCGTACAGATGGCCCATGAAATCCGTCGCGGGGTCGGCAACCCTGGCCTCGGTCCAGTCGAGGATGCCGATGGCTCGCGCGTCGGTGTCGACGAGCACGTGCCCGACGTGCAGGTCGCCATGAACGAGGGTTGAGTGCTCGGGCCAGAAGCTGTCGTCAGCGAGCCATGCGTGCCAGCGGTTCGAGAGACGGTCGGCGACGCCGAGCTCGCTCTTGACGGTGTCGATATTGGCCTGGATCTCTGCCCGGACCTCTTCAGGGGTGAGGACGGTCAGGCCCGCCTCCCGTGCCGCCTGGTGGTCGATGGCATGCAGCGCCGCTACGGCTCGGCCAAGCGTGCCGGCGAAGATCGGGGAGCTTCGATCGAGGTTCCAGCGCCACTCGCCGGTCTGAGCATCGAGCGTCACCCCCGGTGTGCCGGGTAAGAGCGGGTAGGCGATCAGCTCCTCGCTGTGAATGCGCCAATCCGGCACCTCGACTGGCAAGTCCCCGCGGACCAGCGCGAGGGCGCGCCCCTCTATCCTCGACCGGTCGATGACGTCAGGTCGGCGAGGGATCCGTAGGACCCAGCGTGTCCCGTCGGCGGTAGAAACAAAGGCGACGCGAAAGTCCAAGCCGATCTCATTGAACGCAATGTCGTCAGAGACGATCTCCAGACCATGCATGCGTGCCAGATTGGCCACGTCGCTCGGCGTCATCACGCTGGCTCCAGATGTTCGGACGCTGCCGCGAAGCTTCGGAGCGCCGGGGGTACAGTCTCACCCGGCGCCAGACCTCTTATGGCCAGGTATCGCTGTCACCGACCCCTCCCGACACGCTCACCTCCACCGTGTGACCGCTAGGCTCTGGTGTCAATGACGACTGACGAGGAGCGCATCGCTCTCTTTCTGGACTATGAGAACCTGGCGATCGGCGCGCGGGAGGATCTGTCCGGCTTGCGGTTCGACTTGAAGCCGCTGGCGGACGCCCTCGCGGAGCGGGGGCGGGTGGTCGTGCGGCGGGCCTACGCCGACTGGTCCTACTTCGAGGAGGACCGGCGGATGCTGACCCAGCAGCAGGTCGAGCTGATCGAGATCCCCCAACGGATGGGAGCCGTACGCAAGAACGCGGCCGACATCAAGCTGGCCGTCGACGCGATCGAGCTGTGCTTCGAGCGCGACTACATCACGACCTATGTGATCGGGACGGGGGACAGCGACTTCACACCTCTTGTCGGGAAACTGCGGGAGTTGAACCGCCGGGTGATCGGGGTCGGCCTCGCGGCCTCTACCTCCTCGCTCCTGCCGCCGGCGTGTGACGAGTTCTTGTTCTACGAGCGGCTCGAGGGCGTGAACCTCCCGGATCCCGAAACGGTGACGAAGCAGACAAGCCGGAGGAGTGGGCGCGGGAGAGCGGCTCCGAAGCCAGCGCCGGTCCGGCTTGACCCACCGGAGGTCGAGGTCAAGGGCGAGGAGCCGGACCTGCCGCGTCTCGTCACGCAGACCCTGTCCGGTCTTCAGCGGTCCAGCGGGGGCGCGGTCCTCGCCTCCACGTTGAAACGGGCATTACTGCGCAAAGACCCCACGTTCAGCGAGGCTGACTACGGCTTCCGTGCGTTTGGTGAGCTGCTCCGCCACCTGGAGCAGCAGCGGGTCATCGAGCTCTCCACGGGCAGCGCCAAAGGCGATCCTGAGGTGGGGTTCCCCGAGGAGAGCCGCAGCGAGGAGGACGCGTTCGAGCTGCTCAGATCCGTCGTCGCGGACCTGCAACGGAGTCAAGGAACCGGGCCCTCGCTATCCGGGCTGAAGAACGAGCTGCGCAAACGTCAACCGTCGTTCAGTGAGAAGCAGTTTGGCTTCGGCGCGTTCCTGCAGTTCTGCAAGGCGGCCCGGGCCCGTGGCATGGTCTCGATGCGGTGGAGCGACGAGGCGGACGACTACGTGCTAGAAGTTCCGGATACCCCACAGTAGTCGCGTCCCGCGAAGCATGGTTGGATGGGCGCATGAGCGCGGAGCGCGATCGATCCCTGATCCTTTGGTTTGGAGCGGTGAGGCGCTGGGTGAGGACTCGTCGGCGAGCCCGCGCGACCGTCCCCGCGTGGTCCGTGCATCTTCATAAGTCCCATCCCGGAGGGATCATGGCATGAGCGTCGTCGCCGCGAGTGGCTGGGGGACTGGGCCCGATCCCTTGCATGCGGCGCGCGCCGCCGCCGCGCAGGTTGCCGAGCGCCTTGGTGGTGGAGCGCCGCCCGACTTGGCGCTCATCTTCGCTGGCGGCGGGTACGCGCCGGAGCTTCACCTGATCGACGCGCTGGTCGGCGACCTCCTCGCTCCGGCTCACAGGCTCGGGACGACCACGGGTGGGGTGATCGCCGGCGGCACCGAGATCGAGCAGCGGGACTGCTTGTCGTTGTGGGCGTCCAGGCTCGATGGAGCCGAGGTCACTCCGATGCGCTTCCAGGCTCCGCCCGACGTCGCTGGAGGCCAGATCCCGTTCGTGGAATGGCGGGATCCCCCGGCCAGCGCTCGGGGTGTCGTCTTGCTCGCCGATCCGCAGAGCTTCCCGCCCGCCGCGTTTCTCGCCTGGCTGGAGCGGGTCATCCCAGGGATACCAGTCTGCGGGGGGCAGGCCAGCGCCGGTCGCGGCCTGAACCGGCTGCTGCTCGACGGCGAGATCTACGACGACGGAGCGGTCGCGGTCGCGCTCGGCGGTGGCGTCCGGCTGCGGACGCTGGTCTCGCAGGGCTGCCGGCCGGTTGGGCGCAGCTACACGGTCACACGGGCGGAGCAGAACCTTCTCCAAGAGCTCGGTGGAGCACAGCCGGTCCAGCGCGTCCGTGAGGCCTTCGCCGAGGCCGGCCCGACCGACCAAAGCCTTATGAGGGCGGGGTTGCACATCGGCACGGTCATCGACGAGTACAAGGAGGAGTTCGGGCGCGGCGACTTCCTGGTGCGCGTCGTGCTTGGAGCCGAGTCCGGGACGGGGGCGATTGCCATCGGCGACCTGGTGAGCGTCGGCCAGACCGTACAGTTCCACGTACGCGACGCGGCCAGCGCCGACGACGATCTCCGCGTGCTGCTCAGCGCTGTCGTGGAATCCGGCTTCGAAGCATCGGCGGGGCTTCTGTTCACCTGTAACGGCAGGGGCCGGCGTTTGTTCGGTCACCCCGATCACGACGCCGCCCTCGTCCATGAGATTCTCGGGGACGTACCCCTCGCCGGGTTCTTCTGCGCGGGGGAGTTCGGCCCCGTCGGCTCACGTAACTTTATCCATGGCTATACCGCGAGTCTTCTCCTCTTTCACGGGGATCCGTAACCGGCGTGAAACAAGAGGCTGACGGTAAGGTAATTTCCTGGTCGCATGCTGGCGAGTGGACAAGCATGAAAGGGAGGCGCGGATGAAGCTCGTCATCGCCATCGTCAAACCGTTCAAGGTCGACGAGGTTAAGGAAGCCCTCCGCGAGGTTGGGGTTGCGGGACTCACAGTGAGCGACGCGCGCGGGTTCGGCCGGCAGCGCGGCCACACCGAGGTGTATCGCGGAGCGGAATACCAGGTCGACTTCGTTCCGAAGAGCCGGATCGAGGTGATGTGCGACGACGAGCAACTCGACGGGGTCGTCGACGCCATCGTGAAGTCGGCCCGCACCGGCAAGATCGGTGACGGCAAGGTCGCGATCCTGCCTCTTGAGGAGGTCGTCCGCATCCGCACCGGCGAGCACGGCCCCGAAGCGCTCTGACGTTGCATGCCGGCGGGAGGTGTGCCCATGCTCGATCCCGCCGCGATCACCGCCCCACCAGGAATCCGGTGGTGCAGGGCGTGGACATCGCTCGTAGACGAGGCGCTGCGTGGGTGGATCACGTCCCACGCCGAAAGCGATCATGGTCTCTCGCTGGTGGCGTTGGGAAGCTACGCGCGCCGCGAGCTGTGCCGCGCGTCCGACGTGGACCTGCTCATCCTCCACGACGGCTGGAAAGACGCGGATCTCAGCGAGCTCGTCCAGGCTGTCTGCTATCCATTGTGGGATGCCGGGCTGTCCGTAGGCCATGCCGTACGAACTCCTCGTGAGGCGGTGCGGTTCGCCGGGGAGCAGCTCCACGCTGCGACCGCGCTGACCGACCGGAGGCTCATCGCGGGAGATCCCGGGTTGCTCGACGAGCTCGCCTCCCGGGTGACCCGCTGGCTCCGCCGCAACAGCGGGAAGGTGCTCACGGACCTCGCCGCGGTCCACCACGAGCGCCAGGCGCGCAACGGTGAGGCGGCGGGAATGCTCGAGCCGGACATCAAGAGCGGTGTCGGAGCGCTGCGAGATCTCCACAGCCTTCGCTGGGCGGGGGCCTGCCTGCTCGGTGAGGTCGGCCTCGATCCGCTGGTCGGCGCTCGGTACCTGGGGGCGACCGACCGCCACGAGCTCGCCGATGCGGGAACCGTGCTGCTCGAGGCTCGGTGCGCGCTGCACCTGGTGACGGGGTGGGCGGGTGGGAGGCCGGGCGCCGACCGTGACCGGTTGCGTCTGGACCTGCAAGACGAGGTCGCATCGCGTCTGGCGTTGCCTGGGGGAGGCGACGAGCTGCTGCACCGTGTGGGGCTCGCGATCCGGACCATCGCGCATCTGCACGACCGCACCTGGCCAGTCCTGCTGGCTGACGGGCGAGGCGGCCGCCGCCGCCGCCACCCGCCCCCACAGGCGCTCGGCGACGGGATCCAACTCGTCGACGGCCTCGTCGAGGTGGACCCGGATCGGACGGTGGCGGCCGAGCCGTCCCTCGGGCTTCGTGCGGTGGCCGCCGCCGCGTTTCGAGCCACCCATCTCGGTCGAGCGACCGTCATCAAGCTCCGACGCGAGGTGCGCGAGCTGGGCAGCCTCCAGTGGGACGCGGCTGGTCGGGAGGCGCTGCTCATCACGCTGCGCAAGGGCTGGGACGGGACCGGAGCGATGGCGGACGGCGACTACATCGGGTTGCCGGTCGCGCTGGTGCCCGGTTGGGAGCGGATCCGTGGACTCCCGCAGCGTAACCCGCTCCACCGGTACGACGTCGACACCCATGGGCTCTTCGCTGTCGCCGAGCTGATCGCGATCGCCGAGGGTGGCCTCGACCCGGACCACCGCAAGATCTGGGACGCCCTCGCCGATCGAGACAGCTTGATCCTCGGGACGTGGTTGCACGACGTCGGGAAAGGCTTGCCCGGGGACCACAGCGTCACCGGTGAGCGACTTGCCCGCGAATGGGTGTTTCACATGGGCTTCGCCGCCAGTCAAGCCGCCCAGATCGGCCGGTTCGTCCGCTTTCACCTGCTGCTTCCCGATGTCGCGACGCGCCGGGACCTTGAGGACGAAGGCGAGATCCTCGAGGTCGCCCGGAAGGTCGGCGATACCGAGACGCTCGACGGCCTCTACCTGCTCAGCCTCGCCGACTCGCGCGCCACCGGTCCCGCGGCATGGTCTCCCTGGAAGGATCGATTGCTCGCCGCGCTCTACCACCGTGTGCGGCAGGTGCTGGCCAGCGACGTGGGCGCCCTACGGCGCGAGCTGTCGCTGTCAAGGGTCGTCGTGGACGCGCGCGCGCTCCTCGACGACCCCGCCGGCCTTGACGCGCTGCTTGGCGAGCTGCCACACCGCTACCTGCTCGTGGCGACCGCCGAGCAGGCCGCCGAGCATGCCCGCCTGCTGCTCCCACTCCCCGCGGAGGGAAGGTTGCGTGCTCGCTACCGGCCGGGGCCAGCCGCGGGCACGGTCATCGTCAGCATCGTCGCCGGTGACCGCCGGGGCTTGATCGCCAGCTGCGCGGGGGTGCTCGCCGCGCACGGCCTCCCCGTGCTCGACGCCCGCGCGTTCACGCGCGCCGACGGTGTCGCGCTCGACTGGTTCGTCGTGCGTGACGCCCCCAACGGCGACTGGGACGGCGTCGTCGAGGACCTCGTCCGCGCGGCATCCGGCGACCTCGACGTCGCCGTCGCCGTGGCACGGCGCGAGCGCCGCCGGGACGAGCGCCCTCCGCCGCTGGCCGCTCCCATTCCCGTCGAGGTCCGCATCGACACGGACCGCGTCGAGATCCGCGGCCCCGACGCGCCCGGCGTGCTCTACCGGATGGCCAGCGTGCTCGCCGAGGCGGGCCTCGACGTGCTCGGCGCCCGTGTCGACACCCTCGGCCCCCTGGTCCACGACGTGTTCTTCACCCGAGGGGCACCTCCGGAGGATCTTGTGTGGAAGATCCGCGCGGAATACCGCGCGGATCCTCCACGTAGCTAGAGAACCCCGCCCTCCGTCATGCGGCGCGTGTCCAGGACGCGGTCGACGTCGTCGATGAGGCCGGACTCCTCGACCACCTCGCGCAATGGCCGGTCCTCGGCCATCGCCTTGCGCGCCAGCTCGGCGCTCTTGTCGTAGCCGATCGCCGGGACCAGCGCGGTGACCGTCGCGAGGTCAGCCTCGACAAGCTCGTGGCAGCGCTCCCGGTCGGCGACGATACCGTCGACGCACGCTTTGGCGAAGTGCTCGCCAGAGCGTGCGAGGAGCCGGATCGACTCGAGCACGTTCCGCGCCATCATCGGGATGAAGACGTTCAGCTCGAAGTTGCCGGATAGGCCGCCGACCGTGACGGCCGCGTCGTTGCCGACGACCTGCGCCGCCACCTGGGTGAGTGTCTCGCACAGCACCGGGTTGACCTTCGCGGGCATGATCGACGAGCCCGGCTGGATCTCGGGAAGGCGGATCTCGGCGAGGCCGGTCCTCGGCCCCGAGCCCATCCACCGGAGGTCGTTCGCGATCTTCGTGTACGAGGCGGCGATGACCTTCAGCGCTCCGGACAGCTCGACGAGGGCATCCCGCGCACCCTGCGCCTCGAAGTGGTTCTCGGCCTCCCGCAGCTCGTCGAACCCGGTCCGGCGCCGCAGCTCGGCGAGCACGCCCTCGGTCATGCCGGGCGGCGCATTGAGTCCCGTACCCACGGCGGTCCCACCCAGGGGAAGCTCGGCGACTCGGACCAAGGCCGAGCGCACCCGCGCCGCGCCCAGCTCGATCTGGCGGGCGTACCCACCGAACTCCTGCCCCAGGGTGACTGGCGTGGCGTCCATGAGATGGGTCCGGCCGGGCTTCACCACGTCGGAGAACTCCGACGCCTTCGCGAGCAGCGATTCGCGGAGCGCCCGCAGCGCTGGCATCAGATCGTCGACGCACGCTTGGTAGGCGGCGAGGTGGACGGCGGTCGGGAACACGTCGTTCGACGACTGACCGGCGTTCACGTGATCGTTGGGGTGGACGAGCTTGGAGCCGAGCTCGCCGCCGAGCAGCTCGGTCGCGCGGTTCGCGATGACCTCGTTCGCGTTCATGTTCGACGACGTGCCCGACCCCGTCTGGAACACGTCGACGACGAAGTGCGCGTCGAGCTCACCCGCGACCACTTCCGCGCTCGCCCGCGCGATTGCCTCGTAATGGTCGTCCCGCAGTATTCCTTTGCGGTGGTTGACGACTGCCGCCGACGCCTTGATCATGCCCAGCGCCCGTACCACCTCGAAGGGGATGCCTGGACCTGTGCCTTGCCCGGAGATCGGAAAGTTCTGGACGGCCCGCTGGGTGGAGGCGCCGAAGTAGGACCTGGCCGGCACCTCGATCGGGCCCATCGAGTCGCGCTCGGTCCGAGTGTTCGCCATGTGGCGGCCACGCTAGCCGGGTGTTCCGCACATAGCGAGCCCTAGGGTGTCCCGCATCCTTCGGTCCCTGAACTCCGAACGCCCCGCGGTACACACGGCCGGCCGACAGGACCGGCTGGGCCGGAGCGGACCACCGCGGAACTGGTGCGCGCGGCGCCGCCGCCTCGGGCGCGTTGCGTTTGTCCGGATAGTCGAATCTCGGGTTTTCGTACGATGATGTGGTCATGGCGACGATATTGGGCACCAGGGTGCGGGCGGCGGCTGTCTACGCTCGGATCAGCTTCGACCGGCATGGCGACGGGCTCGGGGTCGCGCGTCAGGAGCAGCTGTGCCGTGACCTGGCGCAGCGCAAGGGCTGGCCGGTCGCCGAGGTCTACGTCGACAACGACGTCAGCGCGTTCAGCGGCTGCGCTCGGCCTGCCTACCGGCGGATGCTCGACGACCTCGCGTGCGGCCGCCGGGACGCCGTGTTGGTGGTGGACACCGACCGGCTGACCCGCAGGCCCGCTGAGCTGGAGGAGTTCATCACGTTGGCGGACGGGCGCGGGATCGCGCTGGCCAACTGCGCCGGCGACTTCGACCTGTCCAGTAGTGAGGGCCGGTTCAAGGCGCGCATCATGGGGGCGGTGGCCCGCGAGGAGTCGGAGAAGAAGCGCGAGCGGCAGCGCCGTCAGCGTGACCAGGCCGCCCTTTTGGGCAAGCCGTCGGGCGGGAGGCGGCCGTTCGGCTACAGCCGTGACGGCCTGGGCGTGGTGGAGCACGAGGCCGCGCTGGTCCGGGAGGCCGCCGCGAGGGTCCTGGCGGGAGAGACGGTCCGGGCCGTGGCCGCCGAGGGGAACGAGCGGGCGGTCACGACGTCGACCGGTGCCGCCTGGACCGTGGCCACGCTGTCCTACATGCTGCGCAGCCCCCGCTACGCCGCTTGCGGGTGTGACGCGGTCTGGCCGGCGATCCTGGACCGACTACCCATGAGCGGCTTGGGGTGGCGCTGTCGCCCAGGACGCGGCGGACGGGCCTTCCGGCGACCAACGTGCTTGCCGGGCTGGTCCGCTGCGGTGTGTGCGGCGCGAAGCTGACGTCCTCGGTGGCGCGGGGCGCCGGGCGCCGTTACATCTGCGCCGTCCGCCCGGGAGCGCCGGGCTGTGGCGGGATCAGCATCTCGTCCGCGATCGAGGACGAGGTCCGGGATCGGGTGCTGGCCGCTCTGGTGGGTGGGCCGCTAGTGGACGAGGTACGCGCGGCCGGGGACGACGACGCCGAGATCGCTCAGCTTGCGGCTCGGCTGCGTGACGATCAGGCCGCGCTCGAGGAGCTGGCCGACGACTTCTACGTGAAGAGGCTGATCTCCCGTGTCGAGTTCCTCGCCGCCCCGCAAGGCGTTGGAGGACCGCATCGAGGCCGCGAGACGCGCGTTGACGCAGACCGCTGACCGAGGCGTCCTCGCCGATCTTCCCGCCGATGAGCAAGCGTTGCGGGCGCTGTGGGAGGCGCGGGACGTCGACTGGCGGCGCGTGCTGCTCGCCGCGGTCGTCGAGCGTATAGAGATCGCGCCGAGCGCGGGGAGCCGGTTCGACCCGGGCCGCGCCAGCATCATCTGGCGCGCCTAGTGTGGAAAACGCCGGCCGCGCCGCTCTTGGCCGCACGCAACGAGTCCCGCCTCCTCGTCGCGCTGCCCGCCGCTGACGAGGGGCTTACGCGCCTGGTGGGACGCCGGCCCGCCGCGAGGCGCTCGACGCCGGCCCCGTGAGGCGGTGCAACGCTGGATCGATGCGCAGCGCCGCGACGTTCACCGACGTCGGCGTTGGCGGGAGCGGCGCAGGGCGCGGCGTTCGTCTTCGTCCAGCTCGCCCCACACACCGGCGTCCTGGCCGGTCTCCAACGCCCACTCCAGGCAGCGGGCGCGGACCTGGCAGCCGGCGCATATCTGTTTGGCGCGGGCGATCTGGTCGATCGCCGGGCCGGTGGTCCCGATCGGAAAGAATAGCTCTGGGTCGGCGTCCAGGCATGCGGCGTCGAATCGCCAGTCCATCAGGGATCAGGGCGTGACCGCCCCGCGCCTCGGCGCGCGGGGCGGTCGGTGGTGGGGACGGAAGGGGAGGGGTGCTGCCCACGGCTGGCGTGGGCGCCCCGGCCTCCCCGACCGTCGGCTTCGAGGATCGGGTGCCGCTCACGGCTCGTCTGCTGGGGAGGTGGCGGGAGGGGAGACGTCGTCGTCACCGTCCGGGGAAGGGGCGGCGGTGCGGCGGGTAGGTGAGGTCTCCCCTCCGGCCACGGCTGGCGCGGCGGCCTCGCGCGTGGGCTCGTCCAGCCGCCGCCGAGGTCCTCGGTGAGGCAGGCGAACGCGTCGTGCAAGAGGACGGTGAGCAGGTCGAAGTGGGCGGCCTCGCACAACGCCAACGCCTGGGCGACCAGCGTCGCGGCCGCGCGGGCGGCGGCTCGCGAGGCGTCGGCGATCACGGCGAGTCGTCCTGGCCTGCGGGAGCCGTCGTGGCGTAGCCGCTCATCAGGCGCCGTCTCCGGGTGGTCGGGCGGTCAGGACCTCGACGAGCTCGCGCAGGCCGGCGGCGACGGCCAGCATCGCCCAGGCCTGCGCGCGGCCCGTGTTGAGCATCCGGCTCTCCGCGTCGTCGCTGACTTCGGATGTCTGGATCGCGTGCTCCGCCAGGGCGGCGTACCGGTCGGTGGTGAAGCCGTGAGGGGGGTTCACCGTGGATCCTCGGCTGGCGGCCTCGGCGCAGCCGCAGCGCCTCGACGAGGCGGGCGAGTTGTCCTCGTCTAACCGGGTGACGGCGTCGTACAGCGACGTTTCGCGATCGCCGTTCCACAGGTCGAGCGCGGCGTGGACGAGCAGCCGCTCGGCCGCCGACCACGCCAGGCACGCCGCCAACAGGCCCGGCCAGCTGATCGCCTCGCCGCTGCGGTCGACGAACGCCGCGGTCCGCTCGGCGATCGCCGGCGCGCTCAGCAGATGCACCACGCCCGTCCCTCCGGCCGCGACGGCCGGCTCCCCCGCCCGTGTGGTCAGCCATCGGTCGGCCTCCACGTCGCCAGCTGCTGCCCGTCGAGGGGCACCCTCCCCCTCGGCATCGAGGTCCGTCCACACGGGGCGGGATCCCCCGGAGACTGGACTAGGGGGGCAATACGGCGCCAGGGACCGCCTGCCGTCAGTCGAGGAATTACTCCTGGGCCGTGGCAGGGCGCGACGACGACGACTGCCTCGCCCTCGCGGCTCTTCCCTACGCGCATGTGGCGTCTTGGATGTGTCCGGTGTTCCCGCTCAGCGGTCATGCCGACGAACCTAAGGGCTTGGGGTAAATAACGTGGTCGAAAGGATGGGTGGTTTAGGGTTGGCGCATGGCAGCGGTAGAGGAGGTGTTGGCGTACAAGTTCGCTGCCATCACGCCGTATCTGGACGAGCGGCAACGTCGCATGTG
>JBOGED010000178.1:0-8762 GCA_050743625.1 Egibacteraceae bacterium | reverse complement strand
CGGTGACCTTGACGCCGGTAGGGTAGCTACCGGCGTCGAGTTCGGCGTGCACCTTCAGCCCGGTCCGGGTGGTGGTGGACGCGATGAGGTCGACGATCACCTCGTGGCTTTCCAGCGGCCGGCCCCGCCAGTTCATCGAGATGTGTGAGAGCAGGCGGTGCTCGATTTTGTTCCACTTGCTGGTGCCTGGCGGCAGGTGGCACACCGTGACGACCAGCCCAGTGTCGGCGGTGAACGCGGCCAGCTCGGCCTTCCACGCCCGGCTGCGCGAGCTGTTGGACCCGCCGCCATCAGCGCAGATCAGCAACCGGTCCGCGTCGGGGTAGGCGGTCTTGCCGACGCTGTCATACCAGCGGCGCAGGGTAGCCACGGCAAAGCTGGCGGTGTCGTGATCGGTGCCCACCGATACCCATCCGGTGTCAGCGCCCACGTCATACACACCGTAGGGGATGGCCTTGCCCGCCTCGCCGGGGAAATCGTGGGTCTCGACCTTCACCGGCTCGCCTTTGGGCTGATATTCCTGGCCGCCGTTTTTATAGGCTCCGACCAGCTCTTTTTTCTTCGCGTCGACCGATACCACCGGCTGGCCGCCGTCCAGGTGCGCCTTGACCTGGTCGGCCAGGTAGCGGAACTGTGCGTCCCGGTCGGGGTGCTGTTTGCCCTCGAGAGTCTTGCGGTTGGCCTGCAGGCTGTAACCGGCCTGTTTGAGGAGTTTGGCCACGGTCCACGCGCTGGCCCGATGCCCGGCCTGGCCCAACGCGTCAGCTAACCGGCGAACCGACTTCGGCGTCCACCGCAACGGCGACTGCGGATGCCCTCGAGTATCAGGGTCGACCAGCTCGTCCAACGCCTCGGCGAGCCCCGGGTCGGTCACCGTCAACGATTTGCGGCCCCCTCCCGGACGGCGCACCCGCCCCGCCGGGGCTGCGCCCTCCAAGTCGTCCAATTCCTTGACCGCCTTGGACACCGTCGTGCGTGACACACCCGTGGCCCCAGCCACCGTCGTGACCCCGCCACGACCCAACGCGCGGGCCTCGACTCCCAGCCACATGCGACGTTGCCGCTCGTCCAGATACGGCGTGATGGCAGCGAACTTGTACGCCAACACCTCCTCTACCGCTGCCATGCGCCAACCCTAAACCACCCATCCTTTCGACCACGTTATTTACCCCCAAGCCCTAAGGGCAATGCCACCGACTTAGGCGGCTCCATCGCGTATGCGGCGTCCGTGGGCCGAGTGGTAGCCGGGGAGCTGTCACTTTCCCCTCGGATCCTCAAGGATTGTTGCAGGTTATGTCCGCGGGAACGGTGGATCTAGGCGTAGGCGGCCGACGCGCCGGCTGGTCCATGGGGCGTCTTAGTCTCCGTCCACTGCCGTCTCGATGTTGCCCGCTGTCGGTGCGCTTGTCTTTTTTGCGCGCTGGCGCGCATGAGCAGCGGGTTAACGGGTGCTGTGGGTGTCCTGAGATTCCTTGGCCTGCGACTTCAGCGCGTACGCGCGCAAACCACGCGTGACTCAGACCCTAGAGTTGGTGGCATTGCGTTTAAGGGGGAACGGGAGCGTTTCTCGCCCATATCGACTCGGCCGTCGCGACGCTGCCGAATGTCTCCGCCCAGGGGATGCGGTGGGGAGTCTGACCTGCGATTCGACCAGCAGCGCCTTGCCCAGATGATCGAGGTCGACACCATTGACAATGTTCGGCGGCGAAGGAGCGAAAAGGTCACGCCCGTGACACGTCCGTGAAACGTGGAAGACCTAGTGGAGCGTCGCATAAGTCGTTTGAATGTCCGCGGCGCCATTGTGCTGGATATCGGCGGTCCGCCGGGTCCAGCACGAAGAACTTCGGCAACGGGCCACTAATGAGGGCTGCGCCTTCAGACCCCCGAGCCCGGCGGTTGGGGCGAGCGGGTCGGTGTGTGGAGGATTGGCGCGGTATTCCGCGCGGATACTCCACGCAACTTGCGTCTTGCTCACGTTGCGTGAAGCCTGTCACAGCGTGTGAACTTGTCACAACTGTAAAGATCCCCCTGCGCCACGAGGCGCTTTGTCATATCCCCGGTTCAGCCGGGAGGAACTCGGAGGGAGGTTTTGGGCCTGATGGCTTACCTGGACCCGAAAGGCGAAGGGACAATAGCATGCCAGGAAAGCAACGGTCGCGTTCAGGCGTATGAAGCGAGGCGTTGCGGGGCCCGCGATATGGTCAAAGCTGGATTGCCTGTACCCCAATCTCCAGAGGCGCAATTTGCCGCCCGCGTACGCCGACGATCATCTCCTCGGGTTCACCGGACCCAAGGCCGAAGCCGAAGGGATCAAGCAGCGCCTGGCTCAGTTCCTGCGCGACGACCTCGAGCTGGAATTGTCCCAGGACAAGACGCTGATCACGCACGCCCGCACCCAGGCGGCGACGTTCCTCGGCTACCAGATCACCGTCGGGCACAGCCGGACCCGCCCCCGCGTCAACGGCACAATCCGGCTGCGCGTGCCACAGACGGTGATTAACGCCAAGTGCGCCCCCTACCTCAAGCACGGACAACCCGAGCACCGCGCCGAGTTGATGAATCGTGATGACCACGCCATCATCAGCGCCTACGGAGCCGAGTACCGGGGGGCCTCGTCCAGTACTACCTGCTAGCCGGTAACGTCTCGCGACTGCACCGGCTGCGATGGATCGCTGAGACATCGATGCTCAAGACACTGGCCGCCAAGCATCGCTCGACGGTGACGAAGATGGCCCGCAAGTACAAGGCCACGATCGACACACCGCACGGGCCACGCGCATGCTTCCAAGCCCGCGTCCAGCGAGCAGGCAGGAAACCGCTGGTCGCAACGTTCGGTGGCATCCCCCTGAAACGGCAGAAGAAAGCGGTGCTCCACGACCGTCAACCAATCCCGATCACCACCCGACGTAAAGAGCTGGTCACACGGCTCCAAAAGGGCCGGAGCGAGTGCTGCCAGCAACCAGCCCACCACAAGGCCATCCACGCCGGGCAACCAACCGCGCTACCCACGGAGTAATCACTGGAGAGCTACGTGCATCGAAAGATGCCCGCGTGGTTCGGACCGGGGACCGCTGGAAAGGACCTACACAGCAGGCACCTCGCCAGCGGTCTACCGGTGTACAACCGAGGAGCCCTAGGCTGCAAGACGACCGATAGCTCGTTGAGCTCATACGCAGTATCCGCCCCTCCCAACCTGCCCACTGCTCAGATCAGCAAGGCCATTGTCTGGCCCTACGAAGACGTCGCCGCAATTCCGGGTCCATGTTCAGGTGGACGCTGTGGAGCAACGAGGGCCGAGGGATTTCAGTCGCCGCAACAGTCTGCACAAGAGGCATGGTTCCGCGTGCGGGCGTGCCGTTGTGCAGGTGAATGCTGATATTTCAGCAGAATCACGCACAGTGGCAGGAGTTGGGCGGGCAGAGGGCCTCGATTCTGCAAGACTTGCTGGCGCAAAGCCGCGTCCAACACGGCCGCAGGTGTCCGGCAAGCCGTTTGTCTGCGGTGTTGCCGCTCGCGGGTGGTGGCGGGATGGCTCGGCAGATGCTCTACATCGACTACTCGATATCGAGTATCCTTCAGCTGTGCCCGCTCGACATCGATCGAATGCCCTCGCGCTGGCCGTGCTCTCGTGCCTTGCCCAGAGGCCGATGCACCCCTACGAGGTGTCACAGACGCTGCGCTCACGGAGCGCACATGACGCTGTTCGGCTCAATTACGGATCTCTCTATAGTGTCGTCGCGAGTCTGGAAAAGAAGGGTTTTGTCCGGATACGCGAAACGATCCGGGAAGGCCGCCGGCCCGAGCGAACGATCTACGAGATCACGGATCTCGGTTCTCGAGAATTGGTCGACTGGCTCTCCGATTTGGTAGCCACCCCGGTAAAGGAGTATCTGCAATTCGAGGCCGCTCTCGCGTTTCTCGCAGGGCTGGCCCCGGAGGATGCTCTTGCTCAGCTGAGGGAGCGTCATGAGACGTTGAGGCGCGAGGTCGTCGCGAGTCAGGCGGCTCGGCAGAGTGCGACCAGCGAGGGTCTTCCGCGACTGTTCATCTTGGAGGCGGAGTATGTCGGGATGCTCCGCGAGGCGGAGATGGAGTGGGTTGAGGCGCTGATCAAGGACATCGAGGATGGCTCTCTCGACGGTTTGGAATATTGGCGGAGCTGGTATGCGAATTAAGTGTCTTACAAAAGTTCTTGCCATGCCGTGCACCCAATCGACGCTCGCGCAAAGCGAGCGCGTGTCACGGCACTCGACGGAGTATCCACGGTCACTGCGCATTCTCGCGTTCCTGTACGGAGGCTGCGCGGTGGTAGCCCTGCTGACTCCTCCGTTGATTCCTGTCACCCATCCGTCTCGCGTGGTGTTTTGGTGGATCAGCGCCGTCCTGAGCCTGGTCGTGGCGGTTTCGGTGACTGTGAGGAGAGGGCTATCGCGACGCGGGTTGGTCGGCGTGGGATGGCTCTTGTTCCTGGTGGCGCTGATCCTGGCATTCGCCGTCAACGATGTGCTGGGCTTAGTAGGTGGATTGGCCCTCTCGGTCTCCATTCTCGCATTACTCGCCGGCCAGGTCTCCTCTCAAGTAAGAAAAGCACTCGTCGCGAGTCATGTCGCTCTTTCTGGTATTTGGCTTGGGATCGCCGTGGTGTTTGTGACGTTAACCGTCATTGCCGCCCGAGCCGACGGCCGGGAGCAGGTGCGACACATGTACGAGCTTCTCGAGTTTATTGATATGACTATTCTCCCATGGTCGTCCATCGGGGCGATCACCTCCGGACTTGCGGTCAGCCTGACCACCAAATGGGGCGTCGTAAAACATTATTGGGTTTTCGTGAAGCTTCTGCTCGCTATTTTAGTCATTACTTGCGCATTCTCCTTCTTGCACAACTGGGTCGTAGTGGCGGCGCTCGAGTCCGGGATGCTTCCGGCATCCGATTTCGAGCAGAACCGGCTTGCGGCACTTCCCGAACTACTGGTCGGAGCATCCGCGCTCGCTGCCAGCAATGTGCTCGCCGCGACCGTCATCTCCGTCTGTAAACCATGGGGCAAGACCCGGTTCGGCCGGCGAGACGCGCGACGGCGCGCTCGGAGGCGGGTCGCGGTCGGTGGCCAGCGATCGGGCGGTCAGGAGCCTCCCGCATCGACACGGGTGACGGCCCAGATGCCGCCATCGCCGGGACGTGCGGGCTGAGCGAGCTCCACCGTGACGACGCCCCCGCCCGGCGTCTGCGTGTCGGTCACCACGTATCGCGACGCGACATCTGGCACCGGATCCGCCGTCGCGGCGTGCCAGCCCAGCACCGCGTCGGCGTAGCTGAAGGCCACGGCCTCAGGGCCGAGCTGCCAGGGGGAATGACCCTGGTCGACCTGGTCCTGTGAGTTGCGTGCCTGCTCATCGGTCGTATAGGGCCAGATCGCCACGGCGCCGGGCGCAGTCTCGAACGCGGCACCCGTCACCGCCTGCGGCTGCCCCTGCGACGCGGCCTCGTTGGCGACCTGGATCGTGAGCTGGATCTCTGGCCGCGCCCACGTGCAGTAGGTGCTGCCAGCCGCGCCCTCGCACCGCGGTGCCTGCCAGCCGTCCGCATGCTCGGGCGCTCGAGCGGCGAGCATGGTCGCGACCGCGGGCAGAGCCCGTTCCTCCACGCCGGCCTGGTCCGCGTCTCGCCACGACTCGAACGTCGCGGCCGCATAGCCAGCGGGCGAGATGGACGCCTGCGCGGGCGCGGGCAGGCCTTCCGCCGGGACCCGCTCTGGGGCACAGCCAGCCATCGCAGCGAGCAAGAAGCTCCCAACGATCAACACTGCCGTCGTGTGACGCATAGATCCTCCTTTTCCATCCCTCTGACGCGTGAGGGCGTCCCGGGGTTGTGATTCCTCACTGCCTCGAATACGCCGCGGGTCGTGGGCCACGGCCCCGTGTACGCCGCAGGGCGCAGTCGAAGTGCCTCCCGGCAGGGGATGGCGACACGCTTGCTGGATCCTAGGTTCGGGTCGTGAAGCAGGACGCCTGTTTCATCCCGAGGAGGCCGACGATGACAGAGACCCTCACCGAGCCGAGGATTGAACGCCCAGGCGTGATCGCGGCCGCACCACGACCGCGTCCCTCGCGGCGTCCCGTGACCGGCCGCGAAGGCGGGATCCCTCGCCTGCCAGCCCGCGTGCGCACGTTCGTGCGCGCCGCCCATGTGACCGCCGCGGCCGGTTGGCTCGGTCTCGTCGTCGCCATGGTCGTCCTCGGAGTCAGCGCCGCGACCACGGGCGAGGCGACGCTCGTGGCCGCCGCTTACGGGTTCATGGCCCAGATCGGCGGTACCGTCATCCCGGGGTTCGCGGTGGCCACGCTGCTGACCGGGGTCGTGCTGTCGGTCGCGACGCCGTGGGGGTTGATCAGGCACTATTGGGTCGTCGTGAAGATCGTGCTGACCATCGCGGTCATCGTCACCGGGGTCAGGCTGACCGGCCGGTGGGTAGAGCAGGCGCTGGCTGGGGGCGGACCGGCGGGATGGTTGTTGGTCGCCGGGTCTGCCGTGCACCTGCTGATGCTCGGGGCCGCGACGGTGATCTCGGTCGACAAGCCCTGGGGCAAGACACGACGGGGTCACCGGCTGGCCGCACAAGCCCGCGAGCAGGCCCGGCGCCGCCGAGCGCAAGAGACCGATCCTGTCCCCGTCGCATGAACGAGCCAGCGATGAGGACACCCTGCGACTCCGACACTTACCATGCACTCGTGATTGTGTTCCTCCTTATGGGCGGCCGGGCCTGGCTCCGATGACCGCGGCAACCACCGTTCGTGAGCGGATGAGCCGGGTCGCCCCCACGCTCGCCATAGTCGTGACGGTCGTGGCCGCGGTGGTCGTCGGGAGCGCGCTCGTGGCCAGAGGCGCGATCGGTCAGCGCCCGCTCGACTGGCTCGGCTATGCGCTGCTCGCCGCCGGGGGAACCGCGTTACTGGCCCTGCGCCGCAGCCCGTTTGGCGTGCTTGCGTTCACCGTCGCCGCGGGGTTCGTCTACGACACCCTCGACTACCCCGGGGGTTTCTACCTGGTCTCGGTGTACGCGGCGGTGTTCGCGGCGGTCGCGCTTGGGCGGCGCCTTCGGATCGTCGTCGCGGCGGCCGTGGCGATCTTCGCGCTGTTTCTCATCGTCGACGTGCCATTCCCGCGGGGTCATGTGATCGACGCCGCGGGGGCGGCGTTCTTCATCGGTTGGATGGCGCTGTCGGTGGTAGCGGGGGAGCTGTGGCGTGTCCAGCGCGCCCGCCTCGCCGAGACTGAACGCCGCGCCGTCGAGGCCGAGCGCCTGCGGATCGCCCGCGAGCTACACGACGTGCTCGCCCACAGCATCGCGACGATCAAGGTGCAGGCCGGCGTGGCGGCGCACCTGCTCGACCGCCAGCCTGAGCAGGCTCGCAGCGCGCTGCTCGCGATCGACGAGGCCAGCAAGAACGCGCTGCGCGAGCTGCGCGGCACCCTCGGCCTGCTGCGCCAGGTCGACGAGGACGCGCCCCGAGCGCCAACTCCCAGCCTGGCGAACCTGGACGACCTGGTGGCCGGTGTGCCGCTCCAGGTAGAGGTGTCGGTGACCGGCGAGGCGCGACCGCTTCCCGCCCCCGTCGACCTGGCCGCCTACCGCATCGTTCAGGAGTCGCTGACGAACGTGGCCCGCCATGCCGGCCCGGCCGCGGCGACCCTTTCCGTCACCTACGGACCGCGCGACCTCGTGATCCAGGTCGACGACGACGGGCGTGGCGTGCCCGTCGGCGCTTCGCCGGCCGGCGGGCCCGGCGGGCCGGGCGAGAACGGCGGGACAGGGTTGGTGGGCATGCGCGAGCGGGCGCGCGCGGCCGGCGGAGAGCTTCACGCCGGCCCGCGGGCCGAGGGCGGCTTCCGTGTCCGGGCAAGGCTGCCTCTGGATGGCCCGCCGTGATCCGAGTGATGCTCGCCGACGATCAGGTGCTCGTGCGGGCCGGCTTCCGCGCCCTGCTCAACTCCGAGGACGACATCGAGGTGGTGGCCGAGGCCAGCGACGGCCGGGAAGCCGCCACGCTCGCGTTGGCGTTACGACCCGACGTGATCCTGATGGACATCCGCATGCCCCGCCTCGATGGGATTGAGGCGACCCGGCTGATCGCCGCCGACCAACGGCTGAGCGGCGTCAAGGTGGTGATACTGACGACCTTCGAGCTGGACGAGTACGTCTTCGACGGCCTGCGCGCCGGCGCCAGCGGCTTCTTGGTCAAAGACACCGATCCCTTGGAGCTTCTCCAAGCCGTGCGGGTCGTGGCCGCCGGCGAGTCCCTGCTGTCTCCCCGGGTGACGCGCCGCCTGATCGCCGAGTTCGTCGCGCGTTTCCCCGACCGTCGCGCCACACCGCGGCTCGACACCCTCACCGACCGTGAGCGCGAGGTGATGGCGCTGGTCGCCGCCGGCCTGTCGAACGACGAGATCGCCGCACAGCTCGTGGTCAGCCCGGCCACCGCCAAGACCCACGTCAGCCGGGCGATGATGAAGCTGCACGCCCGCGACCGCGCCCAGCTGGTCGTGTTCGCCTACGAGTCCGGCCTCGTCAAACCAGGCGGCCGAAGCGGCTAACGGCTCCGCGCGGAGCCCGCACGTGAGAAGGCTCTCACGCGGCTCTCACCGAGGCCTTAAGGCTCTGGGCACGAATAACGTTGCTGTTCGGGTGTCTACCCTTGTGGCCACAAGCCGTTTCCTGGCTATTAGCGTCACGGGCGTTGTGTGGAGGATCGGCGCGGTATACCGC
>JBOGED010000177.1:0-3052 GCA_050743625.1 Egibacteraceae bacterium | reverse complement strand
GGTTGTGGGCTCGCCGCGTGACATCGGTGCCTTGGATGAACCGGATCGGCACTTCCTCCATCGCTACTTGGTGCCCTCGACATAGATGCGCAGGTGGCGGGCGGTGAGCGAGTCCCCGCGAGCGACGAGGTCGGCCGGTGTGCCGGTGAATACCACCCGCCCGCCGTCCTGGCCTGCGCCGCCGAGGTCGATGAGCCAGTCGGCGTGGGCCATCACGGCCTGGTGATGCTCGATGACGACGACCGTGTTGCCGCGGTCGACGAGCCGGTCCAGCAGGCCAAGGAGCCGGTCCACATCGGCGAGGTGCAGGCCGCTGGTGGGTTCGTCTAGCACGTAGGTGGTGACCATCTCCGCCATATGAATGGCCAGCTTGAGCCGCTGTCGCTCGCCCCCCGACAGGGTGGTGAGCGGCTGGCCAAGGCCAAGGTAGCCCAGACCCACCACGGCGAGCCGGTCAAGGATGACTCGGGCCGGGCCGGCGGTGAAGAAGTCGAGGCCCTCGGTCACCGACATACCCAGGACCTCACTGATGTTCTTGCCCCACAGCTTGTGGGTGAGTACCTCGGGCTTGAACCGCTTCCCCTCGCACTGCTCGCAGACCGTCGCCACGCCGGCCATCATGGCGAGGTCGGTGTAGATCAGGCCAATGCCCTTGCAGTTGGGGCAGGCACCTTCGGAGTTCGCGCTGAACAGGGCGGCCTTGACCCCGTTGGCCTTGGCGAAGGCGGCCCGGATAGGGTCGAGCAACCCGGTGTAGGTGGCCGGGTTGCTGCGGCGGGACCCGCGAATCGCGGACTGATCGACTACCGTCACACCCTTCCGGTGGGCGAGTGAGCCGTGGATCAGTGAGCTCTTGCCCGACCCGGCGACGCCGGTGACCACGGTGAGCACGCCGAGCGGGATGTCGACGCTCACGTCTTTGAGGTTGTGCAGGGTAGCGCCCGTGATCGACAGGTGTCCGGAGGGCTGCCGTACCCGCTTGCGCAAGGGGGATCGGTGGTCCAGGTGCCGCCCGGTGAGAGTGCCGGAGCTCCGGAGACCGGCGACGTCGCCGGTGAAGCACACCTGTCCCCCGGACGGACCCGCGCCCGGGCCGAGGTCGACCACGTGGTCGGCGATCTCGATCACCTCGGGATCGTGCTCGACGACGAGGATCGTGTTGCCCTTGTCCCGCAAGAGGAGCAGCAGGTTGTTCATCCGCTGGACGTCGTGCGGGTGCAGCCCGACCGTGGGCTCGTCGAAGACGTAGGTGACGTCGGTCAGGCTGGAGCCGACGTGCCGGACCATCTTCACCCGCTGGGCCTCGCCTCCGGACAGGGTGCCGGACTCGCGGTCCAGGCTCAAGTAGCCCAGGCCGATCTCGATCAGCGAGTCGAGGGTGTTGCGCAGGTTGGCCAGCAGCGGCTCTACCGAGGCGCCCTCGATGCCCTGGACGAAGGCGGCCAGGTCGCTGATCTGCATCCCCGCGCACTGGGCGATGTTGTGCCCTTCGATGGTTGAGGACAGCGCGGCGGGGTTGAGCCTGGCGCCGCCGCACGAAGGGCAGCTGTCCAACGCCACGGCCCGGTCCACGAATGCACGGATGTGTGGCTGCATCGACTCACGGTCCTTGGCGAGGTAGAGCCGCTGCACCTTGACCGCGAGCCCCTCGTAGGTGACGTTGAAGTCGTTCTGTTTGATCTTGGTGGCAGGTTTGTGAAAGAAGTTCTCCCATTGGGTGGGGGTGTAGTCCTTCAGCTTCACGTCAGGGTCTACGAAGCCGGAGTGGGCCAAGGTCCGCCAGTACCACGAGCCTACGGTGAAGCCGGGGGCGGTGATCGCTCCCTCGTTGAGTGAGCGTTCGACGTCCACGAGTTGGGCGATGTCGATCGCCGACACGCGCCCGAGTCCCTCGCATTCGGGGCACATGCCCTCGGGGGTGTTGAAGCTGAACGCGGTCGAGGTCCCAACGTGCGGGGTACCGAGCCGGCTGAACACGATCCGCAGCATCGTGTACGCGTCGGTCGCCGTGCCGACCGTGGAGCGAGCGTTGGCGCCCATCCGCTCCTGGTCGACGATGATCGCCGCGCTCAGGTTGTGTAGGGCGTCGACGTCGGGTCGGCCCAAGCTCGGCATGAACGACTGGATGAAGGCCGTATAGGTCTCGTTGATCAAGCGCTGCGACTCCGCGGCAATGGTGGCGAAGACGAGAGAGGACTTCCCGGACCCGGAGACCCCGGTGAAGACCGTGAGCCGGCGCTTGGGGATGTCGAGTGAGATGTCGGCCAGGTTGTTCTCCCTGGCGCCGCGGACCTCGATCATGTCGTGGCTGTCCGCGGCGGACCGCTGCCCGGCCGTCACCGGGACAACCGCCGTCCACCATCGCCGCGCAGCACTGCGATGCACACCCGGGCCTCAGCTCCCTTTCTTCATCCATCAACAAGTAGATGGTTCCCGCGCAATCGCACGCGCCGATGTGCCGCCGTTGCGGGCGCATACGCCTGCCACGGTACTTCCGCCGTTCCGGGGACGCCGCCGGGCACCGCTGGTGGTGGTTGTGCCCGTCCACAGCGGCTCGCGTCCGTGTGAGTTCGCGGGCGCATATGTCCCGTAACGAAAACTTGAAGGTCACAACTGCCAGGCGAGGCGCCCTAAGCCTGAATCCACCGTCGGCAGCACCCAAGGAGCCTGCATCGACGGCTCAACCTCCGCAGGCGGAGGAAAGTTGCAGGTCGCCCGCACGCGGTCAGGACCGGCCTATCCTTCAGCTCATCCCGCGCCACGATGGGCGCACTGCCACCGATGACTTTCTTCACCGATGAGCGGGTTGCGATACCGCCTTGGGCAAAGGCCCCATGCGGCGGTTTGCCCCGTTAGTTCGTGAACGGCCTTGCGGCAGTCAGGTCTGCCCGCCGTGGCTACGAGCGCCCTATGCCCGCATCGCCCGGCTCCTGTCCGTCGCTTACGGATCGAGCTGCTGAGCCGCATGACGCTCTGAGGACGCCCGACCTCGGGCCGACCTGCCGCGAGCTTGGGCCGGCAGAGAGTCGTGGGGGGGGGGGGGGGGGGGGGG
>JBOGED010000176.1:0-4630 GCA_050743625.1 Egibacteraceae bacterium | reverse complement strand
GCCTGGACCTGCTCGGCCGCTCGCCGCCACGCCCGGCGTCCGCGCACGCTGGCGGGCGGCTGGCCCAACAGCCCGGCCAGCCAGGCCGGCGTGTCGACGGTGCGGGCGGCCGACTGCGCCCGGGAACGCCAGCCCAACTCGGCAAGCACGTCGCGGTGACGGTCGACGTCGCCGGCGTGGAACTCGGCCCACGCGGCGCGTTGCTGCTCATGCCGGCGGAGCCCACGTTCGCGCTGCGCCGCCTCGGTCAGCCGTTTGTCGAGATCCGCCCGGTGGGCGGTGAGCCGGGCCAGGTCGGCCCGGACGGCCTTGACGTCGCCGCGGCGTGTCAGACCCGCGAGGCCGCGGCCGTGGCTGGCCAGCCACGCCTCACGGTCGCAGATCCGGACCGCACGTCGTCGGCCTAGCCCTCGAGGTCGGCGAGCTGCTCAGCGACGCGACGCCAGGCATGCGTCTCCGCACGTGGCCTGGTGCTCAGGATCTGGTTGAGCCGGTCCCGCTCGTCGCGCAGCTCACGCGTGCTGAGGCTGGCCGGTTCCGGCAGCGCGTCCTCGAGCTGGACGTCGATCGCCATGCGTTTGGGGTTCGAGTGCCCCAGCGCCGCGACGGCGACCTCGTAGGGGTCACGCTCACGAGGCGGCGCGAGGTCGCCGACCTCCTCCGCCCCCTCCGACAGGTTGGGGCCGGGGGATTCGACGAGGTAGACGTCGACCCGTCGGCGGACCCGGGTCATGACCACGTAGCCGAACTCCTGATCGGGGCCGCCGCCGCGTACGAACGCCCGGTCCACCCACGCCCTCCGACTTGTGCCCGGTGATCGCATAGGCGTAGTCCAGCGGGCGGCGGCCCTCCCCGAGCCGGCGGCGGAGATAGCCCGCGGGCAGGGCCACCTGCCGGCCCTCGTCGCCGTCCAGGCGCAGCGTCACCGTGTGGGCTTGGACGTCGACGGCGACGACCTGGCCTTTGGTGCCGTTGGCGACCTGCAAGTCGTGCAGCCGGTTGAGCCCACACACGACCCGGTCACCGGCACGGAACTCGCGGCCCTGCACCTCCAACGCCGACCCCGACAGCCGGCCGTCCTCGGTCATGGCGGCGTGGGCGAGGTCGTTGAGCCGGTCCACCTCGAGGCGGCGGAACGCGAGCATGACCGCGTCCTCACCCTGGCTGAACGAGGCCCACCAATCCTGCACCTGAGCCTGGTCGGCCTCGGCGACCGTCCTTGTGAGGGTCACGCGGCCACCATCGCGGTACAGGGCCATGGCTTGTTCTGGGAGGCCGTTGCGGATCAGCTCGACCGCCTGGCGGTCCAGCTCGTCGAGCTGCCGCCGATTCTCCGTGAGTTCAACGAACGGCAGGCGGGTGAGCAGCCCGCGGAACCTGCCGCCGGTGGGGATCGACTGCAACTGCTGATCGTCGCCGAGCACGATCACCGTCGCCCCCACCGCCCGCGCGTGCGCGAGCAGCGGCGCGGCCTTGCGGCTGCCGAGCATGTTGGCCTCGTCCACCACCACATCGCCGGCCTCGAGGCGGTCGCGGCCGTGGTCGAGGTCGACCAGGAACCGGTCCACGGTCACGGTCGGCACCTGGGCGCCATGGGCGAGTTGGACCGCGGCGATCCCGGTCGGCGCCAACCCGCGCAGCCGCAGCCGCTGGGAGGGCGGGAGCAGGTGGTTGGCCAGGTCGTAGGCGGTGCGGACCGCGTCCATCGTAGTCGTCTTGCCGGTGCCGGCGCGGCCGCGCAGCAGCGACACCTCCGCCCCGTCACAACACAGCGCGCGCAGCGCGGCCTCCTGATCGGCGCCCAGTGGGCGGCCGACCGCGGCGTAACGCTCGACCACCGCATCGACCACCCCCTCGGGCACGACGTGGCCGCCCTCGTCCTGACGGGCCTGGGCGTGGTCGACCAGGCGGCGTTCCAGCGCCAACAGCTCCGGCGTGGACCACACCCCGCGACCGGTCTTGGACTCGGTCGCGACTCGCACACACCGTTCCTCGAGGAACCGCCGTGCGAGGGGTTGCAGGTCGTCGGGGCCGAACCGGCCGGTGTCGCCCAGCCCGCGGATCACCTGCACCGTCCCGAACGTCGACGCCTCCCGGGTCAACCCCTCGGCCGCGGCGAGGCGGTCGAACGCGTTGCACACATCCGCCTCGGTGAGATCCCGCACCCGGTGCCCCAGCAGCCGGCGTTCGAGGGCCGCGAGGTCGAACCCGGCGTCGCGAGCCTCTGCCATCCACCGCGCCCACAACGTCGCGATGGGCTCGTGGTGTTTGGCCTGACGCACCTTGTGCGCCACCCAATTCGCCACCTTCGCCGACACGGCGAGGCCGGCGGCGGCGCGCTGTTCGAGTTCTGCCTCGATCGCCTGCCGGCCCTTGGAGAACAACCGGATCAGCAGCTCGAGCATCCCCACGATCTCGGAGTTGCCGGCGGCGTTGGGCTCGTCCCAGGCGATCCCGAGTTCGCGGCTCAGCACCCGCCGGTAGGCCGCGCGGTAGACCGCGTCGGCGGCCATCAACACCGCCTTGCGGTCGGCGAACAGGTCGTTGCCGTCCAACGCCCGTCCGGCCCCAACGCCCGGTTCATCAGAATGACATGGGTGTGCAACAGCGGATCGCCGGCGCGGGAGGTGCGGTGATCGAACCCCACCGCCACCAGCCCTTGCGGCATCACCCGGGTCGTGCCGTTACGCCCGCGACGCAGCCCGACCTCCCCCTCCAAGAACGCGAACGCCTCGGCCACCCCGACCTGATGCGCCCGCCTCGCCACCGCCGAGATGTCCCGGCCGAACAGCGCGTACAGCAGCGACACGCTCTTTACCGGGCGGAACACCAGATCGAACGCCAACACCCCATCCGACCGGTGACGCCGTCCCAGCGGCCTCCTGGTCTCGGGGTGCTCACCGCGGAACAGCCGCACGAACTGCTCCGCTGTCACCTCACCACAGATCCCCAGCCGGTCACAGCCGGAGCCGACGGTATAGCCGGGCGCCTCCCCGTGCCCAGTCAGATATGCCTCACGGTCGGTCGCGACCTCACGAAGATAATAATCCTCCCGCCCCGCGAACAGCTTCTCCGGATCGATCACCGCCACCCCCGTCCTACTACCCCGGCCGCAGGCCGGGAGGCCGCATCAATGATGCATATCTGTCGTCTCAGAACTGGCCTAAGGGTTGAGAGAGTAACAGCAGTGTGAGACAGCTGCAGGAGAAGTCTTAGCAGGTCAGGTGCGGTCGTGGTAATGACGGTGGTAATGGCTACGTATGAACATGCAGGTGGGCTAGCTGTAAAAAGCTGGACTGGTGGAAGGTTGGGGGAACAGGGTTGACCTGGAGAAAGAGTACTGGTTCAGTATCAGCTGGAGTAACCAATTGAGATTGCAAATCCACTACGCGCGGGTTCGATTCCCGCCCCGGCCTCGCAGTTTACGCCGCGGGCGGAAGGTCCGACAGCATCGCGACAGCATCAGTTCTCGTCCAGGGCCTCGTCCAGGCGCTGAGTAGCCTCACGGAACACTGGGACATATCGCGCGACGCGAAGGGCAATCCACCCGGTGTGGGTGTGGCGGGCAAGGACCCGCTGACCGGCAGGCAGCGGTACCTGAACGGCGCCGCCTCTTCTGCCGTCTCGCCTGGCGGCTGGAATGAGGTCGGCCGGTTACCGTGTGGGCGTGCTCAATTCGGTTGAAATGGACAGTTCGGCGCTGCGCAAGGGCCGGGGAGCTTTCTTCACGCCGGCAGCCGTCGCCGACTTCATCACTCGATGGGCCATCCGCACTCCAGCCGATCGGGTCCTAGAGCCTGCCTGCGGCGAGGCGAGCTTCCTGCTCTCTGCGGCGCGACGGCTCCGCGAGCTGGGTGCCCAAGTGATCAACGGCGACCAGCTTCAGGGGGTCGAGCTGCACCAATCCTCCGTGCTTCAGGCGCAAGCGCTTCTGGCTGCCACTGGTGCTGAGGCGACGATTCACGTCGGCGACTTCTTCGCCGCCCACCCGCTGGTGCGCTATGACGCGGTGATCGGCAACCCACCCTACGTCCGCTATCAGCAGTTCACGGGCGCCGCCCGTTGGGCCGCCCGCCAAGCGGCAAGGACACACGACGTAAGCCTCTCGGGTCTGTCCAGCTCATGGGCAGCCTTCGTCATCCATGCCGCCGATCAGCTCGCCAGGCGGCCGTTTGGGGTTGGTGCTGCCTGCGGAGCTGTTGTCGGTCAACTATGCCGCCGACGTGCGCCGGTTCCTACTGTGCAGATTCGGTCAGGTTCGTCTTGTCACGTTCGAGCAGCTCGTCTTCCCGGATGCGTTGGAGGACGTCGTCCTGCTGCTGGCGCAGGGTCGAGGGCCGACCGATCACTTCGAGCTGTACCAGGCCGGCAGCGCGGCCGATCTCGCCGACGACGGCAACCACGTGTGGACAACGTCGTTGCCTGGGGAGAAATGGACATCGGCGCTGCTCGACCGCAGTGTGCTCGATGTCTACGGGCAATTGACCAGCGGGGAGGGGTTCTTGTCCAAGTACCACCGCCTCGCGGCAGCGCTGCGAAGGGACATCGACGCCGGCCTGTACCGCCCCGGTGATCAGCTCCCATCCGAGTCCCAATTGGTGGAACGCTTCGGCGTCAGCCAGCCCACCGT
>JBOGED010000175.1:0-2382 GCA_050743625.1 Egibacteraceae bacterium | reverse complement strand
GCTACAGGCGTTCGATGTGGGGGCCGGTGAGTTTGCCGCGGGTGTCGAACAATAAGGGAGAGGCGGCGGCGATCTGGTCGAGGTTGTAGGAGGAGTGGGGTTGGACGAGGAGGACGAGGTCGGCGGCGCGGGCGGCGGCGATGGGGTCGGGGACGCGGTGGAGGAGGGCGCCGTTGAGGTGCCAGAGGGGGACGTAGGGGTCGTGGTAGGACAGGTCGGCGCCCAGGTCGAGAAGGCGGCGGCCGAGTGGTTTGGCGGGTGACTCGCGCTCGTCCGAGCTGTCCGCCTTGTACGTGACCCCCAACAGCAGGATCTTGGACCCGTTCACCGGTTTGCGATGGTCGTTGAGCAAGCGTTGCACCCGCGCGGCCACGTAGGCCGGCATGCGGTTGTTGACCTCCTGCGCCAACTCGACGAACCGGAACGGGTAGCCCAGCGTCCGGACCTTGTACGACAAGTAGTTGGGATCGATCGGGATGCAGTGGCCACCGACCCCCGGGCCGGGATAGAACGCCTCGAACCCGAACGGCTTGGTCGAGGCCACCGCGATCGAGTCCCACAGGTCCACGCCCAGCTCGTCGCAGAACACCGCCATCTCGTTGACCAGCGCGATGTTCACGTGCCGGTAGGTGTTCTCCAGCAGCTTCGCGATCTCGGCCTCACGCACGCCTTTGGCTTGCACCACCGTGTCGCAGACCTTGGCGTAGAACGACACGGCCGCATCAGCGCAGGCAGGCGTCAGGCCGGCCACCACCTTGGGAATACGGCGCAACGTGTACCGGCGGTTGCCGGGATCTATCCGCTCAGGAGAGTAGGCGAGATAAAAGTCGCGGCCGGCGACCAGGCCCGATCCGCGCTCGAGGAGCGGGCGCACAACCTCCTCAGTCGTGCCCGGATAGGTCGTGGACTCAAGGACGACCAAGCCTCCAGGCCGCAACATCCGACCGACCGACGCCGTCGCGCTGCGCACCGCCACGACGGCCTGATTGTCCGACCGCTGCGGCTCGACAACCGACTACCGCCGAGCGGTTGACCTCGCAGCGCCCCCGCGGCCACCAATGCACCACCGCCACGACGGCCACCGGGCGGGCCTGTCCGTCCCCGCACCCTCACCACGAGCCGTTGTTCAGGAGCCCTAGGCGTCTCGCACGGGCTGGTCGGTGAGGGAGGCGAGACCGTCGCCGACGGTGCGGGTGTCGACGAGGCGCATGGCCTTCTTGTCGCTGGTCTCGCCGAAGAGGCGTTCGCCGGCCCCGAGCACGATCGGATACACGGTTAGCCGCAGTTCGTCGATGAGGTCGTGTTCCATCAGCGTGTGTACGAGCTGGGTGCTGGCGTGGACGACGATGTCGCCGTCCAACTCCTGCTTCAACTTCGAGGCCTCGATCACGACATCGCCCTTGAGGACCGTCGAGTTGCTCCACTTGGGCTCGTCGAGGGTCGAGGACACGACGTACTTGGGCAGGCTGTTCAACCTGTCCGCCCATCTGCCGCTCCGGGATAGCCACCGCGCAGCGAACCACTCGTCGCTCCGCCGACCGAGCAGCAGGGCCTCGGCGCCCAGTGCCTCGTCGAGCTTGAGCTTGGCCCACGCTTCTCGGTCCTTGTCGTCCGCATGTAGGAACCAACCGCCGCGCGCGAAGCCCTCCTCACCGGTCGGATCCTGGACGACGCCGTCGAGCGAGACGTTCTCGCTGACGATGATCTTTCCCATCGCGTTCCCTTGGTTGGCATTGTCGGCTCCCACTGAGGGAGACGGGTCGTTGAGCGCGCTGTTCTGCCAGGCCACCTGTCGGCGCGGACATTTCCCGAACGCCCGAACGAGCAGGCCGCGCTCGAGGTGCTCTACCTCGTGATCCGCAGCCCGATCGCGAGCTACACCAACATCACCGGTCGCGCTACCGGCTGGAAGGCGACGCTCAATACCCCGACACTGTTCTACGGCGACCGCATCGCCATGAACTGACAAGGGCGATCGCCGCTCTCACACGATCTTCCGGGCAGCCCCGCTGGTGAAGCCGGGGTCGGCGGCCTGCGCGGCGGGCACCCGGCCCTTCGGCTCCTCCCACTCCTCCTGGCGTCCCAGTGCGGTGATGTCGAGCAGCCGGTAGGCGTGCATCATCACCTCGATCCCCCGGCCCTGGGTGGTGTAGGTGTGGAAGACCTCGTCGCCGTCGCGCAGGAAGGCGCTGACCCCGGGCTGCTCGCCGACATAGTCGACCAGCCAGGCCTGCTCGGCGGCAGCCAGCTCGTCGTCGCCCCGGAAGTTGTAGGTGTTGGGCGTGACCGCCGGATCCAGCGAGACGTGGAAGTCGTAGTTGAAGTCGCCGCCGTACGAGGAGTACCAGGGGAAGGTCCAGCCCCGGGCCTGCCGGTAGGCGG
>JBOGED010000174.1:0-15158 GCA_050743625.1 Egibacteraceae bacterium | reverse complement strand
CCTCGGGGTCCGGCGACGGCGCCACCGAGCCCGCCATGCTGGCCGCGATCGGTTGCGCGCTGCTGGCCACCAGATGGTCCTCCCTGCTGGTGACCCTTGTGGCAGGACTCGCCGGGTTCCTCGCCGCGAGCCTCATCTGGTGAGGTGGCGTAGAGAAGAGGGACATCGCCTACTCGCTTGCCGCTCCCGCGCGCGCCGGGCCGGACCCGTCGAAGGCAGGGGCCAGGATCGTCCCGCGGGCGGCTTCGACCTTGTCCAGGTGAGCCTCGATGTCACTGCTCGCCAGGTAGACGAGCCAGCGGGACGATGGAGCAACTCACGCTTGGCTCACGCTGCGTGAACCCCATCACGATGTGCGATCTTGTCACAACTGTAAAATCTCAGCAACCGATGAGTTCTGGGCGCCTCCGTCGTCGTTACGGGCATGACCACCATGACCGCTGCCGCCCCGACCGAGCTGGACGTCCGAGGCAACGCCGGGATCGCCACGTTCAGGCGGCTCCTGGTCAACACGCTGGTGTCCGGGGTCACCAGCTCGTTCCTGTGGTTCGCCCTCACGTTCTGGGTGTACCTGGAGACCCGTTCGGTGGTGGCAACAGCGGTGATCGGTGCCGCCTTCAGCCTCTCCTCGGCGGTGTTCGGCCCCGCCTACGGCACCTACGTCGACGGGCACCGGAAGAAGCACGCCATGGCGCTGTCGACGTCGGTGTCGGCGGTGTGCTTCGCGTTGGCCACCGTCATGTTCCTGGTCGCTGACACCGGGTCGCTGCTCGACCTCGCCAACCCGCTGTTTTGGGCGCTGGTGGCTGTCACCCTGCTCGGCTCGGTGGCCGGCCAGATGCGAGGCATCGCGCTATCGACCTGCGTCACGCTGCTGGTCCCCGAGGAGCGCAGGGACCGGGCCAACGGGATGATTGGCACCGTCACCGGGATCTCCTTCGCCGTCACGTCGGTGTTCAGCGGCTTGGTCATCGGCCACCTCGGTATGGGCTGGGCCCTCTACGGCGCCCTCGCCCTCACCGTCGTCGCCCTCGTCCACCTCGCCGGCATCGACATCCCTGAAACGGTCCCGGCCGCGGACGGGAGCGAACCAGCACGTCGTGTCGACGTACGCGGCGCCGTCGAGGCGATCAGGGCCGTGCCCGGGCTGTGGATGCTGATCGGCCTGGCGGCCTTCAACAATCTGCTGGCCGGGGTGTTCATGTCGTTGGTCGACGCCTACGGCCTCTCCCTGGTGTCGGTGCAGGTCTGGGGCCTCCTATTCGGCTTCATCAGCCTCGCCTTCATCGCTGGCGGGCTCGTGGTCGCCAAGGTCGGGCTCGGCTCGAAGCCGCTGCGGGTCATCCTGGTCGGTAACCTGGTCAACTGGACGACCTGCGCACTGTTCCCGGTGTGGGACTCCGTCGTGCCGCTCGTGCTCGCCATGACCGTGTGGCTCGCCCTCATCCCCGCCATTGAGGCCGCAGAGACCGTCCTCCAGCGCGCGATTCCCTACGAACGGCAGGGCAGGGTGTTCGGCTTCGCCCAGCTCGTCGAGAACGCCGCCTCCCCGATCACCGCGCTCGCGATGGGCCCTCTGGCCGAGATCGTCTTCATGCCCTCAGCCACCGACGGGTGGATCGCCGACACGATCGGCACCTGGTGGGGCATCGGCCCCGAACGCGGCCTCGGCGTCATGTTCACCCTGGCCGGCCTCCTCGGCATCGCCGTCACCGCCCTCGCCCTCGCATCCCGCTCCTACCAACGCCTCTCCACCGAGACCACCACCGCCGCTGACCGTCAGCCTGGTGCCGTCCCAGCCACGCTCGCCGCGCAGGCCGCCTGATCGGGAAACATCATCAAACCGAGCACTTCGGCCCCAGCCGCTTCCTGGCGCACTCCCGTGCATGGCCGAAGCGGACGCGGTTCACACCGTCAGCCGATGAGCAGTTCCGCACGCAGCACGGCATAGGCGTATGGGTCGGGTCGGCCCACCGAAACCTCCTTTGAGCAGCGGTTTTGTGCACGACCTCGGTTAGGGCGCTGCTCCCCCGCGTCCCAGGATCGCTCCTGCGGCGAGCGCGACGGGCCTGATGGTCGTCCTTGCGGAACACGTGCGAGTAGACCCGCAGCGTGGTCGCCGGGTCCGAGTGCCCGATGCGGCTGGGCGAAGACGTGCACGTCGACACCCGCCCTGAGCGCGGCCGTGGTGTAGCGGTGCCGCAGCCTGTGCGCATCGATCACCAGCAGGTAAGCCGCTCCGCGCGTCGGCGCAGCTCGTCGAGGAACCAATCCGGGCGCACCGGGCGGCCGCCCGGACAGGTGAACACGCGTCGAGGAACAGGTGCGCGATCACATTGCGGAGCCGGGGATGGCGGCTGGGCGATCCCAGCGTGGCGAGTACCGGCGAGGTCGTCCTCGTCGTGGCCGCCCGCAGCCGCCAAGCCGACGTCAACCTCGATCAGGCGGAGCTGCACCCCGCCACCCGTACCTGGCCCACAACGCGGAGCGACCCGTTGACGGCGGGTGCGGAGCTCTTGGTGCCGGCCGCCGACGCGATCATGAGCAGGTAGATCCCAGTCCCTACAGGCGATACCGATGCCGGCACGTCAGCACAGGCGAGGAACGTCATGCTGCTGGCGGCCCCGCCCGGCTCCGGGTGGACCGTAGCCGTAGGGTCCGGAGTGGGGGGGGACGCGCATCGGTACGCGTCCGGTCGTTGCGGCGTGGTCTGGCGTGGTGCATGTCGTGCGCATGGTTGATGTGGTCGCACCGGCGCGTTGCCAGGATGGGCCGGGTTCGGCGTAGGAGGCCCGTTGCGTCCGGACGCCCTCGTCACAACGCTCGGTCAAGATGTCGAACTGAACGCCGCAGACGAGCGCCGGAGCGCCCGGGTCAGCCGGATCCAGCGTGAGCACCACCGAGTTGGCGGTGGCCTCGAGGTTGAACCAGCAGGAAGACCGCCGTGTCCAGCTCGTCGGGCTCCGGGCCCAACCCATCAGCTCAATCGTCACGAACACGGTAGGCCTCCTGCCAGCCGAGCACCATCACACATGCCGACGAGATCAGCCGGCCGCATCCGCTCCGGACAGACCCCGGTTCCCAGCCGCCCTGCGGCAAAGACCGACAAGGACCCTGGTTTGCGTGTCACTGAGTCAGGCAGGCCTCATGCCCACGTCGAGCTGCTGGCTGCCGGCGCCCGCCCACGCCGGCCGTGGGACCACCGGCGTGCACGCGTTGACCCCCCGGCGAGCTACGGGTCGCTCAACTGACGACCGAGGGGGCTGTCCAACCGAGATATCGCCCATCGCTTTCATCACACCAAGACGGTCAGCGACCACCTATCCAGCGCCTATCGCAACTGGGCATCACCATCGACCCCAGGACAGAAATGTCCACTTTAATGTGTCTAGAAGAGCGGCCAGGAAGCAACATGCGGCCTGCGGGCGTCTGCTCTGGGTGTCGCCAGCCCATGGACAGCCCGCCGTCGCGTAGGGAGGACCTTCCGCGTCGCCGATCATTCTGAGCTGGTTGATGAGCTGCGCCGCTTGGAGCATCTCTCGCTCTACTGGACGCGCTACGTCTCACGGTGCCACGAAGCTGCGGCACCGTGAGCAGTACGTAAAGCAAGACCGCGAAAGGGCAACCCTGGTCACAGGCGTCGTCGTCGGCGCCGCCCGTGGACTACCGGGACGCGAAGGTTACTTACGCGCCCTTCTTCTTCAAGTAGCTTTTGAGCAGTTTCTTGGCATCTTTCGTTGAATCCTTCCCAAACAGTTTTTCCTCGCGGTCCCACACCCAACCGTCGAAGTCTATCTTTCCCGCATACCGGTAGTCGTGATCGTAGATGTAGCCATCCGAATGGATCTTTCCGATAAATATACCAGCATCGTCATAGACGTAAATATCCGCCGCCACTTCCGCCCCCTGCCTTTGTACCTCGCGCGCGTCGCCGATGCGCTACGCCCACCCATCACCCACACGGCAAGCATAGCTCTTGTTACACTTCCATGCCCGATGAGTTCTCTGCGGCTTGTGTGGTCACGCGGTGTCGACAGACGGGTCGTTCGAGAGCTGGAGGGGTCACTGGTCCTCGAACGCCGCGGGGTGCAGGAGCCGGGCGGCGTCGGGTGCCCAGTTGGACGTGCGGCGACTCTGGCCCCGTGGGACCGGGGTGAGGGTCGCGACCCGGCCAAACCGTCCATGATGTCCCATGCCAGCAGGACGGCTCCGATGCAACCGGGCGTCATCGCCAGGCTGCGCTTCGACGATATCGGGCACGACGTGAAAGCTGAGCCGGCGAGCCAGACCTTGGCGCGGCGGCCTGCTGAGCAGCTCGCCGGAACGGTCCAGACCGCCGCACCACCAGCACGGACGGGACGAATAGGGTCATGCTGGAGCTGCTCAACCCGCACGTGATCGTCGTCTTCTCCTGCGACGACGTCGACCCCATCGCCGAGCTGCCGACCTTCCCGCCAGAGCGACCCGCGGAAGATGGCGGAGCCTTGCAACGCGCTGACGGCGCCAAGCGTCACACCGGGATGTATCTGCATATCGGGGCGCGGACTTCGGACCGTCCCTCTACCGGCTTCAAGAACTTCACCTGACAGGACCCTGCGCTCGAGACGAGTCGCTACACCGGTCCCGAGAGTTCGAATCTGTCCGACTCCACCCTCTGAGGACTCGAGCCCATGGCCGCTGCTCAGCCCATCAAGAGTTCCGTAGGCAGCACCGCATAGGCGTATGGGTCAAGCCGGCCCACCGACACCACCTCTGGGCAGCGGTTTGCGCACCGCTCCCGATCACGCGTTACCGCCTGGATCGCCGCCCATCTCGACCATTTCCTTTCCCGCGCTCACGCGGGTAATTGCCCAGGCGTGTAGAACCCTGAGAGTCGCCGAGGAACCGGTCCGGGAGGTGGCCTGCGGCGGTTCTCGGCCCGCCACGCCCAGGGGCCATCCCACGTTCACGCCACATCACGCGCGGAGGCCGCGTATGAGTCTGTGTCGAGGCCCCATGCCACGATCCGCCGCGGGTGGATGAGGATCCACGCGGCATTGAATGGGAACCCGGCACCAAGGCGCTTACCGACCGCCTCGCCGCCCTCGGTAAGCGTTTCCGCGTGCCCGCGGATCTCGATGCCACGCGGCGTCCACGGATCGACGGCCGCGAGATCGTCGATGACAAGCGCCACGTCTGGCCGGTGCGCAGCGTCGCGAAACTTCTTGCTTGCGGCCATGTCGCCGACGCTGCCGATCACGAGGGCCTGCGTCTCGGGGTCATAGAACACCCCCACAGGCATGACGTGCGGCCTGCCATCAGGGCCAACCGTCGCGATGCGCCCGAGTGGCTGGCTGTTGAGGTACTCGACTTCGGTGTCGGTGAACGTGCTCATGATCTCTCCGTCGTGGCGAGGTGGGTTAGCCGGCGGCATCGAACCGTCCGCAGAGAACGTCGTGGGGCCGACGGTGTCGCGCCTACCCCGCTACTCTAAGAGCTAAAGTTGACTTTAAGTCAAGGGGTACGTTGCCCGCGGCACGGCGGCCAGGTCAGTCCCAGCCGGCTCTGGTCCGGAATTCGGCCGTGGAGTTGTGGTGCGGGAAGGGCGTGTCAGGGAAAGGCGCGCCCAACGCCTCGCACAGGGGACCCCAGCCGTCCTCCGGCTGCCACTCGACGAGGCGGTGTGGAGCGATGGCTGCTCGAATGGCGGCGTTGTGCGCCTCGTAGGCGGCCATGGCGGCGCGCGGCTCGGACCAGTGGGGCGTGAAGCGGTCGAAGAGCTGCAGCACCCAGTCGAACCACTCGTCCATTCCCTCCGGCGGTCCGCTGCGACCGACCTCAAAGATCGTCCGGTTCGCGCTCTTCCACCAGGTTTCGGCATCCTGGCGCCGAGACAGTAGGACCACCGCCTCGGGGAAGGCCGCGGCGAGCTCATGCCAGAAGCCGGCGCCCGGCCAGTCGACCGTGGCGTCGTACTCGGCGAGAAAAGCCGGCCAGTCTGGCGGAGCGCCGTGGAGGGCGGCCCGCCACACGGCGATGTGGCCGGGGTTCTCTATCACCTCAGCCATGTGGTAGCAGCGACCGCCGGTGAGCTGCTCGAGCGCCAGCTTGAGAGAATACGTGCCAGTGCGGCCGAGCCCGGCCCCGACCACTCGCACCACAAGCAGGCCTCTCAGCTGAAGTCACCCGGTGGGTGCAGTCTCCAAAGTACCGCTTGGTACGCACTGGGAGCGGTGGGTTCAGGCTGAGGCTGGGACGGCCTCGATTGCGCTAAACGGCGATGGAGTAGCCGCGACACGGGTCAGCCGGAGGCCGGCGTTGTCGAGGAGCGCGGAGAGCTGGGCATCGGTCCGCAGCTGGCTCCCGAAGGCGACGAGCATGAGCATGTCCATCGCCCTGATGAGGTGAGGCCCGTCGCCGGTGGGCAGCAATGGCTCGAAGATCACGAGCCGGGAGTGGTCGGGCATTGCCTGGCGCGTGTTGCGCAGGATGGTGAGGGCGTCGGCGTCGCCCCAGTTAGGGAGGACGGCGGAGAGCAGGTAACAGTCGCCTCCGGCGGGAACCTTGTCGAAGAAGCTTCCCCCGACGATCTCGCAGCGCTCGCCGAGACCGGCGTCGGCCAAGGCCGCTCGGGCGCCATCGCCGGCGCCAGGGCGATCGAAGAGGACGCCCCGCACGTGTGGCTGGGCCTGGAGCACTTCGATTGTCCGCCACCCCTGGCCCCCACCGACGTCGACCAGGGTGTCCACCCAAGAGAAGTCATACGCCTCGGCGACCGGCGTGGAGACGGCGCGCAGCATGCTCATGGCCCGGCCGAAGGTGTCGTCGAGCTCCGGATGCTGCTCGAGATACTCATAGAGGGGCATGCCCAGCTGGCGAGCGAGGGCGGGCTGGCCCGTCCTCACCGTCTCAGCGATGCCTTGCAGGGCGGGAAGCAGGAGCTTGGCGAGAAGCTCGAGCATGGGCACGATCGATTCGGGACGCCCGGTCTGCAGCGACGTTCCCGTGGCCGTGAGCGCGAACCGCCCCGGCTCCACCTCGGTGACGATGCCGGTCGTCGCCAGGGCCTGCAGTAGCCGGGACAGCGACGGCGGGTGGCTGTCAGTCGCCCGGGCCAGCTCCTCCATAGTGCGCGGCCCGTCCGCCAGCGCGTCGGCGATCCCCAGCTCGGCAGCGGCGAACAGGGAGAAGCCTGAGACAAAGGATTCCACCACCTGGAACAGGAGGGCGCCCTCGGGTGGCGGCGTCAGAGCGGAGGTTACGGCGGTCATTTCACTCTCCTCTTTGCGGCGGTATTGAGACCATGATACTAGACGGGACGAGATGTCTTGTCTAGACTCATTCCCTATGATCGCGTCACAAACGTCGAGGGACGCCGTGCTCGCCGCGGCCCGCCGGGCCTGCGCCAGTGGGAGCCGCCCCACGATGGATGAGCTGGCCGCCGCCGCCGGTGTCTCGCGTGCGACGCTGTTCCGCGTCTTCGGGAGCCGGGAGGCCGTCTTCGAGGCCATCGGAGTGGAGCTGCCCCCGCCGCGGCGCGATCAGATCCTGGCGGCCGCCGCCGAGTTGCTGGCCGAGCAGGGTCTGGCGCGCCTGTCGATGGACGAGCTGGCCGATCACGCCGGGGCTTCCCGGGCGACGCTCTACCGGCTGTTCCCAGGGAAGCCGGCCCTGTTCCGCGAGCTGATGCGCGCCTACTCCCCCATGGCCGGCATCGTCGAGACGCTCGAGGACATGATCGACCGGCCACCCGCAGAGGTCATGCCCGCCTTGGCGGGCATCATCGCCCGAAGCAGCCAACCGCGGCTTGGGCTATTACGCAGCCTGTTCTTCGAGGTGACAGGCGGCTCGGCCGACGCCGACGAAGCGGTGGCCACCTACCTCGGGCCGGGAGCGCGAGCGGTCGCCGCGTACGTGAGCGAGCAGATGACGGCAGGCCGGCTGCGGCCCATGCACCCGCTGCTCGCCGTCCAAGCGTTCGTCGGCCCGATCGTGTTCCACCTTCTCACTCGCTCGCTGGCTGAGGACCAACTCGGTCTCGAGCTCTCCCTCGACGAATCAGTCAACGAGCTCGCCGACACCTGGCTGCGGGCAATGACCTCGCCCATTGCTCTTGTCGAGCCATGATGCGATCGGTCGCCTTCGCGTCGTCGTCCTCGGCGCCTCGTTCGTCGAACGGCCAGTGACGCGCGGGCTGTGCGCCGGCATCGCAGGCCGCTCGAGGCCCGCCAGTTCGCAATGGAATGGGCCAAGGCGTTCATCACCACAGCGCAGACCCGCGCAGGGACGTCAACGGGAGCGGTGGGTCGGGTATCGCCTGAATCCACCGGGAATGCGCGCCAACGCGCAATTTCTAGGGGTCCAACAGCGGGCGTCCCACGGATCGGCCAGGGCTGGCCGCTTTTGCGCGTGGGTGCGCAGATGCCGCATGTTCACAGGTCGACGACGTGCCCCCGGCTCCGGCGGTGGATTCAGGCTTACGCGCCCCAGTGGGGTGAGGGACGAACAGCGTGCTCAGATGGGCATCGAACAACGCCAGAGCGATCTCTGGTGTGTACTGCTCGCCGAGAAGCTGGAGGCCGAGCCCTTCCACGAGCGCCAGCAGCACGGACGCCGCGTGGGTGGGGTCGATCGCCGCCGGCGCCTCGCCCGTAGCCTGCGCGGCGCGGACCCGGTCGGCTACGAACTCACGGAGGCGCGCGGAGTCCTGGCGCAGCGCCGCGGCGGCCGCCGGTTTCACTGCCGCGTAGGCGAGGAACGCGAGCGCCACGCGACCCTCGACGCGCCGGGGCTCGTCGAGCGGAAGCAGCTGGACCAGCAGCGCACGTAGCAGGGCTCCTGGTGAGGCGGACTCGCCAAGATCGGCGGCGGCGGCGGCGAGTCGGGCTCGGGCGTTCTCGCTGACCACGTCCAGGGCGAAGGCCATCATTTCGTCCTTCGTACGGAAGTAGTGCTGCACCATCCCGGACGACACGCCGGCCTCCGCCGCCACGTGCCGCAGGCTGACCGACTCGAGCCCGCGGTCGACCGCGATTCGCAGCAAGGCATCGGCGATCAGGGCGCGCCGCGCGTGGTGATCGACCCTCTTCGGCATCCGGCCATGATTTCACATTGCAGATGCATTGACAAAGGCGTCGCCCGCCTTATACGTTGCAAGTGCAATGCAAAAGCTGTCATCGGCCTGCTGCCGTTGACCACCAATGCAAAGGCGCCAACCGTGCCAACCACGACGACCCTGCCAACCACCCGCACCTGCCCCTTCGATCCTCCGTCCGAGCTCCGACGCCTCCGCGAGGAGGACCCGATCAGGCCCCTCGCCTATCCGGACGGGCACACTGGATGGCTGGTCACCGGCTACCGGGCGGCGCGGGCGGTCCTGTCCGATGCCCGGCTCAGCGCCCGGTCCGAGCTGCACCACATGCCCCTGGAAAGCCTGGAGCCAGTGCCGAAGGCTCCGGGGAACTTCATCTTCATGGACCCGCCCGAGCACACTCGCTACCGGCGGCTACTCACCGGCCAGTTCACGGTCCGCCGGATGAGCCAGCTCATACCGAGGATCGAGGAGATCACCAGGAAACAGCTCGACGCCATGGAACACGTTGGGCCGCCGGTCGACCTGGTCGAGGCGTTCGCGCTGCCAATCCCCTCACAGGTCATCTGCGAGCTGCTCGGCGTCCCCTATGCCGACCACGAGCGCTTCGAGCAAGACACCCGGACGCTCGTGGACCTGAAAGCCACCGAGGCACAGAGGGTCGCGGCAGGGACCGACCTCGCGACGTTCCTTGCCCAGCTCATCCCAGCCAAGCGCGCCGAACCGCAAGATGACCTGCTCAGCGGCCTGGTGGCCGCAAGCGACCTCGCCGACGAGGACCTGGTCGGCGTCTCGCTCCTGCTGCTCGTCGCCGGCCACGAGACCACCGCCAACATGCTCGCCCTGGGGACCTACACGCTGCTCAGCCACCCCGACCAGCTCGCCACCCTGCGCGCCGATCCGTCACTCGTCGACGGCGCGGTCGAAGAGCTGTTGCGGCACCTGACGATCTTGCACCTCGGCACCATGCGCACGGCGTTGAAGGACGTCGAGCTGGACGGTCACACGATCAAGGCCGGGCAAACCGTTACCATCTCACTGTCCGCCGCCAACCGGGATCCCGAGCGCTTCAGCGACCCGGACCGGCTCGACGTCACCCGCGACGCGAGCGGCCATCTCGCCTTCGGCCACGGCATCCACCAATGCCTCGGCCAGCAACTCGCCCGCGTCGAGATGCGTATCGGCTACCCAGCCCTGCTCCGCCGGTTCCCCGAGCTCCGCCTCGCCGTCCCGCCGGAGGAGATTCTCCTGCGTGAGGACATGGAGATCTACGGCGTCCACCGGCTACCGGTCACCTGGTGAGGGATCACCATACGGATCACCGCAGACACCGGGCGCTGCATCGGAGCCGGCATGTGCGCCCTCACCGCACCGGAGGTCTTCGACCAAAGCGACGAGGACGGCACCGTCGAGCTGCTCACCCCCGAGCCAGCAGCGGCACAGGAGATGGCGGTACGCCGCGCCGTGCAGCTCTGCCCATCCGGCGCGCTCAGCATCCTTCCCGACACGTGAGTGCCCGGTACGGCGTGATGGTGTCGCCGTGAAGCGCGAGGTCGAAGGCACGCCGCGGATTGGTGTGCGCGTAACGTTCGCTGAGGCGTATGCAGGCCACCGCATCCAGTGACGAACGTGGGATGGGCATGAGTCGCTAGTAAGGAGTCCAGCGAGTCAGGCGCTGGCTCACCGAGAGTCCCAGCTCCATCGCCCTCGAAGCCCACGCCAGGGGCGAGGTGACCCGCCCGGCTCGTGAAGGCAACCGGGAGAAGGACGATCTGGTCACCAACCTCGTGACCCTGCTGGGCCAGTGCGACCGTGCCACCCAAGAACGGATGGTGTGGCACCTGCTGATGGCCGAGGACGAGCTCGGTCTGCTGGTCGGTCAAGGCCTGGGGATCAAGCCGGGCGACGTCCGCCATCTTGAGCCACTGCCTCGCCAGGTCTTCACCGACGAGGAGCACCACCGCCTCGCCAACCTGGGACAGAACGGCCCGCGTGACGTCAGCGAGCTACAGATGACGCACTGCGTCCCAAACGAGCGCGTCATCGTCGAACGTTGATCGCAGTGGACAGGGCGGTATAGCCCTCGGCGGTGTGGGCCGATAGGCTTCTGGCCACCGTCTGCCCTCGTGCAGCTCGGTTCTGTATCGCGATGACACACGCGGAGGCGAGCGCCATGCGGAGGCCACGTCATACCAGGCTGACCACCCCGATGGTTCGAGACGGCGACCAGCTGCGCCCGGCGTCGTGGGACGAGGCGTTGGACCGGGCGGCCGAGGGCCTCAGCACGCGCCGGGGCGACGCGTTCTCGATGTTCAGCTGCTCGAAGGCCACCAACGAGATGAACTACATGGCACAGAAGTTCGCTCGGGTGGTGATGGGCAGCAACAACGTCGACAGCTGTAACCGCACCTGACACGCTCCCAGCGTCGTCGGTCTGACGACAGTGTTCGGGGCGGGTGGCGGCACCAGCTCGTACGAGGAGGCCGAGCACACCGACCTCGTCGTGTTGTGGGGCTCCAACGCGCGCGAGACCCACCCGATCTACTTCCACCACGTCCTCAAGGGCATCCACCACGGCGCGAGACTGTACACGGTGGACCCGCGGCGGACGAGCTCGTCGCGGTGGGCGGACCAGTGGCTGGGCATCGACGTCGGCACGGACATCGCCCTGGCGAACACCGTCGCGCGCGAGATCATCCACACCGGGCTGCACAACCAGGCGTTCATCGACCGCGCTACCGTCGGGTTCGACGCCTACGCCCGCCAGGTGCAGCCCTACACCCTCGCATACGGTGAGCGCGTGACCGGCGTGCCCGCCCACGCGATCCGCGACCTCGCCCACGCCTACGCCTCAGCCGACCGCGCGCAGCTGTGCTGGACCCTGGGGATCACCGAGCACCACAACGCCGCCGACAACGTGTTCGCGCTGATCAACCTGGGGTTGCTCACCGGCCACGTCGGTCGCTACGGCTCAGGCCTCGTGCCGTTGCGGGGCCAGAACAACGTCCAGGGCGGCGGCGACATGGGCGCGATCCCCAACCGGCTGCCCGGCGGCTACGACGTCGAGAACGACGCCGAGCGCGCCCGGTTCGAGGCCACCTGGGGCGCGAGGATCCCCCCCAAGCGCGGCCTGCACCTGTCGCAGATATTCGACGCCATGGAGACCGGCGAGGTCCGCGCCCTCTACTGCATCGGCGAGAACCCCGCCGAGTCCGAGGCCGACGTCGGGCACGCCCGCAAGCTGCTCGGCGCCTTGGAGCACCTCGTCGTGCAAGACATCTTCTTGACCGCCACCGCTCGCATGGCCGACGTCGCGCTACCGGCGGCCGCGGACTGGTGCGAGTACGAGGGCACCGTGACCAGCAGCGAGCGCCGCGTGCAGCGGGTCCGCAAAGCCATCGACCCTCCCGGCGAGGCGCGCCCGGACAGCCACATCCTGTGCGACCTCGCCGGCCGGCTCGGGCACCACTGGGGACGGCCGACCGCGGAGATGGTATGGGACGAGCTACGCTCGGTGTCCCTGAAGTGGCACCGGGGTATGACCTATGCCCGGCTTGAGGAGCATGGCGGCTTGCAGTGGCCATGCCCCCGCGAGGACCATCCGGGCAGTCCCTTCCTGCACGGCCGGCTGTGGGAGGAGGACCCCGCGGAGCGTGGTGACCTTGCCCCGTTCACACCGGTGGAGCACGTCCCGCCGGTCGACACGCTGACGGACGAGTTCCCGATCCGGCTCACGACCGTACGCCGCCTCGACGCCTACAACACCGGCGTCCAGAGCGGCGGCTACTCCTCTCCCCTGCGCCGTCCCGAGGCGCTGTCCCTCAACCCCGCCGACGCCAGCCGGCTCGGCATCGCCGACGGCGAGCGCGTGCGGATCACCTCCCGGCGCGGCTCGATCGAGGCTCCCGTCGCCTACGACGAGACGGTCCGACCCGGCCTGGCCTCCATCACCCCGCACTCCACGGAGGAGGTCGACGTCAACGTGCTGACGATCAACGCCTGGGATCCCAAGTCCGGCACGGCGGAGTTCAAGGCGACCGCGATCCGCGTGGACAAGCTCGTCCCCGCAGGCGTGACCGCCTGAGCGCCGATGGACCTTCGCCTCAGGCATGCGCAGCCGACCGGGGCCGAGCGCGCCGCGGTCGACGGGTTGCTGGGCGCCGGCGCCGAGGGGAACGACCGGTCTGCGCGGACCGGTCACGATGCTCGCGGCCAGCGGCACCTGCTGCTGCCCGCGTTGCACGCGGTGCAGGATGCCGCCGGGTGGATCAGCGAGGGCGCGCTCAACCACATCTGCGCCCGGCTCATGGTGCCGCCGGCCGACGCGTACGGCGTCGCGACCTTCTACGCGCTGTTCTCAACCATCCCACGCGCTCCGCGGGTCGCGCACGTCTGCGACGACATCGCGTGCAAGCTGGCGGGTGCGGACGGCCTGTGCGCGGAGATGGAGTCGACCCTCGGCCAAGAGGGTTCTGGCGATGAGGTCACGTGGGTTCGCAGCCCGTGCCTCGGCCTGTGCGAGCGCGCCCCCGCGGTCATGTTCCAGCTCGCCGGGGACGACGACTGGTGCCTGGCCCCGGCGAAGGCGGAGGGCGTGGTGGCGGCGCTGGGTGCCGGGACGCCGGCTCCGTTGGAGGTTGCGCCCTCCGCGCCGCAGACCGTCACGCCGCGTGACCCTGGCCTTCGCCTCCTGCGCCGGGTGGGCGTCGTGGACCCCGAGCGCCTCGACGACTACCGCGCCCACGGCGGGTACGCGGCGCTGCGGCGGGCGGTCGAGCTCGGCCCCGCCGGGGTGATCCGTGAGGTCACCGACTCGAAGCTGATGGGCCGTGGTGGCGCCGCCTTCCCCACCGGTGTCAAGTGGGACGCGGTCAGCAAGGCACCGGTCCGCCCGCGCTACCTCATCTGCAACGCGGACGAGTCCGAGCCCGGCACGTTCAAGGACCGGGTCCTGATGGAGTCGGACCCCTTCGCCCTCATCGAGGCGATGACCATCGCCGGATACGCGACGGGCTGCGAGCTGGGATACCTCTATATCAGGGGTGAGTACCCGCTGGCGACCCGGCGGCTTGCCGGCGCGATCGCTCAGGCGCGCCGGCGGGGGCTGCTCGGCCCCGACGTGATGGGCGCGGGGTTCGCGTTCGACGTCGAGCTGCGGCGCGGCGCCGGGGCCTACATCTGCGGCGAGGAAACCGCGCTGATGAACTCGATCGAGGGCCGCCGCGGAGAGCCTCGCAACAAGCCGCCGTTCCCGACCCAGGCAGGGTTGTTCGGCCAGCCGACCGTGATCAACAACGTCGAGACGCTGGTGAACGTGCTCGACGTTGTTGCCTGGACGGGGCCTGCGTACGCGAGCGCCGGCACGGGACAGTCCACTGGCACCAAGCTGTTCTGCGTCTCGGGCTGCGTGGCGCGTCCCGGCGTCTACGAGGTGCGGTTCGGCGCGACCCTCCGTGAGCTGCTTGATCTGGCGGGGGGCGTCACTGGCACGCTGCGGGCCGTCCTGCTCGGCGGGGCGGCCGGGTCGTTCGCCGCCCCGGACCAGCTCGACACGCCGCTGACGTTCGAGGGCACTCGCGCGATCGGGGCGTCGCTCGGCTCAGGCGTGATCATGGCGTTCGACGACCGCGCCGACATCCCGGGGACGATGCTCCGCATCGCGGCGTTCTTCCGCGACGAGTCCTGCGGCCAGTGCGTGCCCTGCCGCGTCGGGACGGTCCGCCAAGAGGAGACGCTGCACCGGCTGGTACGCGGCGCCGGTGTTGCGGGACAGGAGGCCGCGTTGTTGGGCGAGCTGGCACAGGTCATGCGCGACGCCTCGATCTGCGGCCTGGGCCACACCGCCGCGACCGCCATCCAGTCGGCGATCAGCCTGGGACTGTTGTCATGACCACGCTCCTCCCCATTGGCCGCAGGGTGACCTTGACGATCGATGGCGTCGAGGTACGCGTGCCCGAGGGTTCGACGCTGCTGGAAGCCTGCCGCGCCCAAGGCATCGAGGTGCCCACCCTGTGCGCCTTGGAGACGCTCACGCCCGTCAACGTCTGCAGGGTGTGCGTCGTGGAGGTCGAACGCTCCCGCGTCCTCG
>JBOGED010000173.1:0-4043 GCA_050743625.1 Egibacteraceae bacterium | reverse complement strand
CTGTGGGGGATCGGCGCGGGGTGTCCGCGCCAATCCCCCACAGACCCACCGACTACTCCAGCTGGGGAGGTCTGAGGGCGAAGTCCCTCGCTGTCTAGCTCGGGTCGAACTTGCTCACCGTGAACGTCGCCCCCTGGGGGTCTTGGAGAACCGCGACCCTGACGACTCCTGCGTCGAACGGCGACACGAGGACCGTGCCGCCGAGCTCCGTGGCCCGGTTGGCGACCGCGTCGGTGTCGTCGACCCCGAACGTGATGCTCCAGTGAGCCGGGACGTCGTCGGGGAACTGCTCGGCTGTCATCGGCATCAGCCAGCCGATCGCGTCCTCGAAGCCCTCAGGCGCCCCGAAGTCCTCCTGACGGCGGTACAGGTCAGGGTCGTTCGCCGCGAGGGTCTCTCCGTAGCCCGGGACCCGCCACATCCAGGTCTCGCCGGAGCCCAGATCCACGGTGTTGGCCTCCCAGCCGAACACCGCGCCGTAGAACGCCTTGGAGCCCTCCGGGTCACGGGTGTTGAGTTCACTGAAGACCCATGTGCCAGCCTCGTTGACCAGCTGCGCACCCTTGTGCCTGTTCGCCTGCCACACGCAGAACACGGCTCCGGACGGCTCGGCGAACACCGCCATCCGACCGGCGTCGAGGACGTCGAACGGGTCCACGAGAACGCTCCCGCCGGCGTCCTTCACCTTCTCGGCGGTGGCGTCGGCGCTGTCGACCCAGATATAGGTGTTCCACACAGGCGTCGGGGGCGCGCCATCGGGCAAGGACCCGACCGCGGCGACGTCACGGCCGTGGAGCCGCGCCACAAGGTACCGACCGGGTGAGCCCGGGGGCATGAGGTCGGAGAACTCCCACCCGAACAGGCCGCCGTAGAACCTCACCGCGGCCTCGGGGTCTGGCTGCCCGGTGTCGACCCAGCATGGAACCCCGTGCGGATATCCGTCTCGCTCGAGCAACTTGAATCCCTCCTCGTTCTTGGCCTAGACGCACCGTACGGCGCGTCTAGGCCAGAACCTGTCCTCAATGGCGGCAGGCGGCCGCGAGGTCGCGTACGAGCGTGGTGACAGCGGCGGGTCCGCCCTGGCCAGCGGCGCGGACGGCGGCGGAGCCGACGATGACGCCGTCGGCGAAGGCCGCGACCTCGGCGGCGTGAGCGGGAGTCGTGACGCCGATCCCGACGCAGACGGGTTTGTCCGTGACGTCGCGGACCCGGCGGACGAGCGGCGAGGCCGCGGCGGACAGGGAGTGACGCTCCCCCGTGACGCCCAGGAGTGAGGTCGCGTAGACGAAACCGGTGCTCGCGTCGGCGACCGCCTTCAGCCGATCGTCGGTGGAGCTGGGCGCCGCGAGGAAGACCGTCTCAAGCCCCGCTCCGGCGGCGATCGCGCTCCACGGCGCGCCCTCTTCAGGGGGCAGGTCCGGCAAGATCGCCCCCGCCAACCCGGCGTCGACCGCCGCGGCGGCGAACGCCGCGAGCTGGTTGGTACCGCGGTAGTGCCAGGCCAGGTTGTAGTACGTCATCACCAGTGCGGGCACGGTGACACGGTCGGTCAGCTTGGCGCACATCGCGAGGTCGTCGGCGGGGGTGTAGCCACCGTCGAGGGCGACCTGGCTCGCGGCCTGGATCGTCGGCCCGTCCATCACGGGATCGGAGTAGGGAAACCCGACCTCCACCGCGTCCGCGCCGGCCTCGGCGGCGGCCTCTAAGCACGCCTGAGAGGTCGCCATGTCCGGATAGCCGGCCGGAAGGTAGACGATCAGCGCCGCGCGGCCGTCACCGTTGGCGGCCCGGATCGCGTGCTCCACCCGGCCGCTCACCCGGTGACCTCCATGACCCGCGTCACCTCGTCCACGTCCTTGTCGCCCCTGCCGGACAGGTTGAGCACCACGATGCCCTCCGGGCCGAGCTCGGCGGCCAACCGGACCGCTGTGATCACGGCGTGGGACGGCTCGAGCGCGGGGATGATCCCCTCCAGCTGGCACAGCAGGCGAAAGCCATCGAGCGCCTCGCGATCGGTCGCGGCGCGGTACTCGGCGCGGCCGGTCTCGGCGAGCCACGCGTGCTCCGGGCCGACGCCTGGGTAGTCGAGCCCCGCCGACACCGAGTGTGTGGGCCGTACCTGGCCGAACTCGTCTTGCAGGACGATCGAGCGGGCGCCGTGGAGGATGCCCTCCGACCCGCCGGACAGCGTTGCCGCGTGCCGGTCGGTGTCGATGCCCTCTCCCCCGGCCTCGACACCCACCAGGCGGACGGCCTGATCTCCGATGAACGGATGGAATAACCCCATCGCGTTGGAGCCGCCACCGACGCAGGCGACGAGCGCGTCGGGTAACCGCCCCTCGCGCTCGAGCAGCTCCGCGCGGACCTCCTGGCCGATGATCTTCACAAACTCACGGACGACCAGCGGGAAGGGGTGAGGCCCTACCACCGACCCGATGAGATAGTGGGTGGTCTCGACGTTGGTGACCCAGTCACGCAAGGCCTCGTTGATCGCGTCCTTCAGCGTCCGCGTGCCGCTGCGAACCGGCACGACCTCGGCGCCCATGAGCTGCATACGGACCACGTTGAGGCGCTGGCGGCGGCAGTCCTCCTCCCCCATGTAGACGACGCAGTCGAGCCCGAGCAGCGCGGCGATCGTCGCGGTTGCGACACCGTGCTGGCCAGCGCCGGTCTCGGCGATGACGCGCGGCTTTCCCATCCGCTCGGTTAGCAGTCCCTGCCCCAGCACGTTGCACAGCTTGTGGCTGCCGGTATGCGCGAGATCCTCGCGTTTCAAGTAGATGCGCGCGCCGCCGGCGTGCTCGGTGAGGCGCTGGGCGAGGTAGAGCGGGGTCGGCCGGCCGCCGTAGTGGCGTCGCAGCTCCGCGTGCCTTGAGTGGAACGCCTCGTCGGCCATCGCGCTGGCGAACGCGAACTCCAGCTCGTCGAGCGCGGCCATCAGCGCCTCAGGCACGAACCGACCTCCGAAGCGTCCGTAATGCCCGATACGCGGAGTGTCGGTGATCGTGGTCATGTGCAGACCTCCTGGTCAGCAAGCGCCTCCGCCAGCGCCCGCACCGCGGCCGCGGGGTCCTCGGCCGTCGCGACGTGCTCCCCGACGAGAATGGCGTTGGCGCCGAGGGCCGCGAGGCGGCGGGCATCGGCGGGCCCCTGAACGCCGCTCTCGGCCACCGCGATCGCATCCCGCGGCAGCGCCGTGCGGACCGCCGCGAACCGGTCCGGGTCGACCTTGAGTGTGGACAGGTCTCGCGCGTTCACGCCGATGACGAGCGGCCGGCCCGTCGCCGCCTCGGCATACGCGGCGACGGCTTTTCCGGCCTCGCCCTCGTCGTGGACCTCGACGAGCGCGTCCAGCCCGACGCCGACGACCGCCGCGAGCAGGCGGACGAGCTCGGGCTGCGGCAATGCCGCGACGATGAGCAGGACCGCTGCCGCACCCGCGGCGCGCGCTTCCCATATCTGGTAGGGATCGACGACGAAGTCCTTGCGCAACACGGGCAACCGGACGCCAGCGGCGACCATGGCGAGGTCGTCCAGGCTGCCGTCGAAATGCGAGGGCTCAGTGAGCACGCTGATCGCGACCGCGCCGCCCTCCCCGTACTGCCGGGCCAGCCAGACCGGGTCCGGGATCGCCGCCATCCGGCCGCGCGACGGGCTGGCCCGTTTCACCTCGGCGATCACGGCGAGGCCATCCCCCGACAGCGCGCTCGCGAAGCCGGGCGAGGCAGGCCGCTGGGCCGCCCGCTCACGCAACACGGCCAGTGGCTCAACACGCACGGCCTCGGCGACACGCTCATGCGCCTCAGCACATACACGAGCAAGGAACCCGGTCATGAGGCCTCTCATCCTAGTGGGACGCCGTCTTTGTGAAGCACCCGGGCGAATATGCACCGCCGGAATGCTCCACACAACTCACCCTAGGTGGGTGGTGTCTTTTGGGGTGAGTGCGGGCGTTTCGGTAGTTTTTGAGCGAGAATGAGGGGGGTCAGGTTCTGGGTTGGGAGTGGCGTATGACGTTGGGGTTTGCGGATCGCCAGGGCGGT
>JBOGED010000172.1:0-8937 GCA_050743625.1 Egibacteraceae bacterium | reverse complement strand
CCCCCCCCCCCCCCGGGGGGTGGGGATCAAGGATCGAAGGCGACCGCCGTGATCGGACCGGGTGGTCCATCGGGCCTGGCCGACTACACGCGCAGCGAGCGGGTTCGCGCCGAGCTGGAGGTGCTCGGCCTGGAGGTCACTTGCCACGTCATGCGGTTCTATGAGGGACTGCTCGATGTGCTATGCGTGACTCGGGCAGGTGACTTGCTCGGGTGCAGGTCGGGACAGCGTGTGCGGGTAGCGGGTGCGAAGGTCGCGACCCAGACCCCGCCCGTGCGCTCGGGCCAGCGAGTGATCTTTCTGTCACTCGACGACGGGACCGGTGTGAGCGACAGTGCGTTCTTCGAATCTGTTCACGAACGCTGCGCGCGGATCGTCTTCCATGGCTGGCTGCTCGTGGTCGAGGGCACCGTCCGCCGGTCCGGCCGCCGTGGGGTGTCGATCAACGCGAACACGGCGTGGGACCTCTCCCAGCTCATGCGCTCGTGGCAGGAAGGTCGGCTCGCCCAGGCCCTCGCCGAGCCGGAAACCCGCGTGGACGACGACAACGCTTCACGCAAGCTTTGGCATGCTTCGACAGGATCGGCAGGTCGATGACCGACGACGCGAGCTTCGACGATTTCTCTCAAGCTGCGGCTGAGCTAGAAGCGCGGCTCGCCACGGGCAGCCTCGACTCCGCACTCGTGCACACCGCGACCAGCGTCTTCGGCCATCTCGGGCGGGGGGAGGCGGTCGTGGATCTACTTACGCGCTACCTCGACCAGCCCCTGCCGGCTGACGAGGAGGCCTGGGCGCGCGGTGAACTGGTGGACCAACTCGCCGTTCTTGGCCGGTGTGATGAGGCGGTGGAGGCTCAGCTCGCGCTGCTCGACTGGGCGCGCGCTGCGTTGCCGGTCGATCGCCTCTTGTGGATCATGGCCGACGGCACCCAAGCACTGTGCTGGGTCACGATCGGTCGCCAAGAAGAGTGGCTTACGATCTTTGCCGAGCTCCTCGACGAGACCGTCCCCGCACCCGATAACCGCCTCGACCGTCTCTATCTGTTGCGCACGGCCGGAGTCATCCTGGCAGAGCTCGGACGCCACGAGGAGGCACTTCAACTGGCCCGCAGGATGCGCCGCATCGCGGACGAGGATCCCGGTTGGGACCGTGGGTTTTGGGCGTGGACGGAAGCCCGAGTCCTCCAGCTTCATGCCTACCGGGCCGCTGGACAGCGCAACACCCTGCGGCGCAGCGCCGTCGCGGTCACTGCCCTGCTCGACCACCAGTTTGAGCTCCAGCAAGCCGGGCAGGAGCCTGCGGCCGATCCCGCGACGCTCCGGACTCTCTACCAGAACGCTGGCGTCCCGTTGTACCGAGCTGGTGAGTACGACCTCGCGATCCCGCTGTTCGAGCGCGCGATCGATCTCGGGTCGACCGCGCCCCAGGTCCGCGAATGGCTCGCTCGCGCCCGCGCGGCGCTCGACGAGTGAATCCCCTTTACGGCCAGGCTTGCTCACGCATACGTGAGAAAGCCTGGCCATAAGCCATGTACGTGCGACCCCCCGAGCCCATCCTCCATGTTGATATGGACGCGTTTTATGCGTCGGTCGAGGTGCGGCGGGACCCGTCTTTGGCGGGGAGGGCGGTGCTTGTGGGGGGGTTGGGTGGGCGAGGGGTGGTGGCGAGCGCGTCCTACGAAGCGCGGCGGTTCGGGGTGAGTTCGGCGATGCCGATAGCGCGCGCACGGCGGCTGTGTCCCGAAGCGGTCGTGATCCCACCGGATTTCTCTGCCTATCAAGAGGCCTCTGTGGCGCTCCGCCAGATCCTCGACTCCGTTACCCCGCTCGTCGAGCCGCTGGCGCTCGACGAGGCCTTCCTCGACGTCGGTGGGGCGGTTCGCCTGTTCGGCCAACCGGCGGTGATCGGAGCCCGGCTTCGGCAACGGATCCGCGACGAGCTTGAGCTGCCCGCGAGCGTCGGCGTCGCGCCGAACAAGTACCTCGCGAAGCTCTGCAGCGGCAAGGCCAAACCCGACGGGTTGCTCCACTTGCGCGCTGAGCAGGTCCGTGCCTTCCTCGATCCGCTGCCCGTTCGTGACCTATGGGGAGTGGGGGAGCAGACCGCCGCCCGCCTCGACCGGTTCGGGCTGCGCTCGGTCGCCGATGTGATCCAGGCCGGCGAGCAAGTGCTCATACGGATCGTCGGCCACGCCGCTGGGGCGCAGCTGTTCGAGCTGGCCAAGGGATCTGACCAACGACCGGTCGTACCGCACCAGCCCGCGAAGGGAATGAGCGCCGAAGAGACGTTCGACCGCGACGTCGACGATCCCGCTGTGTTACGCCGGGAATTGCTGCGATTATCCGAGACCGTGGCGCAACGGCTCCGTCGCGGCGGCGCCGCCGGGCGGACGGTGACACTGAAGCTGCGCTACGCGAACTTCCAGACCGTGACCCGCTCCCGGACGCTGCCGGTGCCGACGGACCATGCGACCGAACTGCACCGCGAGGTCGCCGCGCTCCTCGACGCGCTGCGGCTCGAGCGAGTACGTGTCCGCCTTGTCGGCGTCGCGGTGACGAATCTCCTCCCTGCCGGAGCAGCTCACCAGCTCCGCATGTTCGCCGATGACCGCTGGTCGATCCTCGAGCGCGCCGCTGACCAAGCCCGCACCCGCTTCGGCGACCAGGCGGTAACCCGTGGCGCCCTGCTGGAACACGAGCAGCGCGCCGATGGGTCGCGTCCCACACGCGACGACATCCAGGACCCGGGCTAGACCTCCGCGGTCGTGACCGGGTCATTGGTGAGTAGGGACAAGAAGCCGGATGCAGGAAGACGCTCAGTAGTGCAGAATCGAAGAACGCTCCCGATGGGAGCGCCGGCCGGAACGGCCCGGGCGGACGAGAACACGACGCGGAGCGGCGTATGCCTCTTGACGATCGTGAGCGCCAGATTCTGGCCGACATCGAGGCGCGCTTACGGGAGGAAGATCCTCGGTTCGCGCGTGCGGTAGGCACCGCGACAGCCACGTTCAAGGCCCGTCGCCAAGTCAAGTTTGCCGTCATCGGCTTCGTTGTAGGGTTGTTCATGCTGTTCGGGATTGTTGTCAACCTCTGGTGGGGTCTGGCGGGTTTCGCGTTGATGCTGGCCAGCACGGTGTATGGCGGGCACCTGCTCAAGCGGCTCGGCGATCAGGACACCACGCCCGGACTGGGAGGCCAGCTGAGAGGTGGGCTGCGCAGGTTCATGGACGGGAGAGGACCGTCCAACACGTGACCGGCGCACCCTGCAGGGGCTATCGACAGGGTGTTATGCGCCGAAAAGCCCGGAGCGCAATGCGGAGCGAATCCGGATCGCGGCGCGTCGCGGCGCTGATCTGGAGCGAAGCAGGTGCTCCGCGATCTCTCTCGCCGCGTCTTCGGCTTGCTGAGCGTCGCTCTCCGTGACATACGGCGCGTAGTCGACTGCGGCGGCCAAAGAGGCGAGACGCGTGCCGGCTGGGTGAGTGCCCGCCAAGCGCCTCATGTACTCGCGGTCGGTTTCCGCGAGTGTGGGGTGGACGCCGAGGCCTCGCCCAAGCCGTTGGATACGGGCACGCGCGCGGAGGGCACGCTCAGCGGGAGTGAGATTGTGTTCCCGCCGCCACCCGTCGCTGGTCCGCCACGCCATCACAAAGGCGATCGCCGCGACGCCCAGCCAGATCAGCATGGCGGGCCTGCCGCTCACCCATGACACGTCGACTGCCGGGGTGGCCAGCGGGAAGGCCTGGACCGTGCCGCTTGGCTCTCTCGATACCCGCCCACCATCGGGGTCCCGTTCCTCGAACGGCGCCGCGAGACTCAAGCTCTTGACCGTGGTCCCCGGCACCGGATTGGCCTCCGTGGGAACAAGCACGTCCCCGTCGGAGCGGGGTGTCGGCTCGAAGGTCACCCAGCCGAAACCCGGGAAGCGCACCTCGACCCACGCGTGCGCGTTCTGTTGGGTGATGACGTACTCCCCGGGAGTGGGCGACGTCCCTGGCGTGTACCCGACGGCAACCCGCGCGGGGATACCCAGGGAGCGCAGCATCACCGCCATCGTCCCGGCGAACTGCTCGCAGTATCCCTCGCGATTACGCACGAACGTCACCATGGCGCTCGCGCCATGACCGGGCGGAGGGTTGAGCGAGTAGGTCCAGCTCCGCAGCTCACGCTGGATCGCAAGGGCCTGTTCGAAGACACTCTGGGCTCCCGCATCGTTGACGATCTGTCTCGCCAGCTCGGTGACTGCGGCCGGGATCCCCGCCGGCAATGCACTTTCGGAGCCATAGCGCGGCACGTCGACCTCGCTGAGCGCCTCCGCGGTCGCTCGCGGAATCGCGGCGACGATCTCGTATCGGTCGTTGGGCTGGAGCCGCTCCCCGCTGGCCAGGCTCAAGGTCGCCATACGAGCGTCGTACCGGAACGTCACGCTTGACCGCGTGGACACCTCCAACGGCTGGTAGACGGCGGGAATGAGGACGGTGCCGGGACTCAAACCCGCCACGGTGATGGCCACGTCGATCTCGTCCGCGGCCACGATGGGCTCGTCAGGCGGAAGCCTGCGCGCGACCGGCACACTACGGATGCCACCGGTCGTCCACTCTTCGCGCCGACCGTCGTAGACGTCGAGGGCGGTCAGGCGGAGATAGGTGGGGCGAGGGGAGCGAACGTGCAGGAGTGGGCTGGTGTCCTGACCGACGAGCCGGGCCCTGATGTTGACGATCGGGTTAATCGTGGCCGTCGCGCCACCGGTATTCCTCAACCCGAGCCATCCGCTCTCGCCCGCTCCCGGCAAAGCCTGACCTACCGTCACACCGATGGTGATCGCCACGGCGGCGACGGCCCAGCCGAGGCGGCGCGGTCGGGGGGACCCCCGGCAGGAGCTGGGGATTTGGGCCTCGACGCTGTCGACGCGTCGGGAGCCGGACTCGAGCAGCAGCCAGGCCGCGCTCGCGAGAAGCGGGACGGTCAGCGGCCATGCGTGCCCGTCCGCAGGCCTGATCACGAGTGGGGTCATCCACAGAATGAGCGCGACGAGGACCGCCTGAATCGGAGAGTCGAACCGCAAGATCATGGTCTCTACCGTGTAGGCAACCACCCAGACCCCGGTCGCCGCGAGCAACAGCATTCCCAGGTCGGGATATACCGGTGCGGGTTGGACACGGGCGAGCTCGACGCCCCGCGCCCACAGATCGGCGAGGGCTACGGGAGTCTGGGCCGTTGGGAGGAACCCCGCGCCAAGAGAGTCGGGGAGGAACGCGATTGCCGCGAACACGAACCACCCGGCGACGCTGGCGATCAGCGCGAGCCATGGTCCCGACCCGCACCGCCGGGACAGCTGCGCGATCGCCATCGGCAGCAGCACCGCCGCGAGCACTGGCCAAGCCCAGCGGCCGCCAATGAACACCTGGCCCAGCGGCACGCATGCGGCGGCCACCATCGCGACCGCGACCACCACACGCATCCCCGTGGTTCGTGGTTCAACTGCAATTTTCCTCCGAATATGGAGAAATCTTGCGGGCCAAGTCTGCGGTGCGCCGACGGGAAGGTTGACGGCGCCGTTTTCCTCTGAATACGGAGGAAAACTGCGCGGAACCACCGGCGCGCTCATGGCGAACCGTCCCCGAGATGCACGGACCACGCGGGGACGGTTACGCCGGATCGCCGACGAGTCCTCACTCGGCGCCTCACCGCTCCAAACCCAAGGATGGGATCGCGCTTCGCGCTCATGAGGGATCCCTCCGGGATGGGATCGCGCTCCGCGCTCATGGCGGACCTTGGGTGACGCGGTGTGCTTGGCGCGTGCCGGGCGCCCGGAGGATCTCGCAGTTGGCGAGTGGCTGGTCTGGCGCGATGGGCGCGGCCCGCCAGCCGGCTCCGGCCAAGATCCGCGTGAGCTCATGGGCCCGAGCGTCGCCAGGCCCCTCGGCGACGACGACTGCGATCCGCCCCCTTCCGCCTCGCCCGGCGCGTGCGAGCGCCCGAACGTCGATCGAGGTGGCCAGGTCTCCATCGGAAGGCGGGGGTCGGACGACGGCGATCAGCAGCCATTCGCCATCACTGACCCGCCCGAATGCCGGCGCGAGGGAGGTCATCGGCGACGGTTTCATCTCGGCGAGGCGCTCCATGAGCCGCGGAAGGTCCTGCGCCCGCGGGGAGCGCTGGTCCGCCTCGGTGACGAGGCACGGTTGAAATCCACCTGCGGCGAGATGCGCGACGAGGCTAGCGGCGACGCCGATCGCCTTCTCTCCCGTCGAGCCAGGCCCGCTCCCCGGGTGAGCACAGCCGCGTACGTCGAGGAAGACACACGCCTGAGCGACCCGGGACTGCTCATGCTGGCGGACCATCAGCCTCTGGCGGTGCGCGGTCGAGGGCCAGTGGATCTGCCGGAGATCGTCGCCACGGACGTACTCCCGCATCGTGTCGAACTCGTCCCCAACGATGAGCGGCTGATGGCCTGGGATCGCGTGAGACGGCAGCTTCTCGATCGGCGGGTACACGAGCAGCTCGTCGGTCTCCACGACGCGCCAGGACCGCTGCGCGAACCCGAATGGGTCGCGAGCGCTGACCAGCAAGGGCCCCACCGTGTGTCTCCCGCGCGCCCCTCCCACGATCTGGTATTCCAGCGTGACCACTTGGCCGCGATCGACGCGGGGGACGGTGAAGTTGAGCGGTCCACCTGCGTTGAGCAGGGCTTGGGGGCACCACTCCTCGACCAGTAGGCTCGTGGACGAACCCCGGCCGTCGTTCCGTAGCTCAAGAGTCCCCCCACCGCGGCCCCCATGGTCGAGGCACCGGGCCGCCAGCGTTCTGGAGGCTGAGATCGCTCGCGTGCCGAGCATCAAGGACAGGCAGGAGGATCCGACTAGCGCGATGCTCGTGACGGCGACCATGGAGAGCTCAGGGACGCCGAGCAGGCGGCCGGTCACCCAGACCAGCACGCCTCCGACGAGCAGCGTCACCCCGCGCGTGGTCAGCCTCGCCCGCACGGTGGTTACCGCCTGCCGGGAATCGGAACGCGGGACAGCAGCTCAGAGATGACCGCTTCCGCACCCGTGCGCGTGAACTCCGCCTGTGGGGACAGGACCAAACGGTGCGCGAGCAGGGGGTGCGCGAGTGCTTTGACGTCGTCCGGCTCGACGTACTGGCGGTCCTCGACCGCAGCCTTTGCCCTACAGGCCCGAAGAAGCGCGAGCGCCGCCCGGGGGGAGGCCCCGAGATCGACGGCGGGATGCGCCCGGGTAGCCCGGACGATCTCGACGATATAGCGCTTCAGCGCCGTCGCCGCGTGGACGCCCTGTGCGACGCGGATCATTCCCGCCACCTCTCGGGCATCGGCGACGGGTTGGAGCGACGCGAGCGGGTCGGTAACCCCGTGGACATCCAGGACGCGGACCTCGGCCTCGACTTCCGGGTAGCCGATCGTTACCCGCATCATGAAGCGGTCGCGCTGCGCCTCGGGTAAGGGGTAGGTGCCAGCGAGCTCGATCGGGTTCTGGGTAGCGATCACCATGAAGGGCACTGCGAGCTCGTGCGTGGTCCCGTCAACGGTGACCGTGCGTTCCTCCATCGCTTCCAATAGCGCGGACTGCGTCTTTGGGCCGGCACGGTTGATCTCGTCGCCCAGGACGATGTTCGCGAACACCGCGCCAGGCTTGAACTCGAAGTCGCCGTGCTCCGGGTTGTAGACCGTGACCCCGGTGATGTCGCTGGGCAAGAGGTCTGGCGTGAACTGGATGCGCCGGACGCTCGACGCGACCGAGCGCCCGATCGCCTTGGCCAGCAGCGTCTTGCCGACCCCGGGCACGTCCTCGACCAACACGTGGCCTTCGGCGAGCAGCGCGATGAGCGTTAGCCGGACTACCTCTTCCTTACCCTCGATAACTTTGGTGATGTTCGCTTCGAGCTGGGCGAACCAGTCACCGAGGGCACCGGAATCCGTGTCAACCCACCGGCTGGTCGCCACACGTCCCTCCCGCTCCTCCGTCTGCCCGGACCGACGCACCCGCTGGCCGGTCCCGTCCCGACCGAGCCACTGTAGCGAAGGACCTTGCCACGGTTGCGGTAGTAGGTTGGGTTAACCAATTAACCGCATCTGTCTGCGATGGTCTTGACAGTGGGTTCTGCCAGTTCACGCGGGACCCCGGCTACGATGCTCTCATGGGCGATCCAAGCTTGGGGACCGGTGGCGACACCGGTTCGCCACGTGCGGCACGCACCGCGGCGAGGCTGCGGCAGGCCGCTCGCATGGCGTTCGCCGACCTCGGGTGGCACCAGGCGCGTATCCAGGACATCGTCCAGCGGGCGGGCGTGAGCCACGGCACCTTCTATACGTACTACGAGAGCAAAGCTGCGATCCTCGACGACCTGGTACGGGTGAGCCAGGCGGACTTCGAGGCCCTCGCGAAAGAGCCATGGGAGGCCGACGACGTCCACGGAGCCCTGGAGCGGATCATCGGGGGGTTCCTCGACCTCTACCGGCGAGACGGGGTCCTCATGCACGCCTGGCTCCAGGCGGCCAGGGACGAGCCCGCCTTCGGCGGGTTGTATCGGGAGCTGCGCGGACGGTTCGTCGACCGCATCACCGAGCAGATCGCCGCCGTCGCGGCCGCGTCACGCAGGCCGAGCACGCCTCCCGCCCGCACCGTTGCCGGGGCGTTGGCGGCCATGGTCGAGCATTTCGCCTACAGCTGGGTCGTGCTCGGCGAAGAGCACGAGCGCGACGACGTACTCGCAACCCTCGTGCTCGTATGGGGCAGCACCCTCAACTCACTCGCGGGGTTTGACATCGTCCGCCGCCGCTAACGCACGCGGCTCGCCGGTACGCCGGCTTGTCCGGCCTTATCTTTTGGGCGAAACACCCCATTCGGGTGGAGCACCTCGCCATACTGTGCAAGGATTAGGCCCAATGCCACCAACTTAGGCGGGGTCCATCGCGTGT